>JAJDNP010000036.1 GCA_022340645.1 Gammaproteobacteria bacterium | reverse complement strand
ATGCCGCATGGATGCGGCATTCAAGCGTACAAGGAAGTATTCACAGCGTGTCTCGGGCGACCGTTGCCAGTTCATGTTTCGGATGACATAAACAGTTATCTCTTTCATGTATAACAGTGAGTTATGGGTACGCCTGTAATTAAATGGGACAGCAATGCCTCCATCACCTTTCTTGTCTTTTTTTCTTCATACTATTATGCCTGACTAGCAAAGCTTATCAACCAGGTGGAACTTATTTCTTCGCCGTAAAATTACTGCAAAGAGCAAGTAATGATCTTCTGGTTTACGATGTCGATGCTTGGTATGGCATGCGTCACAATACCCGTTGCTAATTGCGCCCTACAAATATTCACCTATTTTTTATCAGGTTGAATATATGATATTTCCATAGTAATTTACTCAGGTATTTGCGATTTCGTCTAATATTGTTTCAGGGGCTGAATAGAGAAACACAGATGTTGTTACTACCCAGTGGAAGAATCATAGACCTTTCAACAGACAGGTCGAAGTATCATGCTATGCGCAACATGGGCGCAGGGCCGGCTTCCGCTCACCGTGAACTTTATTCGCTGGTAGATATCCTTTATCGAAAAACGGACGAGTCCGGAGAACCCAGGCGCGGCTGGACAGAATATGACTACAAGTTTTCCGGTTACACGCTGGAGACGGTTCGCTTTGCCAGTGACTGGAGCGAGCAGGACAAGTCGGCCCTGTCCCGGTGGATACGGCAGGAAGACCAGCAGCGCCGTATCGAAACAGCAAGACGACGGCTCATTGAGTATCAACAGCAGTTGTCAGCCAGGCTCTATTCTTGCCCGCAGCACCTGTACAGCTTGTTGCATCAGCGGATATTAAAACTGCCGCTGCAGGCCGCCAGTGCCGAGCAGTGGCTGGCAACAATTAACAACTTTAAAAAAAGCGGCGTGCGTGAAGAGGAAATTCTGTGGTCAGGCTTACCTCAGTTCCTGCAGAAGCAGGCCGCCAGCGTAAAATTCAGTAAAATGCAGCTACTGGATATAGTTGCTGAAAATAACTTTCGTATAGAAGTCAGTACCGAACAGTTGTGGGGTGCTAATGGCGGGCTCAGTTTCAGGGAAGTTGCCTTGCGTATGCCCCACCAGGCCGTTTATCGCGCCGCGCTGAAGCTGGATGATAGCTGCCTGTGTATCCTGCGCTATGTCGATGAATGTTATAACTACCGCGTTGGCGTGGTCAAAACCCTGGATAACAGTCATCATATGGCGCTAAACAAGTACTGGTTTGCGCTGGATCCTTACGGCCGGGCCATCGTGAATAAGGAAGCAGCGGATGGCTGCGAGGAAAGCAAAACCTGCTGGTTTTTCGGCAACAGCGTGGACGCCAAGATGGCCGCCGATGAACATGCTCGATCGTATCTCGGCATGCGCACCGGCGCCAGGACACATACCCACTTCGACCACCTGACACTGTTTGGCGGTTCTGATTACCGCGAGTGGTTTGCCAGCCTGCCGGACCATCAGCGTATCTTTTTCGGTGCGCATTTCTATGACCATAACCTGCTGGCGCATATCCGCACCACCACGCGTATCGACGAGGCCGGACGAAAGCTGCTGTTCATCGAAGAGGTGCAAAGCGACTGGCATCAAAACGGCAAACGCCATGGTTATAACAATAGCTGCTGGGGAAAGATTGCCAATGCCCCGTTTAAACAGGAATGGCCGGTACTGGCGATAAAACTCATGTTGATACAGGCCAGCGAAAACGGGTTTGCCGGCATCGCCTGGTCGATGGGAGAGCTCCAGGAAATGCGCTATGCACGCCATCTGCAATCCATTAAACAGTATTATGACCGGGAGATTCCTAAAGCTTTAAACGCCGTCGGTAAAACATTTAACTGCAATGTCGGAACCACCTGTATAACTACACGTGACCCGTGGCTGAATATCAAAAAGACACAGGATAAATGGCGAGTGGCGGACGGCAACGGCAAATTTGAAACCAGGGCGAAATACAATAACCGCGACGAAGCCATGGCGGTCATTGCACGGCACTGCCGGGTTATTGAGTTACAGGTGCCGGTGTTTATTATCAGTGAAGAGCTGCGTGAGCAGATTGCGGATAAAGGGTTGCCGATGTTTGGGCAAACGCTGGAATAAATGTCGTTGTGAGGGCTATCGCGGAACAATATTCCACTGCTACGGTGGCTTAATATCTGTAGTATGGCAGGTCTTTATTAACCAAAGTGCTGCAGGCGCGAATTGCCATTATCGGCAAGGCCTTATGCTGGCATTCTTACTCATCCATAAAATAAATCATTCCGATTACTTTCTTTTCTGCCTCCAGCCAGTCCTGTACCGGGTCTCCATCCTTAAACCCGCGCTTTTCAGCGAGCAGATAGGCCTCGCGCGCAACCATTTCGCGGAGTTCTTCGCTGTTTTGAACATTCACCCCGATTAAACTCTCAACTTCTTGCGAATTATTAACGTCTGGTTTATTCATATACATTCCTAAAACAGTTTAGTTATCCTCAATGTTGTGTTATTGATGTCACATTATTATTAATGCAACTGCATTATTGTACGCCCATCCAGCGAAAATGAATATCAGGGGTTTGCTTAACCTGTGGTGAGCTGTAACCTTATTCAGTGCAAGTTGTTACGCAACATCAACCAACAGCGGCCTGATCTGCCATTTAGATTGCTTGATGCCTCGCAATGACAATTAAACTTAGCGTTCCTGCAGCCAGTAGAAATGATAAGGCGGTATAACCAGTGCGGTTTTAAACATCGCCGGCTTTTCTCCACTGAACAGGTCGTATAACTGTACGTGCTGCATAAACGGCGACCGCATCATATCGCCAAGGTCCATGTGTTGCGGATGGGCATCAAAATTACCAACCACGAGTACCCTGTCTGCAATCTGCAGATGGTTGACCCGGTTGAAAGCGAACAGGTGCGGATTGCCGGTATCGTAGATTTCACGATTATTAAAGTCGGCAAATGCCGAAATCTCCTTGCGCACCGAAATCATTTTTTTCAGGGCATTGAATATACGGTTTTCGACGGTATTGGTTCGGTTGCGCAACTCGGCTTTTTCCCAGTCGAATACCGGCCGGTGCATCCAGCGGGTATCACCTGATTTGCGTTCGTCTTCAATATAACGGTAATCATTGGTGGTGCCGATTTCATCACCGTAGTAGATCAGCGGGATACCGCCGAATGACATGATCATGCTGTGCAGCAGGACGATGATTTTTATCGCGTCTTCGATGTCCTTTGGATCACCGTTCTCTAGCGCGACTTCAAGACCGGCCAGGGAAGCAAGCGAACCGGATATACGTGCATCACCGGTTTTTGCATTATGGCCAAAAGGCTTGCCCCTGGCGGCGGAATTGTTGAACACGCCGGTAAAGTAGTCAATCAGGAAACGCCGGTGCGGTATTGCGTCGTAGCCGGCACGACGTATGTCCTCGTCATCAAAACCAAGGCCGATATCGTCATGGCAACGTATGTAGTTTAACCAGGTAGCGCGTTCCAGCTTGTTGGGCAGGTTCTTGATGCCCTGGTTCAGCAACTTGGTACTTTTGGTGGCAACCGCATCCCATAGCAGTGACATGAAGGTTGCGTTATAGGCGATCTCGCACTCCTTGGCGTTAATGGCGTCTTCACCAAAATATTTTGCAACTTCCACCGGCGCCACGATGGCTTCCGCAATAAACAGCACACCCGGCGCTGTCACCTGGCAGCAGTCTTTCATCAATTGCAGGATTAAATGCGCTTCGTGCTCGTTCTGGCAGATACCGCCGATTCTTTTCCAGAGAAAGGCAACCGCATCGAGGCGCACGATATCCGCACCATGGTTCGTCCAGAACAGGACAATATCGAGCATTTCAATAAATACCGCGGGGTTGCTGTAATTAAGGTCCCACTGGTAATTCTTGAACACCGTCATTACCCATTTACCCATATCTTCCATGTAGGTGAAATTACCGGGTGCCGTCTCCGGAAAAATTTCGGGCATGGTTTCTTCGAACATGTCCGGAATTTCGCGATTGGGGAAAATATAATAGTAATCCTGGAAAGTTTCATCGCCCTGCCTGGCTTTCATCGCCCACTCGTGCTCGTTGGAGGTGTGATTGAGCACAACATCGAGTACCAGCAAAATATCACTCCTTCTAAACTCCCTGGCGAGTTTGTCGAGGTCTTCTATGCTACCGACGCGGTCATCAACCTTACGGTAATCACTGACCGCGTAACCGCCATCACTGTGCCCTGCCGGGCAGGCCATAATCGGCATGACGTGAACGATATTGATGCCCAGGTCCTGGAAATAAGAAGTTTTTTTTCTCAGGTTTTTCAGGTCACCGGCGAAACCATCACTGTACAACGCCATGCCAACCCATTGCTGGCTGAGAAACCAGTTGTGATCTTTCTCACGCTCGATATCTTGATCCTTGAACTCATCGGCGCGCAGTATGTATTGCCGCGCCATGGTTTCGACCAGGCGTTGCGCCTGCTCCTTGAAGTCATCACGGTATCCGTACAGCTGGTCAAACAATGTATATATGGAGTAAAAATTTGCCCCGAGCCGGGTATAAAAGTGGCGCAGGTCCTTGCTCTTGATATCCGGATTCAGTTTAGTCAGGATTTCATTCAGTAATGAGTGTGATACCTGTTCGTACATTTATTTAGCTCTGCTGTTTTATTGGTTTTTGAAATCTAGGCCTGCGTAAGTCAAACGTTGCAGGCGTGGCGCCGTACCATGCCGGAAACGATAAAAAACCTTATCCAGGGCTACAAACCTGACCCGAAGATTTTATCCGCAAATAACGCAAAATACGCAATGTTTCTTATTATCTTAAAGTTTTATTTGCGTATTTTGCGTTATTCGCGGACTAATATTATTTTCGTCAAAACCAGCTGGACTGGCATTATAAACCCCAGTCAACAATTTTCGCCTGGTAAAACTTCCGGTCGTGGACTGTCGCGCCCTGCCGGGCCACCATCAATGAAGCAAATTCCTGCGCCCGCTGTATGGTTACCTGCAGTGGCCATTGCTGCGTCAGACCAAGGATGAGTACCGAGGTAAAAGCATCGCCGGCACCGACAGTATCCACCACCTCAAGCGAACGCGACGGTTGTACTTCAGCAAATTCACCACTATCGGTTAACGCCATTGCGCCTTTCTCACCCAGGGTGACGACCAGTCCATTCAGCTTGTGCGTATCTATAAATTTCTCTGCCTGAGCCTTTATATCGCCTGCACCGCTGCCCAGCTTCCGCAGTTCATCTTCATTCAGTTTGACCCAGTTTGCATCATCGGCCAGGGTCAACACATAATCTTTTTGCCACCATGGATCGCGCAGGTTAACGTCCAGAAAGACATTGCCAGTGAAGGTCTGCTTTATCTTTGACAGCGCCAGGCGCGACGTCTGGTTACGCAATGCCAGCGAACCATGATAGAAAATACGGTTACCTGCCACCGACGGTAGCAGCTCCGCATCGATATAATCGTAGGCGCGATGTTCAACAATCGTGTATTGCGGTTCACCATTGTCGAACTTCACATCAACACTGCCAGTGGGATGGCCGGTATCAAGCTGCAGTCCCGAGGTATCCATGTTCCAGTCAAGCATGGCCGATTTTACCTGTTGCCCCAGCGTATCATCACCGATAGCCGATATCATCAGTGGCGACAAACCAAATGCCTGCAAATGCCAGGCAACATTAAACGGCGCCCCGCCGAGCACAGAATTACCGTCAGGAAAACAGTCATACAGTACTTCGCCGAAAATCACCGGAGCAGCAAAATTATCGTGTTGCATTTTTATCGCTCATGTTTAGATAAAAACCTTTTGCTTCAGCGCAGAGGCACAGAGTTTATTTATTTGAAAAAACCAGTATAACGTAGGTGCGAATTTATTCGTACGAATGCACATACCATGGAACCATGTGCGAATAAATTCGCACCTACATCATTTGTCATAGACACCAACAATAAAAACTCTGTGCCCTCTGTGCCTCTGTGGTAAAACGCTTTTGCTTTTAAGTAATTACCTTGCATTGCCTAAAAAGTCGTAATGTTCGATTGCCTGCAGGATACCGGCGGCGAAGGGCCGGTCTGCGAAATAGATATTTTCGATATTGGCCAGTTCAGATAGTTCCTCATGATGTCGATTGGCGACAACCACGGATTTCGTATTGCCACGCATCATGTCCTCGTCTGCGCCCGAGCCGCCGGCAGCGAGGATATTTTCTACAGGGATACCCCACATCTCTGCGACCCAGCGTAAGGCAAATCCCTTTGATGCCCTGATTGGCACGATGTCAAGGTACTGGCCAAAGGCAAGCACCACATTGGCCGACAACTCGTGCACATGCAGCAGGTCAATAATTTCATTGACCGATGGCGCTATCGCTGCATCATAAAAATAGCTGATTTTATATTTACTCTGCTCGCGTTTCGGCTGTAGTTTAAGACCTTGCAGATCACTGAGTTCGCTCATAACAGCTCTTCGCCGCCACATGTGATCGATATGATGTGACCACGCTTTATCATATGTCAGCCCTGGATTATAAAAAATCTCGGTGCCAAGGCTGGTAATCAAAACATCAGGTAACGGGATATGATATTGCTTGAGTACTTTAAGTGCGGAATCAAGCCGGCGGCCTGTCGCGATACCAAATGTTGCTGTGCTTCTGTTCTCCGTGATTACTTTCACAAATTCTTTCAGCGATTCCGGGTCGCCCAGCAGGTTCTGATCGAGATCGCTAAAAATGGCGCGGTCATGATAAAGCATGGGACGGCGCCTGAGTTCCATGCGCTCAATCGGCTCCGTCTTGTCAACAATGGGCTGTATCAGTTTGAGATATTTATCAACATGTGCCCGCCATGAATAATGCACGCGCACGCCCTTAATACCATTGTCGGCCAGGCGTTTACGGTTAGTCTTGTCCTGCAGTACCTTAAGCAGGGCGTCTGCCATCTGCTGTTTATCAAGCGGATCGACCAGGTAACCGTTCTGACAGTTTTCAATGATGTCTTTGGGGCCGCCGTCTTCGGTAGCCACAATGGGCAGGCCGCAGGCTGCTGCTTCAATCAGGGTAAGGCCGAAGGGCTCGGTCAATGCCGGGTTTATAAATACACCGCCGGAAGCAGCGGCCAGGCGATAAATGATAGGCACCTCACCCGCACGGTGATGCTTGGGGTAAGCGACTTTTCCATAGAGGTCATATGAGTCGATGGTGAGAAATATTTCGGTCAGTACGTCCTGTGCGCCGCTTTCCATTTCCCGTATTTCGTCACGGTTGCCGGCAATGATTACCAGATTGGCCATGCGCTGAAGCTGTGCTGCTTCACCATACGCTTCAACCAGCGTGGTAATGTTTTTTCTATGGTCAGGCCGCGACAGTGCCAGTATGATCGGTTTCTGCGGTTCCTGTAAAAACCGGCAGATATCCCGGTATATCGTTGTCTGACGCTCATCACCCCGAGGTGGATAAAACTGTTGGAGATCTGTACCCGGCGGTATTACCCGCATCGTATTCGGCTGATAAAAATTGTACATACCGTACTGTTCAACGATTTCCTGCCGCGTGCTGGTTATCACGCATTCAGCAACACCGAGTATTTCCTCCTCCGCATCGATACGCCGTGAGATATTATAACGCTGTTCAATCTCATCCTGCTTCATACCGCCGGCAAGCAGTTGCTTGCGTTTACTGCGTCCCAGCGAGTGACCGGTATGGACCAGCGGAATATTGAGCTGATGCGCCAAACGAATACTGACATAGCCTGCATCGGCATAATGGCTGTGGATAATATCAGGCAAAGACTTCTGTGTATTCAGGTACTCCAGGGCGTTATCAGCAAAGTTATCCAGCGAATCCCACAAGGTTTCCTTGGGCAGATACCCTTCTTCACCGCAGTTTATGCGTACTATACGGGCTTTGTCTGACAGGGTCTCAACCGGTTCGTCATAATCATCGCTTACGCCCGGGTCGTTTACGCGCCGGGTAAGCAGCACTGCCTGCTCGACCTCGGGGCGCTGTCCCAGTTCACGCAGCAGTTCAATCACGTATTTTATCTGGCCACCGGTGTCGGCATCCCTGCCGAGTTCCAGGTCGTGTCCGCGGACAAGACCATGAACACTTACCAGCACGATATACAGTTTTCCATTTTCACTATTCATGCAATCTATTATGTCATAATTGAAGCGGCGGCTTCATCAATAAACCAGACATCGGGTTCTATTATACCAACAGGCAGCAACGCGCCATTAAGAACACTTGCCAGCGCCTCCGCCTTGTTAGCACCGGTCGCAATAACGATACATTCAGCGGCACTTCTCAGCGTGGTTAAACCAATCGAAACTCGTTCAGCGGGTGCTTTGGGTGCATTGTAAACTGCGACGACACTGCGCTGATCATCCAGCGCCTTGTTACCCGGAAACAGGCTCGCAGTATGGCCATCTTCGCCCATGCCCAGCACCGCAATATCCACACCTCCAGTTGCATCGATCAGGCTGGCATAGTTTTCTGCAGCCAGCTCCGGGCCGAGTTCTGCGGGTATCGGGTGAAAGTTACAGCTAGCCTGTTCATGCTGTGAGAGCAGTTTTGCGGTGATCATTGTATCATTGCGCTCGGCATGACCAACCGGATAACAGCGTTCATCTCCCGCATACCAGTGGATATTTTTCCATGGCAGGGCCTTTTCCGCTAATAATTCGAGGCAGCGCGCCGGTGTGCTGCCGCCTGGCAGGATAACGTGGCATGAGCCTTTTTCGGCGACGCAGGCTTTGATCTTCTGGAAAAGATAATCAGCAGCCGCCCGGGCAACCATTTCAGGTGTTTTGTATATCCTGAAGTTATCCATTTGACTTAAGCAGGCTTTTTGTGCACCGTGGGTTTATGCCAGCCGCCGACACAGTCCCTGGTCAGTGCATCCATTGCGGGAACATCCCAGGTGCCGGCACGGTAGCGTTCGATAGACACCCGGTTTTCCCAGGCATGCAGTATGGGTTCGACAATTTCCCACGAGGTTTCTACTTCGTCTGCTCGTGAAAACAATGTGCGATCGCCAATGAGAACATCATGCATCAGTATTTCATAGGCATCAGCCACTTCTTCGGTATCATCCGCGTATGGCGCACGCATCACCATGGTTTCATTGTCCGTAGTGAGTCCTGGCTTCTTGGCGTTGAGGCGGAATACGATGCCGCCATCCGGTTGCAGGCGGAACACCAGCGCGTTTGCTGCCGGAATAGAAGCATGGGTATTGAATAAATTAAACGGCGGTCTGCGAAAGCGGATCATTACTTCCGAAACTTTCTCCTGCAAACGTTTACCTGTCCATAAAATGAACGGCACGCCCTGCCAGCGCCAGTTATCAATATAGAATCGCACCGCGGCAAAGGTTTCAGTGGATGACTCCGGCGACACATTTTCCTCGGAAACATAGGCCGGCACGTGTTCGCCATCAACAGTGCCGGAGGCATATTGTGCCGATACGGTGTCGGTTTTTATCTGTTCTGGACCAATGGAACGTATAGCGTTGAGCACTTTCATTTTCTCATCTCGCACGGCGTCAGCGGTAAACTCAACCGGCGGTTCCATCGCGACGAGTGTCATCATCTGCATGATATGACTTTGAATCATGTCTCTTAAGGCGCCGGATTTCTCGTAGTACTTGGCGCGGTACTCGATGCCCAGGGTTTCGGAAGTGGATATCTGGATATGGTCAATATAATTGCGGTTCCACAGCGGTTCCATAATGCTGTTGGCAAAACGGAAAACCAGCAGGTTCTGCACACTTTCCTTGCCCAGGTAATGGTCAATACGGTAGATCTGATTTTCGTGGAACACCGACTGCAGTTCCTTGTTCAGCTCCTGGGCGCTTGCCAGGTTATGGCCAAAGGGTTTTTCAATCACCAGCCGGCGGTAGCCTTCTTCCTCGTTTGCCAGTCCGGCCTGGTGCAGGCCGCGTGTTACGGTACCATACCATTCCGGTGGAATCGCACAGTAAAACATTGCATTCTTTTTGCCGTCCAGTGTCACCAGGGCATCGGCAACTCGCTGGTAGGTGGTTTCATCACCAAGATCACCCGGCACCATGATCAGCCGTGACTTGAACCTCTGCCACTTCTCTTCGTCTTCTATGATCTCGGGTGAAAACTGTTGCATGCCTTCACGCACCAGGTTCAACCAGACTTCTTCGCTACGGTTGTTCACCACGCCAAGTATCTTGCTGTCATCATGCACCAGGCCGCAACAGAGCATTCGCACCAGTGCAGGCATAAGCTTGCGTTTGCTCAGGTCACCGGTAACACCGAAGATGACTATGTTAGATGGATCGGCTGTCTGTATATTATTGCCAGCGGTTACCATAACCTGTCTCCATTGTAACCAAACCTGTCATTGATGTTCAATTAAGAATTCTCTGATTCTGATTCTGATTCTTATTATTGTTTTGTCTGGGTATATTAACGTGGCCATTATGCTATGCCATTTCGTAGCTGCGAACTTATTCGCACAATACAGGTGCTTGTAGCTGCAGAACTGATTTTGTGCGAATAATATCCAGTATATCGCTGTACTTCTTGCCTCGGGGCTTCCATGAAAAACGATTCCCGATAGATTTTTTCGCGCATTCAGATTTATATCAGGCAACACTTTTTATTTTATTTTCACTTAAATCAAATTTCTGCCGTAATCTTTTAACAGGGAGTGCTTCAAGTAACAGGGATGCTGCCATTTCATCAGGCACCGGCAGCCCCATTAACTGCAACACAGTAGGCGCAATGTTGGCCAGGCCGCCACCACTGGAAAGCCGCCATACCTGTTCATCGACAACCATGCAGGGCACTGGGTACGTTGTATGCTGGGTCTGCGGTTCGCCGGTTGCCGGATCCACCATCTCTTCGCAATTTCCATGGTCGGCAGTCAAAATAATTGAATACCCTGCATCATCGGCGCGTTGCAGTACTCTTCCCACTTCAGCGTCGAGTACTTCTACAGCCCTGATGACAGCATCTTCTACTGCCGTGTGGCCAACCATGTCGCCATTGGCAAAATTAACCACGATAAAAGGGTATTCGCCTGTGTGAATAGCATCAATCACGGCATCAGCAACAGCGCCGGCACTCATCTCCGGTTGCAAATCATAGGTGGCAACTTTAGGCGACTGCAGTAACTTGCGGGTTTCACCCGGTAACGGGCTATCGCTGCCGCCATTAAAGAAATAAGTCACATGAGCAAACTTTTCCGTCTCGGCACAATGAAAGTGTTTGATGCCGGCGTCAGACAGAATTTCGGCCAGGGTCAGCTCTGGCACATCATGTTCAAACGCATATGGCATGCCCATCATGTGATCATACAGCATCAGGCAGGTCACGCTGGCACGCGGCGCATTATTACGCTCAAAGCTGTCGAAGAAACTGCAGTCAAGTGCTGACAGTAACTGCCGAGGCCGGTCTTTGCGAAAATTGAAACAGATAAGCGGATCGCCGTGCTGTATATTTTCTGCTTCGGGCAGTCGCACCGGACTGATGAATTCATCATTTTCGCCAAGTGCATAGGCGCTTTCAATCGCATCAAGCGCACTCACGGCGGTACGTGCCTCGCCCAGCACCAGTGCCCGCCAGGCTTTTTCAGTACGATGCCAGCGCTTGTCGCGGTCCATTGCATAATAACGACCCATGACAGTTGCAATACAACCGCCGGCAGAGCGCAATTCGGCTTCAACCTGAGGCAGGTAATTCCTTGCAGAGCGTGGCGGCGTATCACGGCCGTCAGTAATCATGTGCAGATGTGGTTTTACGCCCTGCTGTTTGCACATCCTGATCAATGCCAGCAGGTGATTGACATGGCTGTGCACCCCGCCATCGGAAACCAGTCCGGTAATGTGCATGGGGCGCCCCTTTTCTCGTGCCCGGGACATGGTTTCGATAAGCACCGGGTTCTGGAAGAACTCGCCGCTGTTTATTTTATTGTTGAGATGCACCAGGTCCTGCTCGACGACCATGCCGCTTCCCAATGTCATGTGACCGACTTCGGAATTACCCATCTGCCCATCAGGCAAGCCAACAGCTGCACCTGATGAATTAATCAGTGTGTGCGGGTTTGTTGAAAACCAGCGGTCAAAATTTGGCGTATTCGCCAGCGCAACTGCATTATGTTGCGCACTGATGTTGACACCAAAACCATCGAGTATTACCAGTAACACCTGCCGGCGTGGCGCCGAGTGAGATGTAGAAGAAGATTCGGTCATAGTATTAGCCATACGAAGTTGAATCAAGGGATGTTCATACTGCAACCTGACATATGGTTAGTATGTCAGGTTCTGTGATCACATTTAAATGAATTCGAGCAATCCGACCCTGGCAAAGCCCTTTTGTTCCAGGGATGGTTCTATTCTACAATAACTTCCGCAAATAACGTAGTTGCAGAAGTTATTTAAACCTAAATTCATCAGTTGACCGCTTCAATGTAACGCAAACTATATAATTTTATTTAACTATTGTGCTACTAACAAACTCACCGAAAGGGTGACTGCGCTACCACAGGTATAGCACATTTTTTATCGCGCCTGGCTTCGTTGCGAATCGTTGCAATAGCTCACTATTCCGCCTCATCGCGCCTTGCTAGTCACCATAAAAAAAGCACTCTACCTGCCGTCCAACTGATGATTTTAGGTTAAAGTTTCCAGATATCGTTATTGTACTCCTGCATCGTTCGATCAGTCGAAAAATAACCACTGGATGCGGTATTGAGTATACTTTTTTGCACCCATTTTTTCCTGTTGCGATAACATGCAGCAGCTTTTTCCTGAGCATCAACATAACTGCGAAAATCCGCGAGCGTCAGCCATTGGTCATACGGACTGCGCAGTGAATTGATAACGTCCTGGAATATGCCCGGTTCAAACAGGTTGAAGTGGCCGCACTCCAGTAAGTTCATCACCGCCTGGAGGTCAGGGTCATTATTAATATAATGTTGCGGATCATAATTTTGTTGCAGCTCTGTCACCTCATTTGCCCTGAGTCCAAACAGGAAAAAGTTTTCTTCGCCGACCTGTTCGAGTATTTCAATATTGGCGCCATCATAGGTACCGATGGTCAGGGCACCGTTCATCATGAACTTCATATTTCCGGTACCCGAAGCTTCCTTACCTGCCGTCGATATCTGTTCTGACAGATCGGTTCCCGGGCTGATGATTTCCATCGCTGACACGTTATAGTTAGGTAAAAATGCCAGTCGAAGTTTAGTGTTAACGTCCGGATCACTATTAACAATTTCAGCCACGTTATTGACCAGTTTAATGATCAGCTTCGCCATATGATAACCCGGTGCAGCCTTGCCACCGATCAGCACATTACGCGCTGTCCAGTTCTTTGTGTCGCCGTTTTTTATACGGACATATAGATGAATAACGTGCAATATATTTAGCAGTTGCCGTTTGTATTCGTGAATGCGTTTTACCTGTACATCGAACATCGCTTTTGGATCGAACTCGATACCGGTTTTATCCAGCACCAGTTGAGCCAGGCGTTTTTTATTCGCCTGTTTAATATCGAACCATTTTTTATGAAACTCCTTGTTATCCGGGCTGGCACATTCATTCAGATATTTAATATGACTGAGGTCTGCCACCCATTCGTAGCCAATCTGGTCAGTAATCAGCTGGCTCAATCCCGGGTTTGCCCGCGCTATCCATCGCCGCGGTGTTACGCCATTGGTTTTGTTATTGAATTTGCCCGGCCACAGTTCACAGAAATCCCTAAACAGGCCTTCACATAACAGGTCTGAATGCAGCTTCGCGACGCCATTCACGGAAAAACTGCCGACAATGGCAAGATAGGCCATACGCACCTGTTTATGTTCGCTTTCCTCAATAATCGACATTCTTTGCTGTCTTTTAGTGTCACCCGGCCACCTGAGTGCTACTTCATGTAAAAATATTTTGTTTATCTGGTAGATAATTTCCATCAGACGCGGCAGCAGACGCTCCATCAGTGAAACTGGCCAGCGTTCCAGTGCTTCCGGCAACAGTGTATGGTTGGTATAAGCCATCGTTTTCGTGGTGATTGCCCATGCCTCCTTCCACGACAGCTGTTTTTCATCCAGCAGAATGCGCATTAATTCAGCCACCGCAATAGTTGGATGGGTGTCGTTCATCTGGAACACATTGAACTCCGCAAAACGTGAGTAGTCCGCGCCATCGGTTTCTTCCCACAGCCTGATGACATCATGGAGGCTGGCTGAGGCAAGAAAATACTGCTGTTTGAGTCTCAGTTCCTTACCGTTTTCACTGGCGTCATTTGGGTATAGCACCATTGAAATATGTTCAGCGTCATTTTTTGCCTCCACGGCATCAGCGTAATCGCCGGCATTGAACTCATCCAGGTTAAAGATTTCCGTTGCCGTTGACTTCCACAACCTGAGCGTATTAATTGTTTCATTACAGTAACCCGAAATCGGCATATCGTAGGGAATAGCGATGACATCATTGGTATCGGCCCAGCGAACTCGCTCAATGCCATCCTTGTCCTTGTAATGGACCGTGTGGCCGCCAAAATGGACAAGCTGCTGGTATTCGGGGCGAGACACTTCCCAGGGATTACCGTCACGCAACCAGTGGTCAGGTTCCTCAACCTGGTAACCATGTTTTATTAGCTGCCGAAACATACCATATTCATAACGAATCCCGTAGCCGATCACCGGCAGCTCAAGCGTCGCACAGCTATCCATGAAACAGGCTGCCAGCCTGCCAAGGCCGCCGTTTCCCAGGCCCGCATCCGGTTCCTGTTCCATCAGGTCCTCGAGCTCAACTGAAAAGCCATTTAATGCTTCACGTGTTTCTTTTTCAAGATCCAGGTTCAGTAAATGATTTCCCAGCGCACGGCCAATGAGAAACTCCAGTGACATGTAATAAGCCTTGCGCACACCAGGCTGTTTATGGCGCTGCCAGGTATTGAACCACCGTATCATTATCCGGTCACGGATTGTCAACGCCATCGCTTCATAAATATTGTAAGGGGCACAACTGAGAAAATGGCCAAGATGATTTCTGAGGTAACGATGGAACCCTTCTGATAGCGAACGACTGTCCTCATGCAAAGGATCCGTTTCGGGAATTTTACTGGTATTGAGCCAGTTTTGATTTGACATAGTTTTTTCTCTTTCGGTTAAAACTTAAGGCGCGAATGGTCGCAAAAGCATGGTTTTTATTGTAACTAAGCCGCCACAAACTGACGGGATTTTAAGCAAAAGTTTAGACCACGAAATGTAAAAGGCACAAGAATGAATTCAATTTGACAATTTTTATCCTGTATCATATTGATTCATAAGCCAGCTATCCCTTCAATGTTATTACAAAGTATTGCCCTGTGATATCTATGCCCCGGTATTTTAGTGAGATTTACCCGAATTGTTTCTCGTTCTGACAAAAACTTATAGTACGTCCTGACAAACTGAGGTGACACAAAACCCTGGAATTTAAAGCTCCCGAGCTAAAACTCGACATAAATATATAACCGGATCACCGCACGGCGATTCGCGGTTATTTATTGCATGTACAGTTCCTGGTATTTTTTGGCACTGGCTTCCCAGCCCAGTTCCTGCTGCATGGCAGTTTCACAAACCTGTTGCCACTGCTTCGGTTTTCTATAAAGTTCCAGTGCACGGTTGATTGCGGCCAGCAAAGCATCTGCATTTAAATCATAAAACACAAAGCCATTCGCTGTTTTATCTTCCACTGCCATCGGTGTTGCATCTGTGACCGTATCGGCAAGCCCTCCGGTAAAACTCACCACGGGCGGTGTGCCATAATGCAGGCTGTACATCTGGTTTAACCCACAGGGTTCAAAGCGCGAAGGCATAATAAACATGTCACAACCCGCTTCGATTTGATGCGCAAGATCTTCAGAGTAACCAATATGAAAATGCAGTCTTGTCGGGTATTGCTCTGCCAGTGCCTTTAAACCGGTTTCATAGTGCATATGGCCCGAACCCAGTATGACCATTTTCACATCGGTGGTCTCAAAAAGCCTTGGCAACATTGCCATGATCAGGTCGACACCTTTCTGCTCAACCAGCCTGCCGATAAATCCCAGCAAGGGCATCGATTTAGCAGAAGCACTGGAGTTTTCTGATTCATTGTCAGCCAGTCCAGTATTCTTGAGTAAATTGATTTTATTAATTAACTTATTTTTAACCCAGGACTTCCCGGCTGTTTTTTCCTGGTAGCCGTAATTTTTAAATATATGACTGTCTGTCATTGGATTCCAGATATCAAGATCAATACCATTAAGGATGCCCACGAGTTTATCGCCCAGGTGATTCAGCACCCCCTCAAAGCGATAGCCAAACTCGGGAGTACAGATTTCCCTGGCGTATGTTGGGCTTACGGTGGTGACATGGTCTGAGAAAATCATGCCCGCTTTGAGCATGGAAAAGCCGCCATAGAACTCAACATAGTTCAGCGACCACCATTCGGGCGGCAAGGCCAGTGATGTAAAATCGTCATGTGAAAAGTGGCCGTCATAAGCAAGGTTATGTATGGTAAACACCGTCTTCGGACGCGGATATGTCATGCTTATGAAGGCAGGCACCATGCCGGTCTGCCAGTCATGGCAATGCACCACATCAGGTATCCAGTGGCTACCAGGAACCCCCTTGGCAAGGTAAGCAACCGCACGGCTGAACACGGTAAAACGTTCTGCATTATCCGGCCAGTTAAATCCGTCCGAATGTACATAGGGATTACCCGGTCTGTCGAACAGAGTCGGCACATCGATCAAATATAAATAATCACCAAGCTCCTCCTGGTGAGCACGTAGAATCCGCACCCGGTGAGTGACGCCTATACCCGGCAGGTCCCGGTAACCAACTTCTTTTATCGAGTCCACCGCGGCCAGCACATCCCGATAGGCAGGCAGTACCAGCCTGACATCATCGCCAAGTTTACCCAGCGCTACAGGCAGGCTGTGTACAACATCACCCAGACCACCTGTTTTAATAAATGGAAACGCCTCACTGGCCGCAAATAGAATATTCAATCGAGTTTCTTCTCCAGAAACAATGCGGCTAATGGCGGCAGGGTTAGCTTCAGGCTTTGCTCAAAACCATGGTCCGGCTGTGGCTGGCTGCTAACTTCACCGCCATTGCCGACATCCGACCCGCCATACCATGCTGCATCTGAATTAAACACTTCTTTAAATGTTCCAGCCTCAGGCACACCGATAACATATCCCTGCAGCATTGCCGGGGTAAAGTTAAACAGGCAGATTATATATGAATGCTGATCACGGCGAATAAATGCCAGCACGGAATTATCAACATCATCACAGCTAATCCACTGAAATCCCTGTTGCTCGAAATCATGGTAATACAACGCCGAGGTGTTACGGTAAATCTCATTAAGATCGCAGAGTAGATTATACAGGCCTGCGTGCTTGTCCATGCCGGAGATCATCCAGTCAAGTGACTTTCTTTCAGTCCATTCATCCCATTGACCGAATTCGCCCCCCATAAACAGCAGCTTTTTGCCTGGATGGGCATATTGATAGGCATACAGCAGGCGCAGGTTGGCAAATTTCTGCCAGACATCACCCTGCATTTTATCCAGCATACTGCGTTTCATATGAACAACTTCGTCATGCGACAGCGGTAACACAAAATTTTCCGTGTAGGCGTAAAGCTGGCTGAAGGTTAGCTGGTTCTGATGAAACCGCCGATAGAGAGGATCGGTCTGCATGTAATTCAATGTGTCGTGCATCCACCCCATGTTCCATTTCATGGAAAAGCCCAGCCCGCCTGCGGCAGTCGGACGTGACACCATTGGCCAGTCCGTGCTTTCTTCCGCCAGCGTCACCACGCCGGGAAATTCTGCATGCACCACTTCGTTCAGGTTACGCAGAAAATCAATCGCTTCGATATGTTCGCGGCCGCCATATATATTTGGATACCACTCCCCGTGACGACGGGAATAATCGAGGTACAGCATGGAGGCGACGGCATCCACCCGCAAGCCATCGATATGAAATTCTTCTATCCAGTACACTGCATTTGAAACAAGAAAATTGCGAACTTCATGACGACCATAATTGAAAATCAATGTACCCCAGTCGGTATGTTCGCCTTTTTTCGGGTCGCTGTATTCATAACAGGCTTCACCGGTAAAACGCGCCAGCGAAAATTCGTCACGCGGAAAATGGGCCGGCACCCAGTCAAGAAGAACGCCAATACCATTTTGATGGGCGGTATCGATCAGGTAACGCAGTTCATCTGCTCCCCCATGTCTTGAAGTCGGCGCGTAATATCCGCTTACCTGGTATCCCCAGGACTCATCCAGCGGATGTTCGGTAAACGGCAGGAACTCGATATGTGTATAGCCCATAGTCTTTACATAAGGAATGAGCTGCTCGGCAAGTTCGGTATAACTCAAAAAGCCGCCATCATCATGACGCCGCCAGGAACCCGCATGAACTTCATAGATTGACATCGGTTCATGCAGCCACTGCGCCTGCCGACGCTTTGACAGCCAGTTTTCATCACCCCATTGATAGCTGTCAGTCGGTACAATTTTGCTGGCAGTGTCAGGACGCAGCCCCATGGAGCGCGCATATGGATCAGTCTTATGCAGGATTTCATCGGCATGGCTTCGAATTTCAAACTTGTAGTTGTCACTGGCATGCACTCCCGGAATAAAAAGCTCCCATACACCTGATCCGCCGCGATTGCGCATCGGATGCCGCAGGCCATGCCAGCCATTGAAATCTCCGATGACACTGACGCGTTTAACATTAGGCGCCCAAACGGCAAACAGGCAGCCTTCAACACCATCAATGGTCCTCAACCGCGCACCCAGGAAACGGTAGGCATGCAAATGTCTTCCTGCAGAAAACAGGCCCAGATCGAAATCGCTAAGTATTGGCTGGAAACTGTAAGGTGAAATCACTTCGTGTGTTTCAAACGAACCTTTTTCCAGCCAGCGCAGCCGGTAATGCTGTGGCAGCGTATCTTTTTGCGCTTTGGTAATATTTATTTCGAAAGTGTCAGTGCCTTCAAGCCTTGTCATTGGCCCCAGGTCTTCCAGTTCAACGCTTTCCGCCGACGGCATAAATGCCCGTACTATATAGCCCGGTCTTGCTGGATGAACTCCCAGCCATTCAAACGGATCATGATGCCAGCCCTGCTGAATTCTTGTTAATGCTTCAACCATTTTTGTATTTATCTCTTAGAGCGTAATTTATCTAAACTTGCTGTGGAGGAAATTATCGATCTGGACTAACCAGCCTGTGCGCCTTCTCGTTACGCTGTCGCATTGTTTTTATATGACTACTGTTGTATCGTTGTTCTAGCTGTTGCCATTGAAACCGCCACTGCCAGTTTTCCGTGGTTGTGCCGGGTATATTCATTCTTGCCTCTGAGCCAAGATGTAAACAATCCTGTAACGGTATTATGCAGATACTCGCCTGTGAATTCATCGCGTCATCAATCATTTTATCTACTACGGTATCTGCAATTTCATCAGCAGTCAGATTGTCGACCGATATCTTCAGTGTCTGCAAGATGTACTTTTTAACATGTTCATCAAGGTTGTTAAACCACCCTTTTGTGGTATCGTTGTCGTGGGTGCCGGTGTAAACAACGGTATCTTCAGTTATGTTTTTCGGTTTGTGAGGATTGTCATCAAATTCATCGAAAGCAAATTGCAGAATCGACATGCCGGGCAAATGGTATTTCTTTTTCAGTGCCGTCACCTCCGGGGTAATTATGCCCAGGTCCTCCGCCACAAAAGGCAGCTGATTATGGTTATCCTTTATTGCTGACAACAGCTCATCCCCAGGCATTTTCAGCCATTTGCCAGCTACAGCCGTATCGCATGTTGCATCGATCATCCATGCAGCCTCCAGCCCTCTAAAGTGATCAATGCGCACGATATCAAACTGCTCAAGTAGATGACGGGTTCTGGCTTTCCACCATGCATAATCATCTTTTTTCATAACATCCCAGTTATAATGCGGGTTACCCCAGCGCTGGCCGGTCTCTGAGAAATAGTCGGGAGGGACACCCGTGACGACTGTCATGTTATCGTTAGAATCGAGCAGGAACAGTTCCGCATGCGCCCATACATCGGCGCTGTCATATGCAATAAAAATCGGCATATCTCCAAACAGCAGTATGCCCAGGGCATTTGCCTTATCCCTGATTTCCTGCCAGCGTTTATGCAACTGGTACTGCTGCCATTTCAGTTCTTCGATGTCACGTGCGTATTGTTGATGTATCTCCTGCATGGCCTTCGGTTGACGAAACTTCCACTCAGCAGGCCATTCATTCCACGAATCATCATTGAAATGCTGCTTCAATATTTTGAATATTGCATAATCATCCAGCCAGAACCGCTGCTTGTCACAAAAGCTGGCAAAACCGTTGCTGTTTTTATTATAAGACGGGTATTGCGGCAACAGCAGGGGGTTCATGGCAAATGCCGAAGTGCACTGATAGGGAGACAGACCAGCCTGCGGATCACCCAGTGGCAGTACCTGCCATACACTAAAACCGCTATCGACCAGCAGCTCCAGCCAGCGTTCTACATCATCATCGAGTACGCCAGAAGGTAATGATGTAGGATGCAGCAGGATTCCAGCACGTCGCTGGTGAAAGATGGGTGAAGGTTTTGTCATTATTATAATTATTTTCTGAGTTATGGTCCGAGTCAGGGTCTGTGTTATGAGACATTTCTGACCATGGTGCCGGCATTTTCAGCTTGACCACCGCCATATGACAGTGGCTGATCAAGGTTTTCGGGCACTTCAAGCTCAAGTATCCTGTACAGGTTTTCCAGTTGCAATCGAAATAACTTGTCAAACTCACTCACACTTTCCGATGAATTAACATCGCCAAACCACCAGAACCAGTCAGAGCCTTCACAAATAGCCAGCTGCTGCGTTGCCCTTGCTATCAATTTTTCACTTAAATCGCCTTTCGCCAGCACATTGTCATAAGCCTGTTTAGCCTCAACCAGCCGCTCCCATGCCCTGTTTTTATCTTTCTGACCAATCCAGGTTGAAAATGAACCGTAGACCCAGCTGCCTGCACAAAGTTTATCAAGCGCATGCGTTTTGCTATTTTCAACGACCCGGGAGAAAGTCGTTGTGCGCACTGATTTATGCTCAGACAGTTTCTGATACAGGTGATTTAAAAAATAGTAACCATTGTGCGGGTAGTATTCCCAGGCATTTTCTCCGTCAAGAATGATGGAAACAACATGCCTGTGCGCGCTATCGTCAAGAAAGTCGGCAATGTTCTCAAGGTGGTGAACCAGGTCATTGGCCGCATCCACCGAGTTCATCCTGCTGTATTCAAAACCAACCAGGTCGGACAGGCCGTCATCGCGAAAAAACATTTTTGGGGTGTGCCCCTTCAACTGGTAGGGATGGAAAAGCGCACGCTTGCTGCGTACTTTTTCCGATTCCAGGTTGCTCAGGCGGACACTGTTACGCCATACCCCTTCACCGGACGCCGTCCATTTGAAATCAAACTCTTCTAACAGCGCAATGGCATCTTCAGATATTGCGCCTTCAGACAGCCAGACACCTTTTGGGCGTAATCCAAAGTGCCTGTTAAAACTCTCTATCCCCTGCTGAATATGCCAGCGGGAGCGTTCAACACCACCGGGGTAATTGTCATAATTCGGCCTCGGCGCCTCCGGTTGCGCACATGCCATGTTGTTCATGTCATTCAGCAATGGAATGATCGGATGGCCGTAGGGCGTCATTGACAGCTCTATCTGACCGCTTTCCGCCAGTTTCCTGTAGCGCGGTATCAGGCCTGAAATACAGTCATAGATGAGCTGCAGCAACGCCCGGCGGTCCGTATCGTCAAACATCCTGGCCTTATGAATGAGATCCCTGGATGTCTGTGTCTGTTTCAGTGCATAACCAAGCCAGGCCAGGTGATACCAGACAACGACGTCGACAAAATACTGTGAATTCAGATATTGCATGCAGACCGTATCATCGGCACCGCAGGCACCGTCCGGAAACATAAATCTGAATGGCTGCAGCAGTTTTTTGAACGGCTCATACGGATCAATCATCTTCTCTGCATTGGCGCGCTGACAGTCACACAGTAACTTGTAGCGCTGCAGCGGAGAATCAGGTATCGGCTCTGCACCCGCCAGCAGGTTGAGCATAGGATCATTCATTTTCTTGCCGTTATCAAGCCAGGCTTTCAGCTGCTGGCCGTAGTCTTCCAGCTGATCCAGTAGCACCGGTGCAAAATTAACCACGACGTGCATTTTTGGATGCGCTTCCAGGTGCATCACCATGTCTTCGTAATCCTTTATGGCATGCAGGTAAACCCACGGCAACCTGTAATTGCCATCAATCCCTTCCTGATACCAGGGCTGATGCATGTGCCAGCACAAAACGAAATTTAGTGCCTTATTCTTCTCTGTGTTCGCGTGTTTTATATTAAACATATAATCAGGCTGTTATGAGTGAAGCAGTTAGTTCTTGTTTATCTACAACATAAAGATGCTGTCCAAGCATTTCCGGGGTAACTAATACTATACCGTTTTCTGTCACATGAAAACGCTTGCTGTCAGCTTCAAGATCCTCACCGATAACCATGCCGTCTTCAATATGACAGGCCTTGTCGATTACCGCACGTGAAATACGACAGTTCTGGCCTATTGATACCTTCGGCAGAATAACACTGTCCTTGATGACGGTACCGCGTTCGATTTCGGTCGCAAAGAAAATCACTGATCGTTTAACCAGGGCGCCGGATATAATGCAGCCGCCGGAAACCAGTGAATCGATGGCCTGGCCACGCACATCATCATCATCAAAAATAAACTTGGCGGGCGGATGCTGTGTCTGGTAGGTCCAGATAGGCCAGTCACGCGCATACAGGTTAAGCTCTGGTTCAATTGCGCACAGTTCCATGTTGGCTTTCCAGTAAGAATCAACCGTACCCACGTCGCGCCAGTAGGCCGGGGTGCCGTCATCCTGGAGGAATGGATAAGCGCGGGCATCACAGGCCGAGATGCTCTTGGGTACGATATCCTTGCCGAAATCATGTGCCGAATTCGGGTCCTCGGCGTCTTCAATCAGACTGGCATACAGGTAGGCGGTGGAAAATATGTATATACCCATCGACGCCAATGACTTATCAGGCTTGCCTGGAACCGGCTCAGGATCACTCGGCTTTTCGGAAAACTTGGTTATGCGGAAATCTTCATCGACCGACATCACACCAAAACCTTTGGCTTCTTCACACGGCACTTCAATACAGCCTACCGTCAGGTCCGCACCGGAGGCGGCATGCACGTATAACATCTTTGAATAGTCCATGGTGTAGATATGATCGCCGCCCAGAACAATGACATTTTCCGGTCCATGGCGGCGGATAATATCAATATTCTGGTAGAGTGCATCTGCCGTGCCACGATACCATTCATTGTCCACGCGCTGCTGCGCCGGTATCAGTTCAACAAACTCGCCAATTTCAGCGCGCATAAAGCCCCAGGCACGCTGCAGGTGCCGAATCAGCGAGTGTGATTTATATTGTGTTAATACACCAATGCGGCGTAGACCTGAATTGACACAGTTTGAAAGCGCAAAGTCGATAATACGGTATTTTCCGCCAAATGGTACTGCCGGTTTTGCACGCCACTTGGTCAGACCTTTTAACCTGGAACCCTGACCTCCCGCGAGCACCAGCACCAGCGTACTTCGTGTCAGTTCAGATCCGGTATTTGAATCCGTGTAGTAACGGTAGTTCTTAGCCTGTTTTTTAAAACTTTCTTTCATTTTGATTCTCGTTGCATTTTTAATGTTTCTGACATAGCCCCAAGCACACCTATGCTTTCATTGGTGACAAGATAGACCGCCACCTGCTCAACCAGTGGAGACATTCTTCCCTTACTCAGATAAGCATTTAAAAACTCATCTGACTGCATTTTGTTTAATATTTTTGCGGCAATGCCACCGGTGATAAAAATACCACCGTACGGTTTGAATAATAGTGCAATATTACCAATATATGCACCATATATCTGAACGAATAGTGATAGTGCCCTGTCTGCCGCCTCATCATTTTGCGACTGCTTATTCACCCATGCGGCATCAATACCGCTGTTTCGTTTACCTGTGCAGAAATCATACAGATTCACCAGTCCACCGCCGGATAACAGCCTTTCATACGATACATGAGGATAACACTGCTGCAGAAACTGCAATAAACGTATTTGCGTATCATCAACCGGGGCAAAATCGATATGCCCGCCTTCCGTATCATAAGCGTGCGCAGCAAACTTACCGCCCCGCACCCAGGCAACGCCGAGTCCGGTGCCGGCGCCGACAGCGACACGTATTGCATTGTCCTTGAGCGCATACGAGCCTGAAGCGCCTGAATTTAAAAGGATCCGGTCCTGTTCCTGCAGCTGACCGATGCCCAGCGCGGATGCCTGAAAATCATTCATGAAATTCACGGTTTTTATACCGAAGCTGTCTTTCAAAAACTGTTTTTCAATGGTCCAGGGCAAATTGGTCAAGGTTGCCGAAGTTTCACTTACCAGTCCCGGCAAAGCCAGCGTCAGGATATCTACCTGACCATGAACAGCGCCACTTTCATCCAGGAAAGTTTGCAGCAGCGGCTCAAACCCGTCGAACTCCCCGCTTTGGTAACGTGCTTCATAAATAATGTTGCCAGGATTTTCAGTATCGGCAAACATAAAGTGAGTTTTTGTGCCACCAACATCAGCAGCAATGATATGCATCAAATACGTCCCTTTTATTATAATTATTCAGTCTCAATCTACTACTAATAATACGGCTTCACTGTCAAGCAGCAATACTGTGCACGTTCTCTCTTTATTAATGTTTACTGGCGATACAAAAACATAATTCATTGAATAATCGATGAATACGGCTGTAATAATATAGACTAATCGTTACAGGAATATGATTTATATCAACTAAACTGACAGATTCAGCGTGTAATTTGTGTTCCCGCTATCGACAACAGGCATTTCATATCAAATATCTCAATCTTGCGCCGGGTGACTTCAAGGATGCCGCTGTCCTGAAACCTTCTTAAGGTTCGGCTGACCGTCTCTATCGCCAGGCCAAGATAATTGGCGATATCCTGACGTGTCATCGTCAAATAAAGCACGTCTGCAGATCGGCCATGTCTTTTCGACTGTTTTAACATATTGATTAAAAAACTCGCCATGCGCCCATCGGCATCCTTCCTGGCCAGCATCAACAACAGATTATGATCACGTATCAGATTGTCCGAGATCATACCAAGGAATCCCTGTCCTAATGCACGATTCGGCAATTCTAACATTGGCAAACGGCAAATGGTTGTTGATTCCAGTGCGACAGCCGAGGAAAGGTAACTATCCGTGCCCATGCCGTCGAGGCCTATTACATCGCCAACCAGATAAAAATTCAGTACCTGCTCCTCACCATCTTCCATTATCAAATAAGATTTTACCGAACCGCTACTAATGACATATATCGCCTCGCTATCATCCCCCGTGCGAAAAATATGATCACCTCGTAGAAAAACTTTTTTGTTTTTAAGGACCTGGTATGACTGCTCATGAGCTATTGTCATTTGTTCTACCAGGCAGTTGCCTCTAACCTCACAGTTCCGGCATGACAGAATTTCTAACGGCGGCCTGGCATAACCAATCCCGGTTGTTGCCGAACTATCAGCTTTCTCTGCTGCTGTTTTCTGTATCTGCATAACCATCTAATTACTCCGGAATCAGGTAAGCGATAGCATGGACTGTAAATAGCAGGTAGACTATCAGGGAATGCCTGATCCCTGTATAGGGAGATAAGCGCTTTCTCATATAAGGATATTATTCAAATTTTCTGAAGGCTTGAGTGTAAAAGAAAGTGAAGAGACCAGAGCCATATCCGTTGCTTATTTATATCATGGTTACCGCAATGTTAATCGTGACCACTATTTCTATAAGTTATTTATACCTTGACTGTATCCAGTTGCTGGATTCTAACATGCTTGGCGGATTCGACCATAATAAATTACACAGCGTGTTCGTCCATACTGGCAGCATTACTGTGGCTAGCACCGTGCTGGTTACTGTATTTGCCAGCAGTCTGTTTTTCCGCCTGCGCCGGCCGTATATACGCAAACTTGAGCAACAGGCGGAATCATTCAATGCCATTGCCAACGCCGCTTACGAATCAATATTTCTGATTGATTCGCACGGTATTATCCGCTATTTAAACCCGTCTGCAACTACCCTGTTTGGCTATACCGCGAAGGAGATGGTCGGTGAAAACATCAAAATGTTAATGCCCTCGCCGCACCGAGAAAATCTAGATAGCTACCTGGCCGAATACCTGCAAACCGGGATTAAAAAAATGCCTGGCCGCAGACAACAGCTCACTGCGCAACGCAAAGATGACGGCACCTTTCCAGTGTCGCTGTCAATTGGTGAAATCCGGCTAAAACATGCACACCTGTTTGCCTGTGCAATCACCGATCTAAGCATGCAGCAAAAAATGCAACGCGAGATGCTTGAGATACCTGAGCGTGAACGGCTGCGTATAGGCGAAGAACTGCATGATGGCCTGGGCCAGCAGCTCACTGGACTCAGCATGCTGGCGGAAAGTCTGTTAAACAAGGCATCCAAACCGGAACATGAACTGGCTGACCAGCTGGCTACTGGTCTACATGAAGCCCTGACACAGGTACGCGCCATGTCCCGCGGGCTGATGCCAGTACAAATTTACGCTGACGGATTTGTCATAGCACTGCAGGAGATCACGGAAAACATCGAGCAGCAAAGCCATATTCCAATACAACTG
This sequence comes from Gammaproteobacteria bacterium, assembly GCA_022340645.1. Taxonomy (GTDB): domain Bacteria; phylum Pseudomonadota; class Gammaproteobacteria; order SZUA-229; family SZUA-229. The sequence goes on along the minus strand of JAJDNP010000036.1, from coordinate 31,381 downwards.
CATATCGATGAAAATGTTCAATTAGCTGATGATGATACAGCCACCCACCTGTACAGGATTGTACAGGAATCGCTGAACAATGCCGTTAAACACGCATCAGCAAGCCAGATCAGCGTTTCGCTGATAAAAGAGCAGGATCGCGGTTTGCTGGAAGTCACTGATGATGGCATTGGCTTACCGCTCGATGTTGATAATTCATCTGGCCTGGGATTAAATATTATGAGACATCGTTGCGGTCTGTTTGACGGTGAAATTACCATCAATCCCGCTGGTAAGCGCGGGACACAGGTGCGCTGCCAGTTCCCGATTAACCCGGTAAATGAAACCAGCTAATGGCACATATTCTAATCGTCGATGATCACCCGCTGGTGCGTGCCGGTTTTGCGCAGCTGATTGGTGATACCCCCGATCTTAAAGTATGTGGTGAAGCCGCCGATATGGCCACTGCACTCAAACTGGTTGAGCTGATCACGCCTGATCTGGCGATTATCGATTTGTCACTGTCAGGCGGCAGCGGCCTGGACCTGATTCAACATATCAACACAAAAAATAGTAACATATTGATGCTGGTAGCCTCCATGCACGAAGAATCGCTGTACGCTGAACGCGTTCTAGCCGCGGGTGCCAGGGGTTACATCAACAAGCAGGAAGCCCCGGAAAAAATCATTCAGGCTATCCGCCAGGTTCTCAATGGCAAGGTCTATCTGAGTGAACACATGACCGAGCGGATACTGAACAACATGGTCAAAGGAAGCGATGATAAACGTGATATCGATGCATTATCGAATCGAGAACTGCAGGTCTTCGAGATGATCGGCCAGGGTGTTGCACCAGGTAAAATAGCCGAACAACTAAACTTGAGCGTGAAGACCATTGAAACCTATCAGGCCCATATCAAAAAGAAACTGGGCCTGTCTTCAACACATAAACTGACTCACCGTGCTATCCGATGGATACTGGAACAGGGACAACAATAAGCCAATCATAATACAGGTTTATACCGCTGAGACGCAGAGTCACAGAGGATTTTATATGAAAAGTCAGCTAAGCAGGATGCGGTGGGGCACAAACCGCGTCAAATAAAACCCGGGGAGATTTCTCGCGAAGGCGCAAGGAAAAACACGAAACCATAATCTTCTCTCCACGTCTTTGCGCCGCTGCGTGACTTATTATTAAAGTTACTGATCAACAACGATGCGGTTCGTACCTCACTGCATGCTACGATACTTCTGACATTGCCTGCGTACTGTTTTTATTTTGCAAAAAAAAGCAGGCTGAAAACTCAGCCTGCTTCTTTCTAAATAACGATAAATCGTTATTTATCTTGCAGCTGGCGCTGCTGCAGGCGCAGGTGCCTGAGCGGGCGCTCCGTAAGGAGCATGACCATAACCAGGACCATAACCATAACCAGGACCACGGTAATAACCATTATTGTAGCGGTTATCCCAGCGATTGTCCCAACGGTTACTGTTATTCCAGTTGTTATTGCCGCGATAGGAGTTGCGACCGTTACCACGGCCTTTACCATGACCACTACCGCTCATGCCAAAATTGAAACTGCCGTCGACATCACCGTCAACATCACCGGAACCGTCACCATAACCATCGTTGTACATGTCGTTACGCCAGTCATTGTTCCAGTCATTGTTCCAGTCATTACGATTATTGTTATTGTTATTCCACCATGCATTGGCCGAAGTTGACATAACTAATATCGCAGCTGCTGTTGCAGCAAGTAAAATTTTCATATTTTTCCTCCACAGGATCTATAAGTGTAATATGTCGCAAAAATCACCACTCGATGCATAATCCTGCGAATAAAAATGAAAAAGTTAATTTTCAACGGCTGATAATATAGGAATCTGTGGATAAAAGATATATATCAAACATAAAATATATATGTAAATGCACTTTTTTGGTGCGTAATCGTGATCACTCCAAACAGGTCATATAACATGCGCGTCCCGTTAACTGTTGGAAACGTGGACTGGAAGCCGTTGCCTGAGACCGTATGCCGCATGGAGGCGGCATCCGAGCGTACATGGATGTATTTACAGCGCGTCTCAGGCAACGGCTTCCAGTTTATGTCTCGGATGGGATTAATTACTGGCACTCCTCTATAGAACAATAACTTACACACCTTCCAGACAATTTAACGGGATAGCAGTGCTGTTAGATTATATTTTTAAAACAGATAAACAGAAATCAAGGAATCTAAATTCGGCAGAAACTGGCCTTGATTCATTTATTTTCCATTTCTTTATATTTTTAAAACATAAACATTTATTGAACAACAGCCTGCAACTGCAGGCGGTATAACCGATTTTGTCGCTATGCATTATTGTCACATTACTCATCCAGGGCAGCAGGTGAATCAATATTCAAACACTGGATGCATAACTTCCGGGTGCAGTAAAATACAACGATTGTTTCATTGGTATAAAATTGAAACAGCCTTTTTATGATATAGTTTGAATTTCTTCAGCCACCTGTTAAGACATATAATTATGAAGCTGGAACGATTAGCTACCATGACGGGGTTTATGCGGCACGGCATGACCTTGCGAGATTTTTTTCAGGAAACCGTACGCTGCAATGTGCCGGGGCTGCCTTATGTTGACAGCCAGGACCAGATTGCAGGCCGAATATCATTGCGTGACGTCTACAAACGCATCGCGGTACCAGACAACCTGCTGCGACTGGCGGACGCCATGGGCGATCATACCGACAATCTTGACCTGCCAGAGATGAAGATCATGGAGGTCATCGCTTATCCCGTTGAAAATTATCTGCTGGAAAAAATTCCTAGTGTTTCACCGCGTTCTTCGATTGTAAAAGCCCTGGCGTTAATGGAAGTGCATAACAGCAGTTATGTCTTTTTGATTGAAAATGGACAGTACGAGGGCGTGGTTACACGAATGGAAATAGCCAGGCGCATGCTCGAATGTATTAAGGAAAAGGAGCGCAACAATAGCCGTTAAAACAGGTAAATTGACGGTGACAGCATTTCGCATCACTAAACTTTGATTGATCATAGTGACAGTATTATTTTTCTAGCAGACAAGTCTGTAATTTACTACCAATAGTGAACATATTATGGAAACCGTTTCTCATTCAGTTACCACTGGCATGTGGGTCGCTGGTTCAGTCCTGGTCGTGGCCTATGTCCTTATCTTCAGCGAAGTAATCCACCGCACCCTGGCCGGTGTCATTGGTGCGGTGACTATGATCATTGCCGGCATGTATGTCGGGTTTTATTCACAGGCCGATGCCATTGCCGCCATCGATGCCAACACCATGTTTCTGCTTACCGGGATGATGACGCTGGTGGTTATGCTGAAACCAACCGGCGGTTTCGAATACCTTGCCATCCGCATGGCCAAACTTTCAAAGGGCAGCCCAAAGCTGCTGCTGATATATGTATCAACCGTGGTAACCGTCATCAGCCTGTTCCTTGATAATGTCACCACAGTACTGGTATTCGCTCCGCTGACTGTGGTCATTGCCAGGCTGCTGGGAATCAACCCGGTTCCGTATCTCATGGCAGAGGCACTGCTGTCTGATACCGGCGGCGTTGCCACCCTGGTCGGTGACCCGCCCAACGTGATGATCGGCAGTGCCGCCAATATCGATTTCAACCGGTTTTTGTTTCATATGGGGCCAATCATTTTTGTCGCCTGGGTGGCAACACTGCTGCTGATGCTGCTCCTGTTTCGCACCGATCTCTCCAGCAAGATTGATGGCATCCTCGATCTTGATGAAACCCAGGTATTGAAAGAGCCGAAGACGCTGATGGCAGTATCGGCATCAATACTGGTTGTAATCCTGCTGTTTTTTATTCACCATCACTATCACCTGTTTCCCGGGTTCGTTGCCTGGATCGGTGTTGCGGTGGCGCTCGTACTGGTTCGTCCTGACCCGGAAGAACTGCTGAAGGGCCTCGACTGGTCGGTACTGCTATTTTTTGCAGGCCTGTTTATTATTGTTGGCGGTGTCGAGGGCTCCGGCCTGCTTGACCTGCTGGGTCAGCAACTGGCCGAAATTGCGCAGGACCCTGAAAACCTGTTGTTGACAGCGCTGGTCATAATGTGGGTATCCGCATTCATCAGCGCCGTGGTTGATAACATTCCGTTTACCGTGACCATGATCCCGATCATCGCTCACCTGGAAACCCAGGGGGTTGACATAATGCCGCTATGGTGGGCCCTGGCACTGGGAGTCGGGCTGGGCGGAAATGGTTCACATATCGGTTCAACCGCAAATGTTATCTGTGTTGCCGAAGCAGAACGTATAGGTATAGCGGAATACCGCATCACACCCATGTACTGGTTACGTAAAGGTACACCGGTAATGCTATCCACCCTGATGATTTCCAGCCTGCTGCTGATTGCGTTCTTTGACTACTATCGTGGATAATGGTTTGCGAATGAGCTTGCAAACAGGATATTATTAACCCGGCGACAATATATGTCGCCGGGTTAATAGATAGCTACAGCCACTGCTGTCGTATCCGCTCACTATTCAAGCGAAACCACTGCAGCGCAATGATGGGCATGGCCGAGTCTATGCGCCCGGTATCCAGCCATTCAAGAGCCTGACTGCTGCGCAAGACGTGCACTTTAATATCCTCACCTTCATGACCCAGGCCATGGATACCGCTTATACCGGAACTGTCGGTACGTGCAAAAAAAATCTTAATCTTTTCATTTGAACTGCCGGGCGTGGAATAATAATGATAAATCTGCTCAAGTTCAGAAACGATGCAGCCGGCTTCTTCAATCGCTTCTCTTAACACCACCTGCTCGGCGGATTCATCGGGCTCCTGGTAACCGGCGATTATCTCCATGAGCCAGGGGCCAGCTGGATCATCGCCCGCACCCACCCGAAATTGTTCAATCAGCACGAACTCATCTCTTACCGGATCATAAGGCAGTACGCCAACGGCCTGTCCTCTATTAAGCAGTTCACGCCTCAGAACCGGGCTTTGCCCGCCGGCAAACAGCTCATGCTGAAGCATCATTTCCGTTAGTTTAAAAAAACCGCTGTATAGCCGGTTTGTCTTTATCACTGACCATTTCATGTTGGCAAGTATCTTGCAAAATTAATGATTAATATTCAATGAACAAATACCGGTCTGGTAAAAAAACAATGGAAGCAATATTCGATACATTTACAATAATAGCAATAATTTCAATTACTTGCATTTCATTATTAATATTGATTGTAACCAACTGCTGTCACTTGAAGAAATTTCTTGAGCAGATATTCACGGGCACACAGCACTAATATTGTGCGACTGGTATATTAGTGCATCATCATAGAGCATAAACTCTCTGAAAAGTCTGGTTTAACAAAGCTAAATCTATTTTATTACCGCGGAGGCGCAGAATTTATTTTTTGCACAAACCTGGCTATTAACTCTTGAGGCAGATGCGAATTTATTCGCATGATGGTAGCGATGTATGCTCATAACGTACGAATTATTTCGAATCTATGGAACCAGGTCCGATTAAAATCGAGCCGGCAATAAACCTCTGCGTCTTTTCGCCTCTGCGGTTAACATTTAAAATTACTGTCAGCCGGGCTAAAAAAAGAACACGCCATCAAATCCGTTCGACGTCGACCGCAACATCCAGCTTGTGCTCTTCGCCACCGCCGAACACGATACCCTTTAGCGGTGCGACATCTGAGTAGTCCCTTCCCCAGGCCGCAGTGATATGCTGTTCAGCCGGTAACTGGGCATTTGTCGGATCAAAATCCACCCAGCCCTGGTTCGGCACATAAACACTAAACCAGGCATGCGATGCATCTGCACCTCGCAGTTTTTCATTGCCTTCGGGCGGTATGGTTTCCAGGTAGCCGCTGATATAACGTGCAGCCAGTCCCTGCATGCGCAGACAGGCAATCGCGAGGTGGGCGAAATCCTGGCACACGCCTTTTTTATGTTGAAGCACTTCTCTTAATGGTGTTGCAATGGTGGTGAAGCCCGGCTCATAGGTAAAATCCACGTGTATTCGATGCATCAGATCCTCCACCGCATCCAGTAACGGCCGGCCATAGGTAAATGATGGCTCGCTGTAGCTGGCGACTTCTGCTTGAAATTCGATGAATCCAGATTCCAGCGTATACAGCCTGGCATCCACAGTCTCAGCATTGTCGTTTGTTTGCAGGTGGTTTACCGCCTGTTCCCAGCTGACAGGATAAATCCCGTCAAACAGCGATTTCATTGAAACCACTTCCACTTCACTGATAGATGTCACGGTGAGCTCGTCATGCGGCTTCTGAATACTGAAACTGGCCTGACGATTACCAAACAGGTCCTGCCATTCATTTACATTGGCTGGCAGCGGCGTTATCTGCAGCTCACTCAGGTAACAGGTCTGCTGCGGGGTATTGCGCAGCAGCAGGTGGGCTACATTGTGGCACAGGGAAACATCCTTGCTGTATGAATATTTGGTACTGTGCGTGACTCGATATCTCATGACTGATTGCCTCAACGCAGTCGAACAAGTTGATGCGGTGTCTCCGCAGAGCGGAAATAAGTCGCTGTTAACATATCCGACAACGACGTCATCCGGCTTGCCAGGACATTCAGGAAGTTATCCAGCGTGTCACGCCTGATATTGTTATTCACAGCCGCAGCCAGCCGGTTGACATCAGCCAGCCGTACCATGGTAGCGCTCTCCAGTGCCAGCCTCTCGAGCTCACTCCGGTTGCCAGCTTGCTGTTGCTTACTCGGCAGTGCCGTAACATGTTCTTCAAGTCTGCTCAACTGGTAGGCCAGCGAACGCGGGTTGCTTTCATCGTATACAACCAGCTCAAGCAGCCGCGGAATATTAATGCCATAACGATAACGCCGCCGGTACGTCATCATGCTGTCAACGATAGACAGCATGGAATCGGATAGCAGTGTTTCGTTTTCCTCGTCTGTTACCGGTGCAATCGTTGACTGTAACAGCCGGGCAATCTGTAATGCCCGTTCCATACGTCTTCCGCTATCCAGGAATCGCCAGCTGCTGCCTCGCGTCATATTTTCCAGTGTCAGGCCGGCGAAGGCGGTAAGTGCAGTAATGAGACTGTCCAGTTCATCAAGTACATCGACCAGCTGTTGCGGTGTTATATTGGCAAGTGATCGCAATATATTATCGATGTCATTGATCACTCGCCAGGTATCTGACGACAGACGGTCACGCACAGAGCGGGCTGCAAACAACAGCGCACCCAGGGTCTGTGCCAGGCTGCCGGTTTTCATACCATCTGAAATTACCGACAGCAGTTCACGCTGCACCATTTCAGGCTGATTAACAATATTTTGATCGGCAAAACCAGGATAGGTCCCGGTCTGGTTGGTGACAGCGAACAGCAGCTGTTTGAAGGCAAGCGATTCTGTTGCTTCGCCGGTCTCAAGAAACTGCAGGGTCAGTCGCAGTAAACGGCTGAAGAACTCGGCACGTTCAGCATACCGGCCAACCCAGAACATATTGTCCGCAACACGGCCCGGTACTTCTCCTCCCTTGTCTGGTGCCAGCATTGCTTGTCTTCTTTCCGTTAACAGGCTGACATATTTTTCCGGTTCGGTTGCCAGCACCCAGATGTCCTTGCTGGTGCCACCCGCCTGGTTAGAGACTATCAGGCTGTTATCGACGGAGGCAACTCGCGCCAGCCCGCCTGGCATCACCATATAGTCATGCTCATCGGCTACCAGAAAACTGCGCAGCACGGTATGGCGAGGCTTCAGCCCGTCTTTAGCCAGTACCGGTACCGTCGACATGGAGACAGAGTGCTGGCCGACATAAAGATGCGGCCTTGCCCTGATCTTGAGTTTAAGGTCTTCCAGCTCATTGCGGGACAGCTCACTGCCAAACCTGAACCTGAAACCAAGCCCGGGGTGTAACGGTTTAATGACCAGTGTATGCAGGTTATCCAGAACGTAATCCCGCTCCGCCGGCAGACCGCACCACCAGGTCTTGATTGAAGGGATGCGCAGTTCTTCGCCGAGCAGGCATTTTGACAGCTCAGGCAGGAAAGACAGCAGTGCGGGGTTTTCCAGGACACCGCTGCCAAGACGGTTGGCAATACAAACATTACCTAATCGTGCTGCATTCGTCAGCCCCGGCACGCCCAGAAAAGAATCTTCACGCAGCTCAACCGGATCGCAGTAGCTGTCATCCATACGCCGCATAATGACATCAACGGGTCGCAGGCCTTCCAGCGTTATCAGCCATACCCTGTTGTTGAGCACCATCAGGTCTTCGCCTTCTACCAGGGTATAGCCGAGGTAATTCGCCAGGTAGGCGTGTTCAAAATAGGACTCGTTCGCCGGTCCGGGACTGAGCAGCACTATGTTCGGTTCTTCCCCTTCACGCGGTGTCAGGTTGTTCAGCGACTGGCGAGCGGTGCGGAAGAAATTTGCCAGTCGATGGGTGTGCGAATCTCTGAACAGACTCGGCAGCACGCGTGAAATCACCAGCCTGTTTTCCAGCGCGTAACCGGCGCCTGATGGCGCCTGCGCCCGGTCACTGAGCACATTCATCTGGCCGTTGCTGTCCCGCACCAGGTCGGCGGCATAAAAGGTCAGCGCACGCGTTTCCTGCGCAATTCTGTTTGTACCCGGCATGATTGTACAGGGATACAAAAAACCGGGATGCGAAAAAAGCAGTTCAGGCGGAATCACGCCCTTCCTGATCAGGTTGCGAGGACCGTAGAAATCCTGCAGCACGAGGTTAAGCAGTTCGGCACGCTGCATCAGACCGGCTTCAATGACGCGCCATTCTTCACTCTCTATCAGCAACGGCACCAGGTCAAGCTTCCACGGCCGTCCCATGCCGCTCGGGTCACCGTAGAGATTGTAGGTAACATCATTTTCACGGATCAGCCGCCACGCTTCTTCACGGCGTCCCTGCAATCCTGCCGCACCGATTTCATGCAGCGAATTCATCAGGTAATGCCAGTGATTACGTATACCGCCGTCCGCGGCGCACATTTCGTCGTGACCACCGTTCGTGGCATAACCGCTACATAATATTTCGGCGCCTGATAACACGGATTCTGTTGGTATCTGTTGCAAAACTAAAATTCTTCGACTGTCATTAACCCGGATATTTCATAGGAATGCAGATTTTGGGGCCATGTTTTTTTAACATTGGTCTGTGAATCAGTTTGATCGATTCGTTCCAGTATAACTTCAGGGGCATAGCCATAGCTATGGTTACAGACGAATCGATTCCAAAAAAAATTAATCTTGGGGCCGCTGAGATCCAAAGAAAATATTTTCTGGCAAAAACTGCATAGCGATGCCGGGTACATAGTGTAGTTTTCTGATATACCTATATTTCTTTTTATAATCATAATGTTAAGTGATATTTTCAGGTTCCTGTGAAAAATTCGGATTAAATATTCATTGTTGCTGCCTGCCTGTCCTGGCAGTCCCATACCATCAGCAAATATTTTTATGCCGCAGGTCGAGTGTATAGGGATACTCGAGCGTAGTTTCCTCTGGCGGCACTTCAAACTTCCCGGGCGTGTGACCGATATTCCTGAAACGCGCTATGCGGCGTGATTCAGCTTCATTCGCATTTACCGGAAAGGTCTCTTCATGACGGCCGCCAGGATGCCCTGAATAATATGTACAGCCGCCAATCGAACGCTGGTTCCAGGTATCAAGAATATCAAAAACCAGCGGAGTATGAACACCGATCGTCGGATGCAGCCCGGATGGCGGCTGCCATGCCTTGAAGCGAACCGCGGCGACATACTCACCCCGCTTGCCTGTCGCTCTCAACGGTACCCTGCGGCCATTACACACCACAATATGACGATCGCCAGTCATCCCGTTTACCTTGACCTGTACACGTTCAACCGCAGAATCAACATACCTGGAGGTACCCTGCGCGGAGACCTCTTCGCCGAGCACGTGCCAGGGCTCAACGGCGGTACGAATCTCCAGCTGGATATTATCATAAGTGACGTCGCCGATATGCGGAAAACGGAATTCCTGGAAAGGCAAAAACCATTCCAGCTTCAGCGGATACCCCGAGTCGTTGAGATCACAGATAACATCACGCATATCCTGCCAGACATAATGCGGCAGCATAAAGCGGTCGTGCAGTTCAGTGCCCCAGCGGACCGGCTTCATGCGGTACGGTTTATTCCAGAAACGGGCAATCAGCGAACGCAGCAGCAGCATCTGCACAATACTCATGCGCGCGTGCGGCGGCATTTCAAATGCCCTGAATTCAACAAGGCCAAGGCGGCCGCTGACACTTTCCGGCGAATACAGCTTGTCAATGCAGAACTCCGAGCGGTGGGTATTGCCGCTGACATCAATCAGCAGGTTGCGCAACAGCCGGTCCACAATCCACGGTGACGGAGATTCACCCTGCGGTATGTTCTGAAAGGCGATTTCCAGTTCATACAGGCTATCATCCCGCGCTTCGTCCACCCGCGGCGCCTGGCTGGTCGGACCGATAAACAGACCGGAAAACAGGTAGGACAGGCCGGGGTGATGCTGCCAGTAGGTCACCAGGCTTTGCAGCAGGTCCGGCCGCCGCAGCATCGGGCTGTCAGCCGGTGAGGCCCCGCCGATGGTGACATGATTGCCGCCGCCGGTACCAGTATGACGGCCATCAAGCATAAATTTTTCGGTCGCCAGGCGCGACTCTCTGGCGTCTTCATAAATCGCCTGCGTTGTAGACACAAGTTCGTTCCAGTTGTGAGCAGGATGAATATTGACTTCGATAACCCCGGGATCCGGGGTAATGGCAAACCGCTTAAGGCGATGATCATGCGGCGGTTCATAGCCTTCCATAAATACCGGTATTTTAAGCTCGGCTGCTGTGGCTTCAATGCAATGCACCAGGTCGAGGTAATGCTCAAGATGCGTCAACGGTGGCAGAAACACGTATAGATGGCCATCACGCGGCTCCACGCATAACGCCGTGTGGATAACATCCAGGCTTTTTTCGGCATCACCCTCATCGGCGCGTTGTTCCTGAAAATCAGGCCTGCCCACAGGCTGGTTAATAAACTCGGCATAGCGGCGAACCACTTCACCATAAATATCGCCCAGTGGCGGCCGTGGTTCAAAGGGGCAGCGCTCAGGATCCTTATCGCGTTTTTTTTCCTCTACCCAGGGCAGGGAGTCCAGGGGAATACGGTAGCCCATGGGGGAATCGCCCGGTAATAAAAACAGGTGACCGCGTCTGAATGACCATTTGCCCGTGCGCCAGCCGCCATCTTCCCTGTCCTGCCATTTAAGCGGCAGCACGTAACCAGTAACCCTGTCCAGGCCTCTTTCAAACAGGCGGCGGATGCGTTCGCGTTCAGTGGCCTCTTTTATTTTTGAATCAAGCACATCAACATTCGGCGGCAGATTGCCCTCTTTCCACAGGTAGTAATACACATCCTCATACGCCGTCTGTATACCGGCATGATCAACACCCAGGTATCGACTCAGTGTACGCACAAAATCATGCGCCTCGTCTACACCGTAGATTTCCTTGCTGTCTTCCTCGGCCAGCCATCTCGGGTCATTCCACACCGGAATGCCGTCCTCACGCCAGAAGCAGCCTAGCGCCCAGCGCGGAAGGACTTCACCGGGGTACCATTTACCCTGGCCATAATGCAGCGCCGCTCCAGGGGCGAAACGCTTCTGCAGCCGTGTCAACAGGTCGCCTGCCAGCTTACGTTTGTCTTTGCCCAGGGCCGCCGTATTCCACTGTGCGCCGTCCATATCATCGATCGATACAAAGGTCGGCTCTCCGCCCATGGTCAGGCGTACATCGTTTTGTTCAAGATCATTATCAACCCGGTTGCCCAGTGCGTTTATTTCCGCCCACTGCTTGTCGGTATACGGCAGGGTGACTCTCGGGTCTTCATGGATACGCTGTACTTCATTATGAAAATAGAATGTGACTTCGGCCTTGTCACTGGCGCCGGTAATTGGTGCGGCACTGACGGGGTTGGGCGTACAGGCAAGCGGAATATGGCCTTCTCCGGCAAACAAACCAGAAGTCGGGTCCAGCCCTACCCAGCCGGCGCCGGGCAAATAAACTTCCGCCCAGGCATGCAGGTCGGTAAAATCCTTATCGGTGCCGGATGGTCCGTCCAGTGATTTCATATCCGGCTTCAACTGGATCAGGTAGCCGGAAACAAAGCGTGATGCCAGTCCCAGGTGACGCAGTATCTGCACCAGCAGCCACGCGGTATCACGGCAGGAACCGGTTTTCATCGCCAGCGTCTCGTCACATTTCTGTATCCCCGGCTCCATGCGTATGTTGTAGCCGATATCCTTCTGCAGGCGCTGGTTAAGCGACACCAGGAAGTCATTGGTTTGCATGCGTGAGCGGTCAACAGCAGCCAGCCACTTTTGCAGCAACGGGCCTTTGGCGCTCACCACACGGTACGGCGCCAGCTCATTTGCCAGTTTCGCCGGATACTTGAAAGGATAATGTTCCGCGTACTTTTCGAGGAAAAAATCAAACGGATTAATCACTACCATCTCGGCGACAAGATCAACCTCGACAGATAGACAACGGGTTTTTTCAGGAAACACGATACGCGCCAGAAAATTACCAAACGGGTCCTGCTGCCAGTTAATAAAATGATTTTCCGGCTGCACCTTGAGGGAATAACTATGTATCGGCGTACGAGTATGCACTGCCGGCCGCAAACGGATAGTATGCGGTGACAGGCTGACCAGCCTGTCATATCGATATTCAGTTTTATGATTTATTGCAATACGTATCGCCATTTTTACTCAGCCCGTTATCAATCCCAGTTTTCAATCATTTTTAAATGTGCGAAGTTAACTACTCGGTAACACTGTTGGTTGCTTTGAATTCATATGAGGATGCCCGGTGGATCCAGTCTGTACCCAGGGTAAACTGCATCGTATTTAGATAATCTGCGTCAGACACTCGCTTAATCATGTTTTCCGCCTGTTCAATACGTGCCTTCAACTCGGCACGAGTATCAATGTCTGTTGCGCGCAAATTTTCGAGCATGCGTTTCAAATATCGATGATTCTTGACCCAGAGACTGACCTCACGTGTCTGCCTGATACGTAGCCGTTCCGCATACCAGTCACTTTGCAGCAGGTAATCTCGAGTAAACATCGAACGTATATCATGATGTTCGATGGACTTACCCTGGTATTCACCAGAAACCATGATATGCAGCAAAGCCTGTAACGGAGGACATGCATCAGCGATTGAACCGTCATCAAAGTATGCCTGCGCAACGCATTTGTATGCTTCAGTAATGTTGTTAATACCGTCAACATAGGCTTCGAGGTCCTGTGTTTCGGGTTTAAGCATAGCCTCGTCAAAAACAATGGTCGGATTGTCAAAAATTTTCCCAAGAAAATACAGGGTGAATTTTTTCGTAATGCGGTAGCCCAGGCGGCTGGCAAGCACTGTCTTTCCGCGGTGATTGAAATCGTTAATTTTTTCCAGCAAGCCGTTGGCAATCAGGTATTCAGCCTTGCGCTGCGCTACCGGTATCCGGCTCCAGATCTCGGGAATCAGCATGCTGATATCATGATCGACTCGTCTTATGGGGCCTATATAACCAGCTGCCGTAGAAAACCCCTGGTAACCACAGAGAATATATGACACCAGTGCAGTATTCAGATCGGCTGTTGTTTGCAGGGCATTGAAAGGCCCTTTGGTTAACGCTCCTTCAGAACCCGCACCCGTGGTTGATGGCGATCTGCCAGTCAGGCTGCAGATCAAATCCATAAACAGTTCAGGCAGTTCCTGATAGTGTACCGGGTTATACACAGCGAGCGAGCGCACACCCGGCTGATTCGCATCAGGCGGATTATTGCGCCGCCCCTGCAGGACCGCATTGACCGGGAAATAAACCGGCTGATCATAATACAGCCTGCGTGACAGGCGGGTCCCTGTTACCGCGAGGTGATAGCAACGCGGATTTGCCAGGTCCGGCCTGAGCTGCAAGTAACGCACGTTGAGACTGGGTTTGCCATCAACCATGCGCGGATGCGCCGAGGAGACAAAATAGGCGTCATCCTCATTCGCCACATTGCTGATAAGTTGCTTCATTGGTCGGGAAAATTCGTCGAAGTGTATAATGTCTTCAATAATCTCGCGCGCATCAGCACTGGTCAACGGTTCAAAATTGGAAATAAAATTATCCATTGTCGACAGGTCCGCTTCTGTCTGTAGATCAAATCCACGATTGACCGCCACATCCGGACGCTGAAACAGCCTGGCTTCACAGTTGTCGACTATTTTAACGCAGAGTTGACCTTGATATTCCCCGTTCAAACCATCTAATTGTGACACCGGAATGACAGTAGAGACGGTAATATCGTCCTCCATCTGCAGCTTTTCTGAGGCAATGAAGTCCTGCCGCAACTTGTAAACCCGCCATGTATCATCATCATTCATACCCACACGCAGATAGCTCGCTATCAACTTCCGGCCATCGAACTTAAGTTCATGGGCGGGATGACCATTGGTCTCATCAACTGAAAAATGTTTTCGCCAGTCGTCACCCCATTCCCGTTTGTAAAATCGCTTGATCATGTAGACCAGGGCGATTATGCGTGGCGGAATACTTAGTAACCACTGGTTATATTCATCAGTATAGGTTTCACTCGAAGGGGTCAGCAATTGTATCACAGAACCGAGAGAACGGTACGGGCTCAGTAATGCGCGACTGTCTGCGTGTTCTTCACTGCGAAACCGTGTACAGTAATCACGCTTGATAATCGCTTCCACCTGGTCAAGGTCATCATCAAAGTCATCCACATAAACCGGCCCGGATATGATTGAACTGCTAATCGACTTGGATATTTCAGACTTGCCTCCACCAGAGACCGTGTTGGGTTTATGACAGAACGTGCCTTCACCCAGAGTTCCGATCAGGCGCCAGCTGGGTGCGTGCGGGTGCTTCTCCATGTGCACCATGAAACCGCTTGGGTAGATATAAGTGTGTTCGAACAACAATTTTATGCTGTGTACTGTTTCGTCTTGCTGCCAGCGTACGGCCTTGTCCTGTAAATGTATTTCTGCATTCTCAGGTATATATAAAATATCCCTGAATATGCGGTCAATGGCATATCCTTCCGGCTTTATTTCAATCCATGGCGCCAGCTGGTTACACAAGGTCGCAAAATTATATTTTCTGAGCTGATCGCTGATCTCTGGATAATAGGTTTCTCCAAGGTTAAACCTGGGGAAAGCGATGGCGCCGCCAGCATGTTCTTCCTCGCAGCCGCCAGAAAGGTTGGCCGAGTAGCTTATATGTGACTTGATTTCTTTTTTACTATAGCCAAAGTAATTATCGGCAATAATTGTGACAATGACGCCATGCATATCACGACACACGACTTTAAACGCATTACCATCATTGTAATATTCATCCTCATGCTGCCAGCACATGGCAGCATCACGCTGCCGCCGGGTAGCTTCGTCATAATGCGGCAGACCCAGGTCTTTTTTACGCAGCCCTGTCAAATGCGGCGCCAGTATGATGCAACCGCTATGGCCGGTCCAGTGTTCAATATCCAGTGCTGCATCGTTTTCGGCAAGAAACGGGTCACCAGCGTTACCAAAAATACTTTCGATAAAATCAATGTTGGCAGTCAAACCTCCCGGAGCAAATATACGTGTCTCCATGGTTTTGGCGGGATGCACCGCATTTATTTCCGGCCTGACCAGCGGCCTGATATACAATGACACCCAGGAGCGTGCCACCTGTTCCTGTTCGGCGGTAATCGGCAATACCATCATATCATCAGGCGGATTAAGCGCAGCATCGAGCAGTTTTGCATAAACCTCAACCGGTACAACGCGTTTATCCAGCGGTATCGGCAAGCCACCCCCAACGATATGAAACACACCTGCTGTTGTGCGCCGGTCATTTTTCGGGTTATGCAATACACCCTGTGCCACACGATAGGAAGATAACAGATCTGATTTGTAATATGAACCTGATGCAGGCAATGAAAGCTCCCTGGCCAGCCCGGCCTTGCCCAAAATAAACGATGAGCCAGGTAACCGCACGGTGTATTGAACGTCATTTGCTTTCAGATAATCATTAAGAAATGCCTCGATACGCTGGTCCGCTGGGCAGCGATAATCTGCCAGCAGGTGCCTGTGTTGCCTGTAATTTTTTAACAGGCTATTAGCAACATCCAGATAGCTATTTTTATACGGCTGCTTGCAGGGAGGCTGATCCAGGGAGGCCAGCTGCAGGTCAATATGCTGCAATAATACCTGGCGACGATCAACACTGCGCCTGTCATGCACCTGGTAAGCTGGCCGCCTGCTATCAGTTGAATTATTACCTTCCCTGTATTTCATGTTATTAAACACTCGTACCGGTGCGGCATAAAACTACTGCTGACAACAGCCACGTCTAACTGCTGGTGCTAGTGCTAAAAACCAGTACCTTTAAGGCAAGCTTCGTGCAGAATAAAAACATTATGCTGTCACCCTTTGCTTGTCAGCAATATTATATATCGTTGCGGACACTTCCCTGCCTTCAAAATAGCTGGATGTCAGCTCGGCGTTAAGATCTATCAGGGCCAGCTGCAAATCGTTAATATAACTGTTGAGGTTGCCGGCAACGATTTTTCGTACGTCAGCATTTCTTACCATGCGTTGCGCACGAACCAGTGCATATTGCGGCGCCTCGTTCAGCGGCAGGTTGCGCAAACAATACTCCACCTGCGTCAGGCAATGCTGTATTGCACGGGGAAAATACCAGTCCTGCAACAGGTAACTCAGCACCGCGACACCCTGCACCCGCACATGCACGTAACGCCGGTACATTTGATGTGCGGCAAGCGAATCCAGCACGCTTTTCCACTGGATATCATCAAACGGTTTAAGGTCTTCGTCATGTTTGGGCAGCAGGTTGTCCGCCCTGACGTCAATCACGCGTGAGGTCATATCCGTGCGTTCGATATTGCGTCCCATGCGGACAAACTCGTAGATCTGGTCATGACTCATGGAAGCAGACAGCTTGCCTGTGATCAAATGACATGAATCGATAATATGGCTTAGAAACGCATAGCGTCCGCGGCGGGTCAACACGGCCGACTTGTTTTCCTTTGTATAGCTGTAAAGATCGTTCAGTGCCTCCCACACATCCCTGGGAAATATCGCCCGTGAAGTACGCAGATTTTCACGGGCGTTGGTCAGGGTGCATAACATGCAGCTCGGGTTGTTCGGGTCCATCACCAGGAACTTAAGCACATTGCGTTCGTTCGCCTCCTGGTAATGTTCATAAAAGATATCGGCAATTCCCGTGATAGAAACCAGCGGCGCCCAGCCAAGCGTCGAGTTTTTTGGCATGTCCATCAGCAGGTTATTATTCACCAGGATCATGCGCGCCGTGTTCTCCACACGTTCTACATAGCGCGCAAACCAGTACACACGTTCCGCAACACTCGCTAACAACATAATCAGTTACTCCTCGTTTCTATGATCCACGTATCTTTACTGCCGCCGCCCTGGGATGAATTCACCACCAGTGAGCCTTTATTCAGCGCCACCCGCGTCAGTCCGCCGCGGGTAACATGGCTTGCATCGCTGGATAGAATAAAAGGCCTGAGGTCGACATGTCTTGGCTCAATCACACCATCACACAAAGTCGGCACGGTCGATAAATTCAATGTTGGCTGCGCGATATAATTACGCGGGTTCTTTTTGATTAATGCTAAAAATTCCCTGCGCACCTTGAGGCTGGCTGCAGGCCCGACCATCATCCCATAACCGCCGGATTCATTGGCTGGCTTGACCACCATGTTTTCCAGGTTGTCCAGCACATAATCACGCTGTGTTTTATCCATGCACAGGTAGGTTGGCACATTCGGCAATATTGGCTGCTGGTCAAGATAGTATCGAATCATCTCCGGAACATAGGCGTATACGACCTTGTCATCGGCCACACCGGCGCCGGGGGCATTCGCGATGGCAACATTGCCTTTGCGCCATGCCCGCATAATGCCTGGCACACCGAGCATCGATTCTTTGTCGAATACCTCAGGATCCATAAACAGGTCATCTACCCTGCGGTATATGACATCAACACGTGCGCGGCCGCTGATGGTTTTCATATAAACGATATCGTCTTCAACGACCAGATCACTGCCTGCAACAAGTTCTACGCCCATTTGCTGGGCAAGATAGGAATGCTCGAAATACGCCGAATTATAAATTCCCGGCGTCAGTACAACGATTGACGGGAACTCCGCAGGACGGGGCGATAACGCCGCCAGCATATCGAACAGCCGGGTAGAATAGCCGTCAACCGGCAGGATATCGTTATCTTCAAACAATTCCGGAAAGACACGTTTCATCACCAGCCGGTTTTCCAGCATGTAGGAAACGCCGGATGGCACCCTCAGGTTATCCTCAAGCACATACATGGTGCCGTCAGCGCCCCGTACCAGGTCGCTGCCGCAAATGTGCGCCCAGATATCATATGCCGGTTTGATGCCGATACACTGCTCACGAAAGTTGACCGACTGTGCGAGCACCTCTTTTGGGAAAATTTTATCCCGGATGATTTTCTGCTCGTCATAAATGTCAGCAATAAACATGTTCAGCGCCTGAACCCGTTGCTTTAAGCCTTCGTCTATACGGTACCATTCACGCGCAGTAAGGATGCGTGGAATAATATCGAAGGGCCAGACACGGTCGATACCGCCACCCTCCTCGCTGTAGACGGTAAAAGTAATACCCATGACCTGCATCGCCAGTTCAGCCGCCTCGCGTCTTTCTCGCAATTCCGCGTCAGTTAAGCTTCGCAGGTAATTCAATATTTTGCCAGCGCCGGGGCGGGCACGGTTGGTGTTAGTCAGTAACTCATCGTGAGCGTTCCCACTCGAATAGTCATTCAGATTTATTGGCATTGCGTGTGTATCGTTTATAAGTTTTTCAGCAAACTGCTGTGTTGATAAACAATGCAATATCCATGCCATGATATACATGAATGATAAATAGCTACAAAATAAGGAATAATTTGCACCAATATGGCTACAAAAATCTTTAATGCACCAAAATAAAGTTTGATTTTGGTGCGTCGCACATTAATGGTGCGTCAACTGGCAAGTTAGCACAACATTTACTGAATGCATACCATGTAAGCCTATGAAGCTAAAACATATATATCTTCTGGACTGGTTAATTAAAAATGGCACAGCATTTGCAGTGGCAATAGCATTTTAATTTGCACCAATTAATTGCAGCATGACTAAATCAAACTCAATAACAAAATCTCTGGCTTTTGCCAGACAGGGCGACAAACTGAACTCGGATTTTTTTGAAGAATACCTGGTTCGCCTGCTCGATGAGCGGGATTGTAGCGGTCTCACCGATATGGTCCATGAAATTGAAGCCATCATGATCACCGTTGATCCGGGGCACTCAATCCGCTATATCGGTGAACTGTCGCTGATGACGCCTTACCATTATCTCGTTACTCTGGAGAGTGAAGACCACTGGACCCATGTTCTTCGAATTGACATGAGTTCGCCCGACTTCCTCGTTCGCGAAGTCAAGGATCCTTCAATTCACGGCATTTTTCGCAGCCTCAACGAGGTTTACCCGATTGGCATGCGTAAGCCCAATAGCCGCTACATGGGTGAAATCCTGCGTGTGACAAACCTGCACGAGGTAACCGAATTACAGAAAGAACGCGAGTTCCGTTTCTTTTCGCAGGACCAGATAAGAAAACTCCAGCTGCCGGGCAATCTTGCCATCAGTAAACCGTCACCCTATACGCACAACATCGTCGCCTACATGGAAAGACCGCTCGATCAGATACGTACCTATGCGCTGGGTGTCAGCAGTATACGTGATGACGTGCAGGCGGTTTATCTCGCTGCCAAGGAAAAACAAAAAGAGCTTGCCATCGACACGATGATTATGCCGATTGATCATCTTGCCACCAGAATCTACAGTCAGAACCGGGAAGTCGCCATCCTGGAATGGCTGTCACTGTCCAGTTATTACTACTGGGGCTCGTATGATATTCGTGATCAGAATTCGTCAACCAATGTCACCAAAAGCGTTCACTACAACAATGAATGCCTTAGTCCGGCCAAGGTGTTTACCGCAAACAATACACCCTACTTCGTCAATCATCTTGAAAAGCTGCCCTCACCCACCGAAACGTTTGTCCGTAACTATGGTCCTCGCCTGCATCATATCGCCCTGGCCATTGCTGATGGTGAGTACCAGGGAATGGAAAACATCGAACACGTAGTCAGGCAGATTACTGCCGTGGGAACAGACTTTTTGCTTGATGTCATCGGCTCCAGAGAAGATGGCCTGAAACAGATTTTCTCCAGCGCATCAGAACATTCATCACTGATCATTGAATATGTTCAGCGCTTTGGTGACTTTAGCGGCTTTTTCACCAGGCATAATGTCGCCGAACTGACGCATGCTGCAGGTGTTGAAGAAGAACTGCTCGAATTACAGGCACAATCTAATGTAGTAAGTAATGCTTATCCATAAAGCGTATACTGTGTAATTTTTTCGCCATGATTTTAAAATCATTTGTTTGATACTGGCACCTGCTAACTGTTAGTATTTACTGTTGTTCCAGTGAAACAACTTAATCATTAAACGATAGACAAAATAAAAAGGATAAAAAGTGCAAATCACAGGCATGCTTTGGGGGTCAAAGCTACTTAACTACGTGGGTTTTCCCACATCTGAAGTTCTCGGTCCGGAGGCGACCAGTGAGCAAATTAAAGCCCTGCTGGATCGCTATGGCCAGGTACTGGTAAAACCCAATTTTAAGGGTGGCGTTGGTAAAAAAGGCAAAGCCGGGCTCATCGGTTTTGCCAGTGATGTCGCCACCGCCATGCAGGAGAAAGAGCGGCTTTATTTCGTCGAACACCATGTTGGCCGCAACCGGACAAAAGCTGAAGGTGTCACCTTTGAAAGCGCGATACCTGCCAAATATGAAATTTATGTATCTATCAGTGATGATACCAGGTTTCGCGCGCCGACACTCACCATCACTCATCACGGCGGCGTGGATATTGAAGAGCTGTCAAAGGACCAGATCGCAACCATTCCGTATGATGCATTAACAGGGTTTAAAGGTTTCGTTGTCGCCAATGCGCTGGACAGTATCAATGCGCCAAACGAAATCATCAGTCCGCTGGTACAGAACCTGCCCAAACTATGGGACCTGTTTAATAACTACGGCATGAGTACGCTTGAACTGAATCCGATCCGCATGATGCCGAAAAACGGCCGCCTGATGCCGATTGCCTGCGACTTTAAATGCGCATTTGATACCGACGACCCTTCCTGGAAAAGACTGGAGCTGCCAGCCAGCCTGGATTCGTCCGGCTATTCCGACTTTGAAATCGAGATCAATGAACTGCGCACCTACCAGGGGCAATCTGATGTATTTGTCACTAACGAGCAGGGAACGGTTACCGCGATGACCTTCGGCGGCGGCGCCAACGCCCTGGTAACCGAATTGCTTGGCGAAGCCGGCACCATCTCATCTGATTTTGGCGGCAACCCGCCGTATGAAAAGATGTATGAAATCAGCCGTATTGTTTACAAACACTGGTTAGCACAAAGCAACGTGTTGTTTATTATTGGCGGCAAAGCGAATAATACCGACATTTACACCACCATGCGCGCAATGGGTGACGCCCTGCGGGATTACTTTAACCAGCATGGCCCGGTGCCAGTCTATGTCGTCGTCGGACGCGGCGGCCCGAACCTGGTCCGTGGCATGGCCTACCTGAAGGATATTCTTGACGCACTCGGCATTCCATTTCGCATGTTCGGCCATGACTCCTCAATGAGCGGCGTGGTCAACTACGTGAAAGCGATTGACGACTGGATGCAGGCCGATGGCAGATCCATTGTTACCCAAAAAATGGGCATTAAAAATGGGCATTAAAAATCTAAAGTCAAGTATGAATATGACAGGCGAAAACGTCTCATTTCCGGATGCTGCACGACATGCGGGCATTGCGGCCTTTCCTCACTATTTCGTCGGCATAAACTCACTGGCAGAACTTGCAACAACTTCTGACCGGGTCTGCGTATTGAATATCCTTGGCAACGAAAGTAAATCAGTTACCCCGACCAGCCATGTTTATTCCGCTGGCAATGTTGTTTGCGGCACCATGCCAGGACGCTCCGGTTCAGTGTTAAAAACTGAACTTGGCGATATCCCGGTTTACAATTCAGTGGTTGAAGCTTTACAGGCAGGGCATCGCTTTAACGTGGCCGTGGTATATGTGCCTCCGGCCGGTGTCAAGGATGCCGTAATCGAAGCGGTCAGGGTCAACCCGGAGCTGACGAAGGTTATTATCCTGACCGAGAAAGTACCGCTAAGTGATGCACGCATTATTCGCCATTATTGTCAGCAACAGCAGGTCGATGTCTTCGGCGGCAACTGCCTTGGCATAGCCGATGCCCATCACCATGTACGTATCGGCGGCGCACTCGGCGGCAGCCACCCCGAAGAATCATTGATACCGGGTTCCATCGCCATCTATTCCAATTCGGGTAATTTCACCACCACCATCGCTGTTTATCTCAGTACCGCAGGCTGGGGCACCACGGTTTCACTCTCCTCCGGAAAGGATGTCTATATTCATTTTGCAGCAGCAGAATTTAGCCACGCCTTTCACAATGATGATCGCAGTAAAGCCGCTATTATGTATATTGAACCCGGCGGCTATTATGAACAGGACCTTGTTTTTCAAAAACCTGTTGTCGCCTGCATCGTAGGCCGCTGGAAAGACCGTCTGACGAAGGCATGCGGCCACGCCGGGGCGATTGCCGGCAGCGGCGATAATGCTGCCGCGAAAGAACAGTGGTTTATGCAGAAGTTTGGCGTTGACCGGATATTCACCGCCGATCATCCCGTCTGTTCCGCCCGCGGCGCCGTGGTGACCAATATTGCCGATATCCCGCTCGCCATGACGGCTGTTATGGCGCTTAATAATGAAGCGCCGGATTTCGAAAAGAAAGGCGATCTTTCAATGAAATGCTGGCTGGCGGATGACCTGGGTGATATTTTGCCCGCCGAACTGAATATACAACCGGTAAAGGCAGTTGCGCCCTATGATGAACAGATAAAGCTGGTCAATGAGCAGATTGGCGTCATATTCCCTCGCCAGTCAATGAAGGATGCCTCTGGCGCATCAATGATGGACCCGGTGACGCAGATAACCCGCCTTTTTGGCATCAGTATTCTCGATGTTGCGACACATACATACGAAGATAACCTGGTGATGTCACTGGTTCGCGAGTATCCGGATGAAAACTCGCGCGCACTGGCTAATGTTTTATTAAATGCTTATGTCAACCTGCATAACACACCAATGCTGACTGCCGCTTTTGCCGCCCGGCAGGCAGGTAATAGTCCCAATACGGCGCTTTGCGCAGCCCTGAGCATCATTGGACCAGATATGGCTGCCAGGGCCAGCCGGGGCACCAGGCTGCTGCTTGAATTATTTCATCAGCACGGCCTGTCAGATCCAGCTGCAGATGAGTCGGGGGACAATGGTTTTGACCTGCACGCTGTGGTAAAGCAGGCCATAATGGATAAGCGGCGTGAACTGCTGCTAACCGATGATGGAGACGAACTGGCAACCATCATGCTCTCGGGTATAGTATCGAGAAATGCTGACACCGTGTTTATCCGCTTTCTGCAGCTTCTTGCCAGTGAAACACGTCAGTACGTAGCAGCCGATGCTGTTGTTGCAGCAATATGCTGCCACCTGGCATGGAAACCCTTGTTACACAAACGGCTATCTGTCACCACCTTATACAATATGCCCTGGCATTTCAGAATATTCTCCGCCGCGTTAGGCGCCTCCGCCAGGGAAGACAGACACACCGATACCGCCTTTGGCGGTATTGAAATAGCCACTTTGGTAAAAGAATGGAGCTACACCGACACCGCCTACCTTGCGCTACTAACGAAAAAACCGGGCGTTGAAGATCGCTTTGCCTTTTCTATCCTGCTTGGACTGGTCGCCAGCAATGGCCCCGGCACCATTTCTGCGCAGGGCGCAAAAGGAGCTGTCAGCGCAGATGGCCCGGAAGTACCCGAACGTGTGCAGATAAACAAGGCTTATGCTGGATTCTTAAGCCATACCGGCTACGCGCATGGCGGTAACGGTTACGAAGCTATGCGATTTCTTATCAGCCGCTTTCGAGATATTGGCCTGGCTGATCCCGGCGATCCGGATCACGGAATTGATCTGGCTGAACTCGCCGCCGACTATGCCAGGGAGTACAAATCATACAAGACCCAGGCTAAAGCTGCCGGCAACCTGTCCTACGAAAAAATTCCCTGTATTAACCACCCGGTATTTAAAGGCAAAGATGTTAACTATGATCCCCGTGAGGTTTATGTTCATGACCTGTTCAGGGCGCGTAACAGCTATAATATTTTTCACGAGTTTTATCATGAACTGGTAAAGGCCCTGGCAAGCTATGGTGTCAGCCCCAATGTTTACTGCGTCAACATTGACGCGGTAATTGCGGTGATATTACTTAAGATGCTGTGGCGGCCTTTTGTTGACCGGGAAATTACCGAACAATTTCTGGAATACGGCGCGTTTACCACCTTCGTTTACGGTCGATTAGTCGGCGAAGCCGCTGAAATAGAAGACCATACCACGCGTGGACGTAATATGGATACCCGCACCCCGGCCAGCAAGTGCCAGGCTGTCAGCTGAACAACGGCCGTTTTACTGGCGCTCAGAAATCATTAACTGCCGGCCGTTGATGATGGCAGCGGGCCTGGAAAACATCACTACGCTGACTGCTCTCCCGTTAAGATAGCTGGCATCGCTATACAGTTTTTGCCAGAAAATATTTTCTTTGGATCTCAGCGGCCCCAAGTTTGATTTATTTTGGGACCGATTCGCCTGTAACCATAGCTATGGCTATGCCCATAATGTCATCCTGGGGCGAATCGGCCAAACTGACTCGCTGACCAATGTTAAAAAGACATGGCCCCATAATTCTGTATTGCTATGAAATATCCGGGTTTAATGGGACAGTAGTGATACGATATAATTATTAATAACCTTCTCCTGTTACCTATATAGAGTTCAGTTATATCAGGCAATGTACTACCGGTTTAATGCTATGCAGGGTTCATCTCTGCATTCATTTACCTCTATGGTGACATGGGACAACTTGTGAAAGTTACTCAGCAGGCCCTTGTAATACTCCGTTGAATTAGGAAAATGCGTTACCAGCGCTATTATTGCCGCATAATGATTGGCGCCTACCTTCCACACGTGAATATCAGAAACCCTGTTATCGGCATCACTCTCGATTGATTCCCTGATCGCCTGCTTATAATTTTCATCAATACTTGCATCAAGTAATATTGGGCTGGTCTGCTTCAGCAGCCCATATGACCAGCGTGTAATAATGATTGCGCCAACGATGCCCATGACTGGATCCAGCCAGTTCCATCCCAGATATTTGCCTGAGACAAGCGCCACGATGGCAAGCACGGACGTCATCGCATCTGCCAGCACATGCAGGTAGGCGGCTCTCAAGTTATGGTCATGATGATGGTGATCGTGATGATGTTCATGTTCGTGATGATGCGCGTGGCTATGATTATCCTTCAGCAGCAGGGCGCTTACCACATTAATTAATAAACCGATGCATGCGACAAAAATGGCTTCATTAAAATGGATAGCATGCGGCGCAAACATTCTTTGCAGTGATTCAACTAACATAACTAATGCTACCACTGCTAAAGCAGTTGCACTGGCAAAGCCGCCGAGCACATTAACTTTTCCTGTACCGAATGCATATGCAGGATTGTGCGCATGTTTGCGCGCATAACGATAAGCAAAAACCGCGATGAAAAATGCGGCTACATGGGTGCCCATGTGCCAGCCATCGGCGAGCAGAGCCATTGAACCATAAACACTGCCAGCAATAATCTCCACAACCATGGTTATGGCGGTAAGGACCAGGACATATTGCGTCCGTTGTTCAGCCGTCTCGTTATTAACCGAAAAATCGTGACTGTGTTGCCAGTTTTTTAAAGTGTGTGAGTGCATTATATTTCCTGCTGTATTCAAAACGACAACCATAACCGAACCGCGATATTAGCGGGCCGGGTACTATCAACCCCGCACCAGCTTAACAAGTTTGCATTCTGATGCAACCAAACCGTGAAGCACAACGTATTACCACAATCAGGGATATATCTGGCAGACTCTTTTGCTTGCCACTCATCACATTCATCGCCAACCATGTGATATTCACAATGCTCAAATCACCAATTCGCATGAGTATACATTCAGACACACTGATAACTCAAAACATGCTTCGGGCACAACTGAGGTGGTCAAAGCATCGCTGTGCGGTCCGATTTATCTCAATGACGTAATAATTATCGACATTCGACGGCCAGGTCAGAATAAAGTCACTCCATATATGCAGTAACCAATATAAATATGTATCAATAATTCAATGCATATTCCAGAAAGTGTTTGCCAGATGACGTTAGTGTCATTTCTTTTACATATAACGATTATTTTTTATTCATTACAGCGTTGAATAACATCAAAGAATACATATAGTTAGCGAATTTAACCTGGTTGGCATGCCATCTGCATTAGTGTAAGCGAGCAAATGTTAAATGTACTCAAATTATTTTGGAGAAATTGAAATGAAAACTAAATTATTATTATGGCCTGCTGCAGCCCTGCTGGGTTTATCCAGTCTGTCCGCACAGGCAACACCAACAGTCGATCTTTATGAATTTGACATCAATATCGACGGCGTAAGTTCATATATAAAGCCAGGGGGTGAAGCGGTGCCTGCTGGCGTTGATCTCAGCCTTTTCGATATGAGCACTGGCCTGGGTACCATTAGCGCCACCTTTAGCGGTGCTGGTAGCCACAATTTTACTGCCTTCTTCGACCATGATATTGGCAGCTATACATTCGATAATGAGATCGGATCGACTTCGGGTGTTGCGGCCAGCGGACAGAGCTGGGAGATCGATGATCCCGCAGGCGATATATTCGATAATTTCGATGTTAATACACTGGAGAACAGCATTGGTGTTTCCGGTCTAAGTGATATCTCCATGGCTATGGGCTGGGACTTCCTGCTGGGTGGCAATCAGACAGCAACAATTAACCTGTTGTTGAGTGATGAACGTCCAGACTCGGGTTTCTTCCTGAAGCAACGAAATATGGTTGGCGGCAATCCAAATTATCTTCGTAGTAATTACGATCTGTATTTATCCAGTACAATCAGTGTAGTACCGGAACCATCTATACTTTTACTTATGGGCATAGGCCTGGTAGGTATGGTGGCTAACCGCCGTAAAGAAACAGCATAAGGATCTGCTTGTTACAGGAAGTAAATTAACATTAACTTGAAATTATGCATTCGCAGCCCCGCCATCGAGCGGGGCTTCGTTTATCTGGATGATTCGTTGTGGTCACTTTTCCAGGATCTATCAGCCAGCTGCCTGAAACTCGATTGTTTTCAACTGTTCAATTCCAGCAGATATAAATCAACTTAATCCGTATATTTCATAGCAATGCCGACAATGAGGAGAATAATTATTCGTTTGCTCAGTGAATCAGTCTGGCCGATTCTCCCCGGGATGACGTTTTGGGCATAGCCATCGCTATGGTTACAGGTAAATAATTCCCATAATAAATTAAACATGGGGCCGCTGATATGCAATAAAAATATTTTATGGCAAAAACTGCATAGCGTTGTCAGGTTGATAGAGTACTTTTCTAATATAGCTGAGCATCTCTAAGTAATCATAATGTTAAGTGATACTTGCAGCGTTGCTGTGAAATATACGGCTTAAGGACACACGCCAGGTGTTGAATTAACACCATCGGCAGCTTGTGCCCGTATCATCACTTTACTCGGTAGCAACGATACAATAATTCTTGACTATTCTACTTGGTTATTTATCATAGGTAGTGTATCCAACTGGAGGACATAATCATGCACATTCGCACCACAACAGACCCTGTTTCATTGCACGATGTACCAGACTACGAAAGCCACCCCTGCTTATATGAAGGTGATGGTGACAATGGCCTGGAAATTTACTTCGAGAATGAAGAAAACAAAAAAATCTATATGGATCTGGAAATGGAACACAGGAAAGTGTTGATGGGCGATGATTCTGACAATTACGTCGCCCAGGGTTAACAAACTAAAGTTATCAGAGATATCATTGAATCAGACTCCTTTGTTTACAGGGATGTTGGCAACAGGGTCAGCACCCATTTTAAGGAGGTGTGCTATGTTAAGAAGAGTATTTTTTTTATTTCCCGATGAACCGCATGCTCAAAGTGTTGTAGATGAATTGCTTAGTCGCGATATCCCGGAGCGGCGAATTCATGCCGTTGCACGAAATATCGAGCTCAAAACCCTGCCACAGGCAACCAGACGACAGAGAAACGACACTGCATTTCTAATCGAGCGCCTGTTATGGAGCGCAAACCTGGTCTTGTTTGCAATTGCACTGGGCGCATTCGCTTATGAATTAGTAGCTGGTAATTACGGCTGGTCACTGCTACCGCTGGCGGTCATGGCTGCCACTTTTATAGCAGGCGAACAGTTCGTTGTTCATGTGCCTAATGTACATATCACAGAGTTCAACGATGCATTATCACATGGCGAAATATTGTTGATGATTGATGTCCCATATAGCCGTGTCGCTGAAATTGAAGACTTCATTCATCACAAACATCCGGAAGCAGCCGTTGGCGGTGTCAGCTGGGCAGTCGAAGCATTCGGTCTATAAGCTGAGTTAACCGCCGTTATTGACGATAAGCAGGAGCGGCAGCGAAAACAGCACTACCAGGCGGGTCAGACCTCGTATGTTGTTGATGCCACCTTGCCGCCGTGCCCGGTCCAGTCGGTATGGAAATATTCGCCGCGCGGTTTGTCAATTCGCTCATAGGTGTGAGCGCCAAAGTAATCGCGCTGGGCCTGCAGCATATTAGCCGGCAGGCGTTCACTTCTGTAACCATCGAAGTAAGCCAGCGCCGAAGCAAACGCAGGCGCTGGAATACCGGATTCTACAGCCAGTATCACCGCCTTGCGCCAGCCTTTTTCTGCGGATTTAAGTGCGGTCGTAAAGAACGCATCAAGCGCCAGGTTTTCCAGCTGAGGATTATTATCATACGCCTCTTTAATGTTACCAAGGAATGTGCTGCGGATAATGCAACCACCGCGCCACATCAACGCGATTTCTCCATAATTGAGCTGCCAGCCAAATTCTTTTGCTGCTTCAGACATCAGCATAAAACCCTGTGCATATGAAATGATCTTGGAGGCATACAGCGCGTCACGAAGTGCATTGATATTTTCCTCATCAGTGCCGGCTGGCGATGCCGCCGGTCGCGGCCCGAGTATCGCAGACGCCCTTACCCGTTCATCCTTTAATGATGACAGAACCCGTGCAAACACGGCCTCACCGATCAGAGTCAACGGCACACCTAGATCCAGCGCACTGATACCCGTCCATTTGCCGGTGCCTTTCTGGCCGGCAGTATCGAGTATTTTATCCAGCAGCGGTTCACCATCTTCATCCTTCATCGCCAGGATGTCTTTGGTAATATCAATCAGGTAGGAATCCAGCACACCGCTGTTCCATTGTTTGAACACTTCATGCATTTCGTCACAGCTTTTACCCAGCGCCTTTTCCATCAGTGAGTACGCCTCGCAGATTAACTGCATATCGCCGTACTCGATACCGTTATGCACCATCTTCACGAAATGACCGGCACCGTCCTGTCCTACCCACTGGCAGCAGGGCTCACCATCAACCTTTGCCGAAATTGACTGGAAAATGTCTTTCACCAGTGGCCATGCTTCGGCATCGCCGCCCGGCATGATCGATGGTCCGTTGCGAGCACCTTCCTCGCCGCCGGAGATACCGGTACCGATAAAACGCAAACCTTTTTCTCTGAGATAAGCCGTGCGCCGGGTGCTGTCCGGGTAGTGGGAGTTGCCGCCATCAATGATTACATCACCCGGCTCAAGCAGCGGTACCAGCATATCGATAAAGTGATCAACCACACTGCCGGCCTTGACCATCAGCATGACCTTGCGCGGTGTCTGCAGCGAAGCAACCAGCTGTTCCATACTGTGGGTACCAATAACCGTTGTGCCTTTCGCCGGCCCGTCCAGAAACTCATCCACCTTGCTGGTGGTACGGTTAAACACTGCAACTCTATAACCATGATCAGCCATGTTCAGAACAAGGTTTTGCCCCATGACTGCCAGTCCAATCAGACCAATATCTGCTTTTTCCATCGAATCAGTTTCTCTTTGTGACCAAGTTAAAAGGAAATAACCGCAGAGTATATTACACATATACAATGTTTAAGCCACACATTAAGTATTTAATAATTCTGTAACAATATTTTAATAAACTCGCTGCTATTCTAGATCATATATCTTGGCACAATAAATGTATGGTGTAAGATATGTATACTTTTTTGCAGAAGAAGTACTGTTTTTTGCACCAAAAAGGTTACTGGTGGTTTATATTAGTGCAGTAATTTTAAAAACAGACTGCTTGAACAGACAGAGACCTGATTTTTTGTTTGATTCATGTCAATAACAACTTTGAAATCAAGTATATGATGCGGGCGAAAATATATTACGTACAGCCGATACAAAGTCAGGACAAGATAGCCGCCAGTTTTAACACTGTTATGCACTCGCATAATTTTCCGCGCAATTTATCAATCACCGACGCTTAATATAATCAATTAAGAAGGTACATAAAAGTACACATGCCAACCAAAATTAACATACCATTACAGTTCATTAATCTGTGGATGACGCTGCTGCTTATCTGGGTGATTGCTAATGGCACACTTGCTACTGACACCCTGATAACGGGTATCGTGATTTCAGCTGCGATTGCACTGGCATTCGCTATCTTTTCCCGAGTCTACAGTGTTATACGCTGGTCGCCAAAAGTCATTTTTTATTACCTCATGTACCTCGGCGTTTTTATTAGCGAACTGGTTAAAGCCAACATAAATGTTATGCGATTAGTGTTCTCACCCCGCATCAACATCAAACCCGGTATTGTTGAAATTAAAACCGAGCTGGAATCATCTATTGGCAGACTGGCGCTGGCGAATTCTATTACACTCACTCCGGGCACCCTGGTAGTAGACATAAAAGGCGACTCGCTGTTTATACACTGGATAGACATAACTGCCACCGATCCGGTCGCAGCTACCGAGGCAATATCTGCCCGCTTTGAAAAATATTTAAAGGTGATTTATGGCTGATATCACGGTTATCATTACCGCTCTGCTGATATTTTTCAGTATCGTTTTTGGTATTGTTCGCCTGGTGAA
>JAJDNP010000025.1 GCA_022340645.1 Gammaproteobacteria bacterium | reverse complement strand
TTGACCTGACAGACGTCGAAGCGCGGGCCGGTGATCGAGTTGTACTCTGGGGTAAAGAGCTTAGTGTTGATGTAATCGCCGGTTCCAGCGGCACGATATCCTATGAATTGCTATGCAGCGCTGGCGCTGCCTCCCTCGCTGGTTAATAGATTTCAGCAAATTCCGGCAATTACCTGATTAATATTACAATCGATGTCGGCAAAGCTGAGATTTTGTCCGCATCATGGTCTATCCTCTTTCAAAATATCCGTGTTTTGTGCTATGTCTGAACACTGATATGCAACGAGATATGCAAAGCAGGCAATCTAAATAACCAAGGGGAAATGTTGGAGTCTCACATGCCAAAAAATAATACAATTGCAAATAAAATTATTCTTTCCGGAGTGACTGTATTAACACTTGTGTTGACCGGCTGTGTCGGTAATACAAGTATGTTTCGTGGTGATCCGAGCCATACAGCCCTGTATTCAGATTCAGGACCAACCAGCCTGGATTCGCTGGAGTGGAAATACACCGTCCCGGATAAAAGCTATTCATCACCACTGGCAGCCAATGGGCTGATTTATTTAGGCAGCAATGATAAACATTTATATGCCATTGACCAGAAGACCGGTCAGCTGAAGTGGTCATTTGAAACAGGTGGAAATATTGAAGCAACACCGGCTGCAGCCAATGGCCTGGTTTTTATTGGCAGCTGGGACAAGACCATGTATGCCGTATCAAATGAATCTCAGGCTGTCATCTGGAAACAGAAAACCGAAGGCGCGATTTCATCTTCACCAATCGTTGCTGATGGAATTCTTTATTTCGCCAGTGAAGACGGCCATCTCTATGCTACCGAGGCGGATACGGGCCATAGATTATGGAGTTACAATGCCGGTGCAGCCATATACAGCTCGCCCGCAGTTTCGAGAGGTTTCATATTCTTTGGCACATTAAACGGCGAAATGATCGCGGTAAACAGTAGTACCGGCCAGGAATACTGGCGCTTCAAGGCCAATGGCAAGATCCACTCGTCACCCGCGGCAAACGATAATTATGTTTATTTTGGCAGTGATGACAAACGTGTCTACGCCGTGAATATTCATACCGGGCAGCAGTCCTGGATGAAGAAAACAGCCGGCCCGGTATTATCGTCGCCAGCGCTGTTTGACGATAAAGTCTATATCGGCAGTAAAGACGGCTATGTCTATGCTTACAACGCCAATGATGGTGTACGTGAATGGGAATATAAAACGGACGCTGGCGTTTTCGCTCCGGTCACCATTGCATCAGATACCGTTTATGTCGGCAGCACCGACCAGAATTTATACGCTTTAGATGCGGAAGAAGGCCGGTTACGCTGGAAGTACAAGGTTGACGACAAAATTTATTCAGCTGCCGTTGTCAGTGACAACCATTTGTATTTTAACAGTGTGAATGGCTCCTTGTTTGCGGTCAAATAAAAAGTAGTTGGCAGTTAGCAGTTAATAGTTGGCAGTTAACAAAGGTCTCCAGGCTGTCATCATTAGCTATAGCGAAGGATCCTGGAAAACGTGATTTAAGCTTTCTTACAATGGTCGAATGACAGAGTTATAAGACTCTGCCAATTACCAACTGCCAACTATTAACTGCCTTACCCCCATTGCTGTTTCCGGCAAAGTCCGGAAAAATCGCAGTAGCTGCAAACAGAATCATCGCCCCAGGCGGGCAGGGTCTGGCTGTTTTTCATCTGTTTAAACAGTGTGAGTAAACGCTGTTTGTTTTCTTCACGGTTTATCTGCAGTTCTTCACCGGCTAAAGAGGATTTACTTTGAACTTTCCGGTCGGAAGAATCGACAGATAAATAGCTGACTTCGCTGGCATCGGGGTCAAGCAGGGCATAGCTGGATAGCTGCACGTTTTCACCGGAATCGACATCTTCCTGGCTGGCGGTTCGCCCTGTTTTGTAATCAATGATGGCGTGGGTGTTGTTTTCCCGGTGCTGGTCAATTCGGTCAAGTCGGCCATACAGTGTGACCGCATCATGCAGTATCTCGTTGCCGCTGCCAACGAGTTCGCTCTCAACGTGTTTTTCGCTGAGATAAATATTCCAGTCACCCTGGTGTTGAATCTGCCAGTTAATGTACGACGGGATATGTTTTTTCCAGCGGTATAACCAGCTTCGGTGCAGTACATTGTTTTCCATGTCGGCAACAAAGACTTTTTCAGATAGTTGCACCAGGTAATCCTCAGCCTGCTGGCGGTTAGCCTGGGTGATGGTCTGATCGAAGGCCTTGCCGTATTTTTTATGGCCGCCATGAAAGCTTTGTAAAATTAAATGGATGCGCTCGCCATAGTCTGATTTTTTTAATTCATCGCTTAACTCTTCCAGCGGCTTCAGGCCAAGGCCGTCGGCAGAAAAATACTGATAAGGACAGTTGATGATGCGCTGATAGCCGCTTGCCGAGATTCGCTGGGGAATTAAATCCCCGGGTAGCGCTGGTGATGGTTGTGATGATTGCTTTGGCAGTGCGCGCTCATCACAGTTAAATACTTCATAATTAGAATTAAAAAGATCTTTTAAATAATTGTTATATAAGCTTATATCATCTTTATCGCCGTGTGCCAGCTGGTAGAAATTAATTAACAGTTCCAGCCAGGGAGAAACGGGTTTTGCTTCGCCTTTTTCCTCGTTGCAGGCGGTTAACAAAATATCCGGTGCGGCCAGTAAAACACGATTGAATAGTTCGTGGCGTTGCCTGCGCTGCTCTTCCCAAGTTTTCAGGCCCAGCGATACGCGCACGGCCTGGTTAAAGAAAGGCGAATCATTAGCACTGCCGGGATAGTGCTGCGGTTCGACGCCGGCGATGACAATACAGTCAAAATCCAGATGCGATGACTGTTCCAGTGTCATCAGCTGGACGATGGCATTGTTGGTAGATGGTGTGAAGTGCTGAGACTCTAGTGCCATGCCTAGCCAGGTACGGCAGTCGAACCAGCTTAAAGCCGGGTTCGAGAACTTCAGGCTCTGTTTTAACTGTTCAAACGTATTCAGTAATTTCAGGCCGGCTTCATCGTTCCGGTAGCGCTGGATTACGCCCAGCTGCTGTAAACTGGTAAGCAGTGCATCAAGAAAGCCCGTCAACGGGATTTTATCGCCACCTGAATGGCCGGACTTGTTCGCAGCAGCATATAGTCCGGTTAAAGGTTTCGCGGTGTTCTCGATATAGTTTAGTGTGCTCACCAGCTCGTCATAGGATTTGGCTGGCCAGTGGCTGAGCCGATGAAGCCGTGCTTTCAGGCTGGCTTTATACTGCTTGATATTGCTGCTGATGTTTTCATGAAAAACCAGGTCGTGCTCAAAGCGGTAAATGTTCTTTTTGAAATCCTCTTCGCTTGCCTGTTCTCCCAGAACTGGGTGGGTGATATTGATAAAAGGCGATTTCAGGCAGTCAAGCAGGGGATAGGCGCTAAAGTCTTCTTCGATGCATTCCAGCCAGCGCTCAATAATGCTGGCCGCCTGGGTGGTGGCCAGCGACCAGCCCGCGTTGTCCTGCAGCTGAATATTGGCGCGTTCAAGCAGGGCGCGCAGTCGGCGGGAGAGTTTCCTGTCTTCGCTGATAACGGCAATATTGTTTTTGCCGTTGATAATATTGAGCCGGATATAATAATCAATTGCGCGTATCTGTTCTTCTTCGCTGGCGGCCAGGTATACCGAGAAGGGCAAATCTTTTACAGAAAAACCAGGATGTTTTTCTGCGAACTGCTCGGCCCGCTGTTTAAATGATGCCTGTTTATCTTCTGACGGCTGCTTGAATGTCTCACCGATAAAGTCAGCAAAAACATGCTGCTGGTGTTCACCGGGCTGCAGGGTGCTCTCAAATTCAATCAGCCGGCACTGGTTGTTTTCGACCAGGGTGTTGATGAATGCCTGTTCAGTCATTGAATACTGCGAAAAATCCAGGCAGATAAAATATTGCTGCGCCTTGATCGGCGCTGTTATTAGCTGTGCAGCATTGGTCAGTCTGGAAAGCAGGTCGCTGGTTTCATCATAGTAATTATTTTCATCAAGCTGCTGCTGCCAGGCATACCACAGGGTATAAACCAGCCTGCTTTCATAAAGCAGATGCTGGTGCTGGTTATCTATGCCGTAGGCCTGCTGAAGCTGCTGCTGCCACTCATCCGCTGAGGTAAAAAGATTGAGCTGGTTTAAGCTGAGTTCGTCAAACAGGCTCAACAGCGCCTGTGTGACCTGCCACTGGTTTTCTTCCTTGAACAGGTCCGGGTGCTCCTGCAGGGCTTCAATAAACAGCAACTGGCGGCTATATTCACTGATGATGGGGCGGTCAGCATGCTCGCTGCGGCTAAATCTTCGGGCCCAGGCTCTAAAGGTGCCAGCCCATGGCGGAATGATGGCGGGCAGTCCTGGCCCGGTGGCATGGCCTAAAATGTTGTTGAACTGCTTTGCCGCCCGGGAATGCGGTAGAAAAACAAAGATTTCCGAAAAATCAGCGTCCCTGTCTTTAAAATTCCCGAAAATAAAGTCGGCCGTGTATTGAAGTATGTTCTGAAAAGCAGGGACTTCAATAGCAGACGGACGTGTCATGGATTTTTAATGGTGATTATATGGCGGAATATTATGCGTGTTTCCATCATTTCATTCCACGCGTAAATATTCGTTTTTCAATAAATGTCCGAATAAATTCGAACCTGCAACCGCGTGACAGCATTCTCAGATAATTTGCAGGTCTGAATTCATTCGAATAATGACGCCAATGATTGCTGACCTTGTCCAAATAAATTACTCGGCATGTCCATATGCCTTACCCTTTCAGGGCTGTCATTCAAATCGTGCCGTACGATTTAATCGGACCTGTAATTATTTTTCCAGGTATTGCAACTTGTCTGGTACGCCCTTCCATTCATCCGCATCTGGCAGAGGATCTTTACTGACATTGATCACCGGCCATTCACGGCTCAGTTCGGCGTTTAGCTCGAGAAACTGTTCCTGGCCGGCCGGTACATCATCGTCAGCAAAAATAGCGCCGATGGGGCATTCTGGTTCGCATAACGTGCAGTCGATACATTCATCCGGGTCAATAACAAGAAAATTTGGCCCTTCATGGAAACAGTCAACCGGGCACACATCAACGCAATCAGTGTATTTACACTTGATGCAATCTTCAACAACTACATAGGTCATAAGATTTCTACTTTATTTAATTTTTTCGGCATTTTAACATAGTCATCATGGCATGCATGCTATCATGGTCTAAAATCAGTAGTTATATTAAAAATATGGGATAATCGAATGACTTCTATCACCACCGCTGTCTTTCCTGTTGCCGGATTAGGCACACGATTTTTACCTGCCACTAAAGCCATTGCCAAAGAAATGCTGGCCGTGGTGGATAAACCGTTAATTCAATATGCTTCTGAAGAAGCGGTTGCAGCCGGCATGGACACCCTGGTTTTCGTGGTTGGCCGTACGAAAAACGCCATTATCGACCATTATGACAAGGCCTATGAGCTCGAAACCGAGCTTGAATTAAGAAAAAAAGATGAAATGCTGGCCGTGGTACAGGCTGTTGTGCCAGCCCACGTTCACTGCGTCTTCATTCGTCAGTCAGAAGCGCTGGGCCTGGGACACGCGGTCTTATGTGCTGAACCGGCGATCGGCAACAAGCCATTTGCCGTATTGCTGCCCGATGATCTTATTTACAACAAGGGTGGCAAGAGCTGCATTCAGCAGATGGTTGACGTATATAAAGAAAAACAGGGCAGCGTGATTGGTACGCAAATTGTCGACCGCTCGGAAAGTCACAAATACGGCATGGTTGG
Organism: Gammaproteobacteria bacterium; assembly: GCA_022340645.1. Lineage (GTDB taxonomy): Bacteria > Pseudomonadota > Gammaproteobacteria > SZUA-229 > SZUA-229. The sequence continues at coordinate 5,588 of JAJDNP010000025.1, read as the reverse complement.
CGGTCCGAAGCTGTCCGACAGGCTGTCTCGTATTGATGAGATAGTCGAGAAACCATCCCCTGCGGATTCGCCGTCTGACCAGGCAGTTGTCGGCCGCTATATCCTGACGCCGGCGATTATCGAGATCCTGAAATCTACCCAGCGCGGTGCCGGAAACGAAATCCAGCTAACCGACGCGATTGCTGAACTGAGAAAATCAGAAGAAATCTATGCCTACAATTTTGAAGGCTCACGTTACGATTGCGGAAGTAAAATCGGGTACTTACAGGCGAATGTTGAGATTGCACTTCAACATGATGAACTGGCCAGCGATTTCTGCGACTACCTGAAAAAGTTGAATATTGAGCCCAGCAAGGACAGGTTGAAGCTCTGTAAATAAATGTGAACTTACGCTGATGATGAGGTGGTAAAAAAGCAGTACGCAAGTGCTGCTTTTTTATTGCCTGCAATAATGTATGCTGGGATATGGTTTTTTGTTCACGGTATTACCCGGCTATTTTGGGCGCAATAACCAACGGGCATTGCGCCGTATCGTGAATCACCAGATGCCTGTTGCAGCCGGTGCAATGCCCCTTGGTTATTGCACCCTACGGTTATCTTAGCCCCGCCACCAGTTCTGCATACTCAGGATGGTCTTCGCTGATATACCCGTGGCGGATAAGAAAATCGATCATCACCAGGTTGCAGTTGCGTTTTACCTCGTCGGTATCACGCACCTTTTGCGCCACCTGTTCCAGCGGCCACAGGTAAAACTCATCCACCTCGCCGTCGGTACAGCGGGGGGTGAAATCTTCGGGCAGTTCCAGGTCGTAGGTGTACATGATGTCAGGTTTCAGACCTTTGTCGTATTCGCAGCGGTACGCGATGTGCCCGATCGGTTTTGCACCGGCGGCCAGTTCAGCAGGAATCCCTGCTTCTTCCCAGCACTCCTTGAGCAGGTTTTCCTCCAGCTCGAGGTCCCACGGCAGACCGCCGGCGACCATGTTGTCCAGCAAACCCGGCTCGTTACGTTTCTGCATTGAGCGCCGTGCAACCCACAGGTATATTTCACCATCGCGCCGGACATAGCCATTGATATGCTGCCCAAACGCGCGCACCCCGAAAAAGGGTACGACTGCCCGGTCCATGAGGAACAGCGGATTTTCACGCTGCCCGGTGGTGACTGGATACAGCTCGCCATGACGGTAGGGCGCCACCCCGTCATCTACCAGCATTTGCGTCAGCTCGGCCATTGCCCGGTTGCGGCTCTCGAAGTCATCAGCTGGACAGTCCCAGTGCAGGGCAGCGGAATCACGGCGGAAGTCGGCTGAAATTTTAGCCAGCCGTTCGGCAAAAGGATGCTTCACCTCGCCAACCCGCTGCCCGGCCACGATAAACGGCAGAAAATTGTCTGCCTGGTACTGGTTGCATTTGTAGATGTGGCGGAGATAACTCATGGTATTCGATGGGTTTTGGTCGTTATTTTAACTGCGATAATCTTTTCTGGGTAATTATTTTGGTTTTTGCTGGTCCGAATGAATTTGAAGCTGCATTATGTCCGAATAAATTCGAACCTACAAATCAGCATGCAGCTGATATCCCATGCAAATGGTTTGTACCTGTAGGTTCGAATTTATTCGGACCGACCCATGCCAGTCATCAAACCGTTTTTTATTACAACCATTCCCGCGTCATGCTGGTTAACTGCATGTTGGTATATTCAAGCACCATCGCTTCGACCAGGCTGGACTGTTTGTCGAGGTAGGACCGCTCATTGCCGATCATGCACACACCCATTTCCGCCTGCTGCCAGTTATCCAGTGCGCCGATTTCCGCGACGGAGGCGTTGAAGCGGTTGCTTAGCCGGTCTTTCAGGCTTTTCACCTGGCTGCGCTTGTCCTTGAGCGAACGTGCATAAGGGATTTGCAGCGTGAGTTTTACCAGTAGAACATGCATATTATTAATTCGTGAAATCTGTATGACTAATTTAATGGGTTACTGCATGATTGTCATTTCGAGTTTAACGAGGAATCTTATAATCAATTTTCCCCGCGTGGGCGCGGGTCCTGCGAGAGCGAGCAATGTGTCGCAGGACCGGCCCCTGGCCGGGTTAATAATTATCCCTTAATGCAGATCAGAGGTTCGAGTTTTGCCACCAGCCGTGAAAGCCCGGCCTGGTCAGCGGCATTAACCACGGCGGTGACATCCTTGTAGGCGCTGGGGGCTTCTTCGGCAATACCGCGCAGCGAGGGGCTGCGTATCAGAATACCCTTGCTAGCCAGCTGCTGCATGACATTGCGGCCGGTCCATAGTTTGCTTGCCTGGCGGCGGCTCATGCTTCGTCCGGCACCGTGGCAGGCTGAGCCGTATGCCAGCTGCATGCTTTGTTTCGTGCCCGCCAGTATATAGGATGCCGTGCCCATGGTGCCGCCAATCAGTACCGGCTGGCCGGCATGGCGCAACGCTGCCGGCAGGCTGGGGTGGCCAGGCCCGTAAGCGCGGGTTGCGCCCTTGCGATGCACGAATAGATTTTTTGTTTCGCCATCAACCTCATGCTGCTCATGCTTGCAGGTGTTGTGTGAAACATCGTAAAGCAGGCTTAGATCAATACCTGGAAAAACCTGTTTCACCGCCTCGCGCGTCAAATGGGTAATAATTTCCCGGTTCGCCAGCGCGCAGTTGATCGCACCGCGCATGGCGCCGATATAACGCTGGCCGAGGTTTGAATTGATCGGCGCGCAGGCCAGTTCGCGGTCGGGCAGGGTAATGCCATGTTCTTTGGCGCTCACCGCCATGCTCTTGAGAAATTCCGTGCCGATCTGGTGGCCCAGGCCGCGAGAGCCGCAGTGGATACTGATTTTGACGTCATTCAATTTCAGGCCGAAGACTTTTGCTATATCATCATCGTAGATCTCGACAAGCTTCTGGACTTCAAGGTAGTGGTTGCCCGAGCCCAGGGTGCCCATTTCATCTTTCTGGCGTTTCTTGGCGAAATCGGAAATCTGGTGCGGGTCAGCACCCTGCATGCAGCCATGTTCCTCGATACGTTCGAGGTCTGCTTCCTCGCCAAGGCCCCGCTCAACAGCCCAGCGTGCGCCGCCGTTCAGCATGGCATCCATCTCCCTGTTATTGAGATGGATAAGACCGGTGCTGCCAAGACCCGCGGGTATATTCCTGTAGAGAGCTTCTGCCAGTTCATGTTGTTTTGTCATTACTTGCTGCACCGTCAGGCCGGTGTGCAGGGTGCGCACGCCGCAGGAAATATCAAAGCCGACACCGCCGGCTGAAATGACGCCGCCGTGCTCTGGATCGAAGGCGGCAACACCGCCGATGGGAAAACCGTAACCCCAGTGCGCATCCGGCATGGCGTAGGAAGCATTGACGATGCCCGGCAAGCGGGCAACATTGCTGACCTGCTGGTAAACCTTGTCATCCATCTCCAGCACCAGCTCCTTGCTGGCAAAGATAATGCCCGGAACATGCATGCCATTCACCGGGTCAATGCGCCACTGGTAATCTGAAACACGCTGTAATTTATTTATATCCATGACCTGTCCCCGGTAACTTAAAGAATATCTGATTGTGCGTTTCTGTCACCTCAATCCGCCATTCCCGGCCAGGGACCGGTCCTGCGACACATTGCTCGTTCTCGCAGGGCCTGCGCCCACGCGGGGAAAATTGATTATAAGATTCCTCGTTAAACTCGAAATGACACATTCGGAACACGCCTCAAACATCAACAACACATTGCGCGATCCATTCGCCCTGAGATTCGTACACTGCCAGCTCGGTATAGGTCGCACCCTTGATTTCAACCACCGGCTGGTGCCGTTTGACATCGATCGGCTCACCCCGGGCGCTGGCGGTCAGGCGTCGGTTCTCGATAACAACTTCAAACCGGCTAAACAGCATATGACGCGTTGCCATTTCATAGATCAGCGCATTTAACCAGTCGACAAATAATAAATCCTGTTCTGCTTCCTCACAAACAATTTTGATTTCGCTGCTGGCCTTGATAAGCGACAGCTCGGTGATAATGGCGCTCATGGCAAGGGCTGCCTGTTCAAATGCTTCGGCGGGATTATTGCCAAAACCACGAATACCGATATCGGCCTGGTGTTCAAAATGCTGCCAGTGTGGAGTGATCATCGAATTATCCATTTATATTAATAATTAAACGCCAATCTTATTCGCAAAATGGCGCCAACGTTTGATTGTGTCGGCCGAATTTATTCGGACAAAGGCCGTATCGCATGGGTTTCATCGAAAAATATATATTCATCAAACTGTCGCGGCAAGGAGGCGTCATAATAATGCTTCTTTAATTCGTTTTCCGGGTCATACGCCACACCGATGGCGCGCTCCATGCGTACCGGCAGCAATTTCTTGCGTATCAAATCGTTTTTAGCATGCCGCAATGGCAACATGAAATTATCCGCCTTAACCAGGTGAAACAGGTATTCATAACTGTCTTTATGCGAAGCCGGCACGACCCGGGATTCCACCGGCCTGTGCCATTGCGGCGCCGCGGCGACCCTGCCATGGTCGGTGCCGAAACCGATAATATAAGACCTGTCACCGAATGCCTGGCGAACCAGCTGGCCAAGGTTGACCTCGCCGCGTTCGCGCGAGTCCGTTGCGCGGGAATCGCCCAGGTGAGTATTATGCGCCCAGACAACCGCTTTTGATGTTTCACCGCGGTAATCCATAATCGCCTGCAGGCGTTCGAACATGTTGTTATCGCGCTGATTCCATGACTGCGTATCGCCATCCTTCATGGTGCGAAAATAACGTTCGCCGTTTTTTATCAGCCGGGCATTTTGCAGCGCATGGAAATACCGCTGTTTATCCAGCGGCATGAACTTCGCTTGCTTGCCTTGCAAAGCCTGAAATACGGCGGCAACCTCGTTTGTGCACGGCCGGGCTTTGCCGGACTTTAAGGCACGGCCATAATCCGGCGGATATTCCGCCCACGGCGCCAGGCAGCCGTATTGCCGGCGCGCGAAGTCTGCCATGTTCGCATCAACGCCGTATAAGTAATCGACTACAACATCGATCGAGCCGAAGATATTGTATATATCGATGCCATAAAAACCCACGGTATCATCAGCAGAACGAACAGAGCGGTTATGGTCTTTTAACCAGTGAGTAAAGTCCATCACGGAATGATTGCGCCACATCCATTCCGGGAAAACCGTAAAAGGTTTTTTGGTATACATAGGCCTCTTTCCAGACTCCCGACCGCCACGAACATAAAAATCGATGCGTGATGCATCCGGCCAGTCGCCTTCAATGGCAACGATATTAAAACCCTTGTTTTCAATCAGCTCCCGGGTTATCCGTGCGCGCATCTCATAAAACTCGTAGGTACCGTGGGAGGATTCACCCAGCAATACCACGCGGGAATCACCAATACGCTGGAGAAGGCCATCCAGCTTGGCGGAATTTATATCGGAAAAATGCTCGCTTGAATCAAAGATCAGCTGTGACAGTGAAACGCCTGCTCCGGTAGTCTCGTTTTGTGACTGGTTAGAGACGGGCTCGGCCGCTTCAGTCTCGATACCAGCCCGAGCCAGCGAAACAAGTAGCAATAGCCAGCACAGGGTGAA
>JAJDNP010000024.1 GCA_022340645.1 Gammaproteobacteria bacterium | reverse complement strand
CAAAATGTGCCGCATTTGCTCGGTCGTGAAAATACGCTGACAGGGTGTTCGCGACCCCTTTCAGACTGTCGTGTATCTGTAAAGAATCCCGAAACTTGTATGGTTAGTTTTACACTTTCAGCACCATTAAATTATCCGCCTTTTTCTAACATACTGTTAATTATGTGCTTTCTTATTACGGCATGAATCTTGCTACTTTTTTATCTTAATAACAATATATTCGTCGCAATGACGAATAATCAAACAAAAAGGGAAAGGGGAAATGAAAAAAACATTTAGCAAAAGAATCAAATATGTTTCAGCGATTGCATTATTCGCTATTACTGGCGTCGTGCAGGCGTCTACGCTCCCAACAAATATTAGTGGCTGGACTGGTTCGCCTTTTGTTGTGGGTGACAAGACCTTCACACTGCTGAGTACCAATATAACCGACAGCACTTCACTTGGTGTGAATGCGGCAAGCCCGGGCGAGTTCGGGTTTACTATAAATACGAGCTTTATGTCAGCAGCCACGCTCGAGTTCAATGTCACTATCGACGCGGGTAGCAGTTCCTTCTTCGACGAAGCCTTTATTCTTGCAACCAGCCCCTGCCTAGGTTTGGGCACTAGCTGTTTCTCTGCAACGTTGACGAGTACTGACTTGGCTTCTCCTTTGTCGTTTGACACGACAGCAGGCTCACCAACAGTCTCCGACTTTGGTGCGATTACACCCAACCTTAAGACCGCGACATTTACGTATACGACCACCAATCCCGGTTTTAAGTCTAACGCTACGGAGATCACCTTCACTCAGACTGTGGTACCGGTACCTGCTGCAGTCTGGCTATTTGGCACAGGTCTGCTTGGCCTGGTTGGAGTAGCTAGGCGTAAGGCTCACACTTAATACTGACCAAATATTATGCAATTTAGCCCCGCCACTGCGCGGGGCTTTCTTTACCTTACAGTCCGCGATGTGCCGCATTTGCTCGGTCGTGAAAATACGCTGACAGGGTGTTCGCGACCCAAATGCGACATTCGACATATTTAAGCGAATGGGCAGAATGTACTGTTCGTGGACCTTCAGGTGTTTGCAGTATCAGTGAATGTTCGGCACACTACGGACATTCAATGCAAATAAAAACGGCTCCCGAAGGAGCCATAGATGATCAACCTGTATACGGTTATGCTTTCTTTCTTCTGGCAATACCAATTAAGCCAATAAGGCCAGAACCAAAAAGCCAAACTGCTGAGGGTATCGGCACGTAGCCATTGATGTTGTCCAGGATCACTGACTTTTGTAGGGAAAACGTTACATCCATTAACTGTTCACCTGGTCCACCTATCCAGCCGGCAAAATTTGCCGCCCCGTCGGGGAAGAAAGATGTTATCGCATATCCTAACGAAATGTCTGATCCACCGCCGACAAGGTTAAAAATAACCTGCTGCCCAGCAGTTTCATAAGTTCCGAAATTAAAGGAAATTGCCGCCAAGCCCAATGATGTGCCACCTGTGCCTTGGATGGAAGTCGACCCGCCAGTCGTTCCTATCCACTCTGACGTCGCTGGAAATAAGACTGACGTAACGCCAAAACCACTCACTTCTGCCTGGCCGCCTGCGATCGATAATGGATTTGCGACACCCCCCTGTGGAAATCCCCCAAAATCCTCCTGCCATAGTAGACTCAGACTGGCCACAGCAGAATCAAACGACGTCTCGTCTGTGTAAATCATTCCGGCCTGAGAGGGCCAGGACATGACAAGAGAAGCTAATCCCACAAATAGAATATTATTCGATTTGATATCCAATTTTCACTCCCTTTATTTTTGTTAATTTACTCGCTATTGCAGCGAATACATTTTTTATTAAAGGCGAATATATCACAACAAATATGCCTAAACATTAAGAAAATAAAATATCAATATTACATTTATTTAACGTGTAAAGAACATCGACTTATTTGCATGAAATTGAACAATTGTTGTCAGGAATTCTGCAGATGACTGAAAGTCCATCTCTGACTCGATTTCTGAAATTTCGCAAAATTACTGAAGGTCGACTATTGCTGCTTCTGAGACTGTCACCGGGAAACTGTGACGGTCCAAAATGTGCCGTATTGTCTCGGTCACAGGTTATTTCCGACCGTCCGCTATCGGTCTGGATAATAATCGCGATTACTAAAATTCCAGAAATGTGTGGGTATCTTTTATCTATAAAATTTCGTGTAATTGATAATGCCCATGTACCCCCCCCCCCCACACATACACACCCGCGTCCAGGGGAAATGAAATTTTGTTGTTTGTATAAATGGGCTAATAGGCTTCAACATATAAATTTTGTCTGTGGGTCATAGATATAAAATTAACCTGTTTGCCCCAATTATGCCCCAATAACTTTAATAAGCGCTAGATGCGATAGGAATGCCATGTATAAGTAAGTGATATTATTGGTGGAGCGGAGGAGGATCGAACTCCCGACCTTCGCATTGCGAACGCGACGCTCTCCCAGCTGAGCTACCGCCCCCCGAACTATTGTGCCCGTTTAAATTAGTATATCTCAAATTCTGATTGTAAAAATATCGGTTGCAAGAAATTATTATTGGAAATACGCATTGTTATAAGCCTCGACACTGTATGTCGGCGGCTGCAGCTTGTAACCTTCTTCAGGCGCCGATACGATGCGACCTGCTGCATTCATTATATTTTCCTCATTTTCTTTTTTAACTTGCCTCTTTGTATGTGGCGGTGCAACATAAGCGCGGCCTTCGCGAGCATGTATTGAGCCGCACGCGATGGGCGATCACCTGTAACTATTCGGATTGTTGAAACATGAGAAACCACTACCTGAATAAAGTATTTGAACCGCATTCCGTCGCCATCGTCGGCGCCTCAGATCGTGAGCATTCGGTGGGTGCCCTGATCCTGAGCAATATCCGCGAAAGCGGCTTTAAAGGCGATATATTTCCGGTCAATCCCAAGCACAGCAAAGTTCAGGGTTTGAAATCATATGAATCGATCAGTGTAATCGACCATGTAGTGGATCTTGTCATCATCGCGATACCGGCAAAATCGGTCCCGGCCGTGATGCGGGAATGCGGCGAGTGCGGTGTCGGTTCTGTCATTATCCTCTCCGCCGGTTTCGCAGAGATTGGCAAGGCCGGGCAGCTGCTGCAGAATGAAATCGTTGATATCGCCAAAACCTATAATATCCCGCTGGTAGGGCCTAACTGCCTGGGGGTAATTCGGCCACGGGCCGGACTGAACGCGACCTTCGCGCGGAGCGGTGTAAGGGGTGGGCATGTCGCGCTGGTGGCACAATCCGGAGCCTTCTGCACGGCGCTGCTGGACTGGGCGGATTCAAACGGTTTTGGCTTCTCTGCTGTCGCCTCGCTTGGCGCCACCGCCGATGTCGGTTTCGGGCAGGTGCTCGATTATCTTTCAGTCGACCCGGAAACAAAAAGTATCCTGCTTTACGTGGAAGGCATATCCGATGCGCGTTCGTTTATGAGCGGGCTGCGTGTAGCCGCACGCCTGAAACCGGTGATTGTTGTCAAATCGGGCCGTAACGAGAGCGGCACGCGTGCCGCTGTCTCGCACACCGGCGCCCTGGTTGGCGGTGACAATGTTTTTGAAGCAGCGATTTATCGCGCTGGCGCGGTACGGGTTAACACTGTCTACCAGTTGTTTGCGGCGGCGCAGACGCTGGCATCGGGTACACGCGTCGAGGGACCGCGGCTGGCTATCGTCACCAATGGCGGTGGTCCGGGGGTGATGGCAGCCGACTGCGCCAGCGATCTCAATGTACCATTGGCGGAGCTGTCCACCGAAGCCATGGACAGTCTCGGTAAGGTACTGCCCACTCACTGGTCACACAGCAACCCGGTGGACATCCTCGGTGATGCCGGCAACGAACGCTATCGTGATGCCACCCGGATCGTGCTGGCGGACAGCAATGTCGATGGTATGCTGGTGCTGCTGACACCGCAGGCAATGACCGATCCGACGGCCTGCGCCGAGGGTGTAATCGCCGAGGCTGGCAACTCGAAGAAGCCGGTGTTCGCCTGCTGGATGGGACAGAACCTGGTCAACGAAGGCAGGCAGCGTTTTGCCGATGCCGCCATACCTGTGTTCACCAGTCCGGAAGGCGGTGTCGAAGCCTTTGGCTATCTCGCCAGTTACCGACGCAATCAGAAAGCGTTGCTGCAGGCGCCGGCGCCGCTGTCCAGGCATCGTGAACCTGACGTTGATGGCGCCCGCCTTATCATCGAACATGCGATCAGCGAGCAGCGTTATACACTGGGCAGCGCCGAGGCCAAGGCCGTGCTGAGAGCATTCCATATACCGATCTCTCCCACTATCAATGTCACTTCCGCTGCCGATGCACTGGTTGCCGCAGAAGAGGTTGGCCTGCCGGTGGCGATGAAGATTAATTCGCCGGATATCACGCATAAGTCCGATGTTGGCGGTGTGCGCCTTAACATTCGCGAGCCAATGTCAGTGCGTACTGCATTCCGCGAGATGATGGCCAGTATCAAGGCACACGATCCCGATGCCCGGGTAACCGGTGTCAGTATCGAGCCGATGCTGGAGCGTCCGCTAGCCCGTGAAATCATGATCGGCATCGTGCGGGACCCTATTTTTGGGCCGGTGATCAGTTTCGGCGCTGGCGGTACCGCGGTCGAGATCTTTGCCGACAACCAGGTTGCCTTGCCGCCGCTGAATGATTATTTGAGCCGCGAGCTTATCAACAGTACACGCGCGGCACGCTTCCTTAAAAAGTTCCGTAATCTGCCAGAGGCTGATATCGAGAGCCTGACCAGGGTGCTGCAGCGCGTATCCGAAATCGCCTGTGAACTGCCCGAAGTTCAGGAACTGGACATCAATCCGTTGCTGGTTGACGATAAGGGCGTCATTGCCATCGATGCACGTGTCGTCGTGGCCCGGCCAAAACACAGCACCACTCACTACGGTCACATGGCGATCCACCCTTATCCATCGGAACTCGAAAGCATCTGGCAGCTGGCTGACGGTACCGACATAACGGTGCGGCCAATCCGACCGGAGGATGCCGAGATCGAGCAGTATTTTGTGCAGAATCTTTCAGCCGAGAGCAAGTACTTTCGATTTATGCAGAGCCTGGACAAGCTGACACCGGTAATGCTGGCGCGTTTTACGCAGATTGATTATGACCGGGAGATGGCGCTGATCGCGGTGATCAATGAAAACACTGACGAGGCACGCATTCTCTCGGTAGCGCGCTACATCAGTAATCCAGACGGAGTCTCATGTGAGTTTGCGCTGACGGTCGCCGATGCGTGGCAGAACAGGGGCATTGGCAGCCAGATGATGCAGCGGCTGATGAATGTTGCTCGTGATCGCGGTCTCGAGATTATGGAGGGAGCAGTGCTGTCAAGCAACAGGCGAATGCTGCGGCTGTGCGAGGAGCTTGGCTTCCGTGCCGTACAAAATCCGGATGAACCAGAGGCGGTGTCGGTTAGACTGCATCTCTGATTGCATTAATCAGCATCAGGGGCATGCAACTAGAAGAAATAGTTACTGCAATTCAAACACCGTTATCTCGATTTCTGGTAAGTACCAACCAGTTCGCTGCTGGTAATGATATGGCCAGCCATGGCGGCTTCAAGCTGCGAGCGGGTCGGCCGGTGTAAACCATCGAGCACGGTATCCAGCGCGTACAGCTTGTGATAATAACGGTGGCGCCCGACGGGAGGGCAAGGACCGCCATAACCGGTACGGTGCCAGTCGTTTATTCCTTCTTGCGTACCCGCCGGCAGCGCATCCGGGCTGACGGCTTCCGGCAAACCACTGGCATCAGCCGGTATGTTGTAAAGTACCCAGTGCACCCATCTCATTCTCGGCGCCCTGGGATCGGGCGCATCCGGATCGTCGATAACCAGTGCCAGGCTGCGGGTATTTTCCGGCACGCCGCTCCAGTGCAAGGCCGGCGAGGTATCATCACCTTCGCAGGTGTATTTTTTCGGAATCGGGTCCCCTTCAGTAAATGCAGTTGAAGTGATAGCGAGTGACATATTTCCCTCCGCATGCAGATTAGACGAAGCTGTCAGCATGAAGATCATGGCAAACAGGCTTTTTAATAAACGAGTTTTCATGGGTATGCTCCCCAGGAGTGAATCGATTATCATATGAAAGTGTAATGATATTCGGGGTGATTTGCACACTATTTTGAACAGGCTGCCTGGTCAGTCAGTGGGCATCATAATCATGGATAAACATTTTTGTTTACAGATCGTGTTCTATTGCTGGCTGCTGCTGATAGCCACTTCCACGGCGCACGCCCGGACAGCTTCACCAATTGACGCCATCGTGCTTGATGAAATGGCACGGCAGGATATCGTGGGAATGGCAGTCGGCATCGTAATAAACGGCAGAATTTATTACGTGATGGGCTATGGCTCTGAAGACCTGGAAGGGATGAAACCTGTCACCACCAAAACCATCTTTCGCTGGGCCTCGGTATCAAAAACACTGACCGCAACAGCGACATTGATACTGGCCGAGGAAAATCCTGGCTTCTCACTAAACGACAGGGTTGCAAGATATGTTGATTACTGGCCGCGGTATGGCAATAAGGGCGATATACGCATCAAGGATTTATTATCTCACCGTGCCGGCATCATTCACTATCGAACGATTGATGGCTGCTATAACAATCGCTATCCCGATTATTCCTTGAACAGGTATACCAGCCGTTACTACAACGCCAGACAGTCTGTTGATATTTTCAGTGATCAGGCTCTGTGTTTCGACCCGGGAACCAGCTTCAAGTACTCTACCTTCGGTTACAGCCTGCTGGGCGCTGCAATAGAAGGCGCTTGCGGAGAAAGCTATGCTGCGTGGATAAACGATAGCATCAGCAAACCGCTCGGCATGACGTCCTTGCGACAGGGTACCGGTACACAAAGAGGATTTGAAAACATCGGCGGGTGGTTGATGCCGGTTGCCGACGGTAACGTCGCCTGGAAACTCCCCGGCGGTGGCTGGGAGTCCGATATTGTCGACCTGGCCAGGTTCGCCAACGCGCTGTTACAGGGAAGACTGCTGCAAAATCCCGATCGCCTGTGGACGACCGTGCCGGGTAACGGGCTCTATGGTTACGGCATGATGCATAACCATAGCAACAGCCGCGTCTGGCATGAAGGCAGCCAGGTCAATAACAGTTCATTGCTTTATCTGTTTCCCGGGTCGGAGGCACGGCTGGGTATCGTCGTGCTGTCTAACAGCGCCCACAGTGAACTGACTACCATCGTATACCGCCTGGCTCAGCTGTTGTTACGATAATCCCGCTTAATCTGGACTTCGACCTTCAGGGGCGAGCGTAGTCAGCTGTGCGTGCTGTGTCAGCATGGTTGCAAAGATAATGCTTATCCAGTAACAAGATATATCTACAGTATTGATGTCCCGTTAAGGTAACAGACATGAATCAGGAATATCGGACAATAACCATCACCCGCATGGATGCGGGTGTTGAGCCACCATGAACGGCCCAGGAATAATAAACATGGGGCGTGTTATTGTCCGATACACCTGATTCATTTTCCAAACCCGGTTAAAATCAATAAAAAACAATGATATAAATCATTAAAGGAAAAAAGGAATGAAAAAAATTCATTGCTGTCCCATTAACTGATAGAGGTATGAACTGGAGGTCGTTGCCTGAGACCGCATGCCGCATGGAAGCGGCATTCGAGCGTACATGGATGTATTTACAGCGTGTCTCAGGCAACGACCTCCAGTTCATGTCTCGAATGGCTTAAATACAGGCACTTACATACACATCAATGATTTATTGACCTTGCAAAAAAGTTAATGGGACAGCAATGAAAAAATTTATAACATTACTAGGTTTCGTAATTCCCGTAACCGTTGTCATATTTGCTGTTTTTTATGCTGTCATCGTTTACCAGGGAGCAGGAGTAGACGAGGAAAGTAAAGCATATGTAGATAAAGTGACACCGGTTATCCTGGCTGCCATGAACAGGCAAACGCTGTTCAAATATGCAGACGATAAGCTGATTAATTCAGCCACGCCCGATGAAATAGACCGTATATTTAACTGGTTCGGATCGCTTGGGGAACTGCGTAAGTATGACGGTGCTTCCGGCAATGCCAACGTAAGTTTCAGCACATCGGGGATATCATTTACCGCAAATTACGAAGCCAAAGCGACATTTGACAAAGGCGAGGCAGTCATTAAAGTGTCGACAATCAGGCGTGGCGGTGAATGGAAAATTTCTGCTTTTAGCATACGCTCGTCAGCCTTGCCCCGGTCTTCCTACTAAATCTGTATGCAGTTTCGCATGAGTGATAATTAATCAGAATTGCCTTAATTATTAATAATTCCGGTAACCAGCCGCTGTAATAGCATCAGGTCAGCCGCGTTGAGATTGCCATCCGGTGCGGCAGCACCATTAATTCTCGGTGCGATATCGGCGCGCAGTTTCTGGTTCGTATCCGGAACCACTCCATACACCACGAACTGTGTCATCAGCACTAGGTCTCCCGCGTTAATGCTGCCGTCATAATTGATATCACCTGTCGCCGCGCCCGGGATGTCGTTCGGGTCGTTCGGGCCGCTGCCGGCAGCGATTTCCTCGTTGTCATTGAAGCCGTCGCTATCGGTATCCTTCAGTATCGGGTTGGTGAGGTACAGGTGGACCTCGTCACCATCGATGAGAGTGTCGCCATCGGTGTCGGCAAGCAGCGGGTTGCTGCCGTATACCGCTTCATCGGTATCGCTAAGGCCGTCATTGTCATCATCGGAGTCGCAGGTGTTGCCGATACCATCGCCATCGGTGTCGGTTTGCAGGGGATTGGCGTCAAGCAGGCAGTTGTCATCAGGATTCAGCACGCCGTCGGCATCGTAGTCCCTGGTGTACAGCGCGGCATCCGCCTGGATCAGTCCATAACCGCTGATAAAGTCGACGCCCGTGCTATTCATGTCGATGGCCGTGTCCTGCATTGCGGTGTAGATATCATCGACGGTAATTGAAGGGTCCTGGTCAGCCAGCAATGCTGCAACGCCGGCTGCATGCGGTGCGGCCGCTGAAGTGCCAAAGAAATTCGGGAAGCCGTTGCTTTCGTAATCAAAGCCGAAAAAGGTCGTGTCGCCGCCGTCAGGTGCGACGATATCGGGCTTCTGGCGCAGGATATTCACCGGGTTGCCGGCTGTGTCGAACAGTATCGGGGTGCCGCCCCTGGATGAGAAAGATTCGAGCAGCGGTGGTGACTGACCATACTCGGGTGTCTGGGTGTAGCGCGCGGCGCCAACCGAGCGTGCGCCTGCGGCCATGTTGTGTCCATAGGTCGTACCGCTGTTGGTGGCATATTCGTTTATTGTCATATTGCCGAAATAGACGAACTTGATCTTGCCTGGAAATGGTCCGGCTCTATGCTCGATGCCAATTTGGTAAGTTTTGGATATGCCACTTGTATTGGTATATTGCATAATCTCGACCGGGTCATCGCCTATATTGTTGTAAATACTCCCTGTTATGGCCTGGCCGGAATTCGAGTACAGCAACAGGTCGATATTGCTGGCCGCGCCGGGCGAACCACTGACCGAAAAAAACGGGTCCTGCCACTGCAGCACGATGGTGACCTGTACGTGGCCCGGTATCGTGACCTGCATCAGCGAATCGACACCAGCGCCCGGGTCGAAGTCATGCCGTGTGCTGCCGGGGAAGTAACCCGGTTGTCCCGAGCTGACAAAATTTGCTTCGTAGGAATGGGTGGCAGCATTGCCCGCGGATGAGAAACAGGCAGCACCGTCCTGTTTTACGGTGTCGATGGCCTGCGCGATGATACCGTCCTGGAACATGGGTTCGGCATAATAGTAAACGTCATCAACAATGACATCGGCATTGGCAATGGAATGCAGCTGGAGTATGCCGTTGGCAAAATTCGCCATGCCGTTGAATGCCGAATGAAACGCCTGGTTTGCACCCGGTGCGATATCATGCACGATTTGCATCATTGCCCGGCCTTCATCCGTACCGCTGCCGCAGCCGGTTTCCTCTTCAAGCACGACGACACCTGCCGGCAGGTCATTGCTTGACACATCGGCCGCGGCGCCACCTTTGCAGTTGTAGCTGTCTGACAGGGTACCAACGGTGACGCCCGTGCCGTCGACGCCAAAGATATTGCGAGCAACATCCGAGCGTTGCGCGATGTCGCCCTGGCTGGTGACATTGCCTGCCATGGTCGCAGCCATTGACGCGCGGGCGAAACGCAGTTGTACAATTGACGCTGCCTGCTCGAGTGACGAGATCGGCAAACGGCCGGATACGTAGCGCCCGAAAATTGATGGATTCTGCATGCCGAGCTGTACCAGCCCGGCGGCAAGCTGGTTGACATCACCGTCCGCGACCGCATCGATGACAACATAATCGTCGCTAACGTGCATTAAAGGATTAGAAGGCCTGAACGGTTTTTTCAGGACCGCTAAGCCGCCGTGCATGTTGTAGTCGCGATGTTCGTAAAACAGCAGGGCAAGATCGTAGCCAGCGCGTGACATCGGGCCACCCTTGCTCTGGCGGTCAGCTCCGCGCACGGCAATATCAGCGAGAATTTCCAGTGGGGCTGCGCGAAAACCGTTCAGCTGTGATGTGGCCTGACTGACAGCGTGTGCCGGGATAGCAATGACTGGCATGGCTACGGCAAACAGGACGCTGAAAGTGGTTTCACGCATGTATTAATGCTAGCAATTATCAGGCAGCAATAATAGACTCAGTCCAGTGCTATTAAATATTTTGTGATAATGATTTGGCTTCAAAGTAAAAAATTCTTTAGTGTTATTAAGTGTTGATTGTGGATGATTTCGTTATTGTTTAACAGCTTTAATTTTGAGCAAAATAATATTTGATGGTGATGACGTGGATAACAAAGTCGAAATTCATTATTGTAATATGTGCCGGTGGTTATTGCGTGCTGCCTGGATGGCGCAGGAGCTACTGACGACCTTCGACCAGGAGATAAGCGAATTAAACCTTCGTCCCGGTACGGGCGGCGTCTTCGAGGTGAGGGTGAACGGCAAACTGGTATGGTCGAGGAAGGAAGCCGGCCGTTTCCCGGAGATAACGGAACTCAAGCAACTGGTTCGGGATGAGATTGCACCGGAAAAAGATCTCGGCCATTCCGATAAAAAGACAAAAGGCTAGACAGCGTTTTGCATTGAGGGATTACAGTTTATGTATCCAGTACTGAAATTTGCTGTAACCATCATTAAGGCGAAATTCAAATCAAAATTGAGTTTCAGGGACAGCAGCGTTTTACAGCTGCGGGCAGGGATTTCAGATATCGATATGTTTATGGAACTGAACAATGCCCGCTACTTCAACTACATGGAACTGGGGCGATGGGATTTCTCCTCTCGTGCTGGTTTCACTGACCTGCTGAAAAAACATAAGTGGGGAGTCGCTGTAGGCGGCGCAAGCGTGCGGTTCCGCAGAAGGATACCATTCCTTGCCAGCTTCACATTGACGACGCGGCTTCTCTGTCATGATGGCCGCTGGTTTTACTTCCTGCAGGAAACTCACAGAAATAATCAAATATGTTCTTCAGCCTTAATGAAGATGGGTGTTACCTCTAAACAGGGACTGGTGCCGGTGAGTGATGTTGCCAGGCTATTCGGTGAGGAAGACTGGGCAGCGGCGGAGATGCCCGGATGGGTGAGCGCATGGATTGAAGCAGAAGGACAAAGACCCTGGCCGACAGAGAACAGCTAAACATGGAAAAACGCCTGTACTATTTTTCTTATGGCTCGAATATGTCGATCAGGCGGCTGCTCGCAAGAGTGCCTTCAGCAACAAAAGTCGGTACCGGTATACTCGAAAAGCACGAACTTCGATTTCATAAAAAAAGTCATAAAGACGGTTCTGCCAAGTGCGATGCATGTAACACAGGGAACCTGGCGCATTATGTTCACGGGGTACTGTTCGATATTTCTTATGAAGAAAAATCGGTACTGGATAGAATAGAGGGGAAAGGGTACGGCTATGAACAAAAAGATGTTGTCATCAGGCTGAATAGCGGCTCTGTCATTGAAGCCTTTACCTACTATGCAACCCATATTGATCCAGCATTGAAACCGCTGGACTGGTACAAGGCGCATGTGCTGACAGGCGCCAGGGAAAATGCACTGCCGGAAGACTATGTTTGCGCTATTGAGGCTATAGATTCAGTTGAAGATATAGATTTTGAAAGACGTGATAGAGAGCTATCCATTTACCGCTAACAGAGCAGTTCTATCAGGCTATATCGATGATCGTCACTGTTAGCTGTAAGCTTATAGAAATATAAGGAGGCACCCATGATAGAAAATGAAATGCACAGGCTAATCAAGGAAAATGCTATTACCAGGACGATTAACAACCTGTTTATTGGTACTGACAAAAGGGAATGGGAAAGAGTGAAAGCATGTTTTGCGGACTCCGTGTTATTCGATATGACATCGATGGCTGGTGGCGAGCCTGCTACATTAACGCCGCAACAGATCGTCGATTCCTGGGACGAGGGGCTGAAGGATATCGAAGCCATCCACCATCAATCCGGGAACCTGCTCATTGATGTAAGAGGGGACCACGCGCAGGCATTCTGCTACGGCATTGCCATTCACTACAGGCCTAATCCATCCGGGATCAATACCAGGACCTTTGTTGGTACGTACAAGTTTGGCCTGGTTAATATCGGTAATAACTGGAAGATTGACAGCTTTAAATTCAAGCTGAAGTTCATGGATGGAAACAGCGAACTTAAATAAGTGGCTGCGGACGTGCAGTGATAAGACTGTTGCCTTCACCTTAGCTGTTTTTAAAACAGCATGCTGGTAATGGACTGGATTGAAGGCAGCATCTCGGCCGATGATGCGTTGTGCTGATATGAGCTATGGAAATGGCCTGAAACAGTTTGCTCTGAACCCGAATGTTATTTCTCGCGAAGACACGAAGCCGCAAAGAAAGATACAATATTCTTCTTCTATCTGCGTGTTTGCGACTCTGCGAGATTTATTTATAATGTTCGACCGGAGACATTTAATGGATGTCGATGTTTATCTTTTAGGATGGTAAAGCAGTAACCCCATTGCTGCGAAGGCCGCAAACAGCGCGCCGGCAATAAACGTAGACGAAGCGCCATACATGCTCCATAACAAGCCTGCAATGACGCTTGCCAGCAGCAGTGCGCCGCCGCTCACCAGGTTGAAAATGCCAAAGGCCGTACCGCGAAGCGTGGCGGGTGCCGTGTCGGCTACCAGTTTCGAGAGCAGTCCCTGGGTAAGCGCCATGTGCAGGCCCCAGAATGCCGCACCCAGGAATGCGATACCGGGCGAAGACGCCATGGCCAAAACGGCATCCGCAACGATGAGTACCCCTAGCCCGAACATCAGTAGTGTTCGTGCCGACAGCCGGTCGGCCGCCGCGCCAGCCGGGTAGGCAAATGTGGCGTAGACAATATTCATGACGATCATGATGAAGGGCACGTAGCCGACAGCGAGCCCGACATCCTGTGCGCGGAGTATCAGGAATGCTTCGCTAAACCGGGCGAGGGTAAACACCGCGCCAAGCGCGACGATGAGCCAGTAGCGCAGGGACAGATGCCTGGCATCGGCAAAGGCCAGGCTGTTGCTGGAACCTGGAGCATGTTCTGAAGTCTCCGGTTCACGCACCGCAACAATCAGCAGCAGGACGGCGAGGAATGCCGGAATGACCGCCACCCACAGCACGGCCTTGATGTCGTTAGCAAACCAGATCATGAATGCCACCGCGAGCAGCGGTCCGACAAAAGCCCCCACCGAATCGAGGGCCTGGCGCAGACCGTAAGCAGCGCCCCTGAGCTGTGCCGGGACGATATCGGCTACCATGGCGTCGCGCGGCGCGCCGCGAATGCCTTTACCGATGCGGTCAACAAAACGTGCGCCGAACACCCACCAGACTGTGGTCGCAAGCGGGAATATCGGCTTGGTAATGGCGCTCAAACCGTAGCCGAGAACGACGAGGAACTTGCGTTTCCTGAAGTAATCGCTAAATGCACCGGAGAAAACTTTGGAGACCGCAGCCGTGGCTTCGGCAATGCCTTCGATGATGCCAATGGTCATCATGGATGCACCGAGCACCGTGGCCATGAATATCGGCAGCAGGCTGTGAACCAGCTCCGATGACATGTCCATGAACAGTGAACCAAATC
The DNA here is from genome assembly GCA_022340645.1 of Gammaproteobacteria bacterium. Lineage (GTDB taxonomy): Bacteria > Pseudomonadota > Gammaproteobacteria > SZUA-229 > SZUA-229. The sequence goes on along the minus strand of JAJDNP010000024.1, from coordinate 28,610 downwards.
CAAGCACCCAGATGCTTCTCGGCAAGGTGCGATAGACAGCCGTTACAGCAGCTGACGATGCCGTTTTATCCGGCGGTGATGGGGGCATAATTATTGCGGTTATAGTATTTGATTATGGATATCAGCCGGGCGTCCATATATGTTCTTTTTTCAATCAATTTATGGATGTCTTTGCTGTTGAGAAGATTTGTCAGCTAAAGATAAGTAACAACATTGCCACAGCGGCAGGCAGCGCCTGTATCCATAATATTGGCGCTTTCGCCGTAATACCGCCAAAGATGCCTGCGATAATAATGCAGCCAAGGAAAAACAACAGTACTTCAAATCCATCGGTACTGAGTAATCCCCATATAAGGCCAGCAGCAAGAAAGCCATTATATAAACCCTGGTTAGCTGCTAACACTGCTGACTGTTTTGCGTATTCTTCAGATAAGCCAAATGTCTTTCTGCCGAATGCCGTGTTCCAGAGGAACGTTTCAAGCACAAGAAACAGGATGTGTAAAACAATGACCAGGCTGATAGCGATGAACGTCAGTATGTTCACTGTTGTGCGGTTACTTAGTGCGTGTCCAGCCTGGCCAGTTCACTGAGTATTTGCGTGATAAGTGATTCACCCTGTGGTCCCATGCGGGTACATAGTTTGTCGAGGTTACGCTCACCGTCAATCATGTTTTTGATAACGGCGCTGAGGCTTGCCATGTCACCGCCGGCGCGGGACATCTGTTCCGCCATCGTGCCCAGCATGGAAAGCGCGTTATGATCACCGCGGCGTGCTTCGTTGATTAAACGCGCAAGCATGGGTGCGGCCTGGGTGGCATCCCCGGTCTGTTCTGCTTTTGGCAGGGTTTCCGGATCTTTGAGGCCACGCAGAATGCTGTCGACAATAACCGTATCTTCATCATCAAGACCATTGAGCAGTGAATCTTCGCGACTGCCGGCAACAATTTTGTTAATGACATTAACCAGCGCATGCCAGCCATTTTGCTCGGACTGCTGTAACACCACGTCAAGACGCGGTTTTAATTCCTGATTATGAATGGTTTGTACTACGGCTAAAATCAGGCTGGCATGGGTTTGCCGTATCTGTTCGGTTTTTTCTGGTGTTTGCATATTTATTTCGGTTTGTATTTGGTGCGACGAAAGGATAACTTGCTATGTCGATATGTTGCAAGAAGTTTTGTCAGCCATCAGTTGATGGTCATTAGTTATTAATCGTTAGTCTAAGGGCCAAAGACCAAAGACCAAAGACCAAAGACCAAAGACCAAAAACATTGTTACAATGCGCTAATCTTTTCCGCCTGTTCCTTTAGCTGTTCTATCGCGTGCGTCATTTCAGCCAGGCGCGCGCGTTCTTTTTCAACAACAGCCGCCGGTGCCTTGTCGATAAAGTTTTTATTGACCAGTTTTGCTGTAGTCTTATCAACGTTGACCTGCAGCTTGCCGATTTCCTTTTCCAGCCGGGCAAGCTCTGCCTCTTTATCAATAAGGCCGGCAAGTGGAATCAGGATTTTCATTTGACCAACCAGGGCGGGTGCTGATTCCGGTGCTTCAGCGTTTTCGTCCAGCCATTCAGCTTTTTCCAGCTTTGCTAATGTTTCGATAAATGCCTGGTTTTCGTTGTAAAGAGATTTGTCTTCGTCAGAGGCATTCTGCAGCAATACGGACAATTGTTTGCCAGGAGGAATATCCATCTCTGAACGAATACGGCGTACACCGCTGATGAAGGTTTTTACCCACTCCAGGTCATGTTCCGCTTTTTCGTCAAGCTTGCTGCTGTCGGCTTCAGGGTAAGGCTGCAGCATGATGGTGTCGCCTTTGCGTCCGGCCAGCCTGGCGACATTCTGCCAGCATTCTTCGGTAATAAACGGAATGATGGGGTGGTTCAGGCGCAGTATGGTTTCCAGTACGCGAACCAGTGTACGCCGGGTGCCGCGTTGTTGGTTTTCCGGTGTGGCGTCATTGAATAAAACGGGCTTTGATAATTCCAGATACCAGTCGCAGTAATCTTCCCAGACAAAAGCGTACAGGTCCTGCGCCATCAGATCGAGACGCGAGTTTGTGTAATGTTGCGCAATGCGTGTTTCGATATGCTGCAGGCGTGAAATAATCCAGCGGTCCGCCAGTGACAACACCACATCGGGGTTGTCGCTGCCATCATCCAGCAAACCGGTATCCCTGGCTTCCGTCTGCATTAGTACATAGCGTGTTGCATTCCACAGCTTGTTGCAGAAGTTGCGATAGCCCTCGATACGTGAAGGCGCGAAGACCACGTCGCGTCCGGTGGTGGCCAAAGATGCAAAGGTAAAACGCATGGCGTCGGTGCCGAATGCGGGAATACCATCAGGGAAGTTTTTGCGGGTGAGCTTTTCGATGCGCTCGATCTGGTAGGTTTGCATCACCGCCGAGGTACGCTTTTTCACCAGCGATTCAAGATCGATGCCGTCGATGACATCCAGCGGATCGAGTACATTGCCTTTTGATTTTGACATCTTCTGGCCCTCGGCATCACGCACCAGGCCGTGAACATAAATTTCACGAAAGGGCACATCATCCATGAATTTAAGTCCCATCATAATCATGCGCGCGACCCAGAAGAAAATAATATCAAAGCCGGTTACCAGTACATTGGTCGGGTAATATTTTTCCAGCTCGGCTGTTTTATCGGGCCAGCCTAATGTCGAGAAGGGCCACAGCGCGGATGAGAACCAGGTATCCAGTACGTCTTCATCCTGGGTTAGCTCGAAGTCATCGGGCAGTTTATTTTTACGGCGGACGTCTTCGATGTCGTGGCCGACATAGACATTGCCAAGGCCGTCGTACCAGGCCGGAATGCGATGCCCCCACCAGATTTGCCGGGAGATGCACCAGTCTTCGATATTGTGCATCCATTCAAAATAGGTGTTCTTCCAGTTGTCCGGTACAAATTTAATGCTGCCGTCCTTTACCGCTTGAATGGCCGGTTTTGCCAGCGGGCCAACCTTGACGTACCACTGGTCGGTTAAATAGGGTTCGATGACGGCGTGTGAGCGATCGCCTCGCGGCACCATGAGTTTATGGTCATCAATTTTTTCCAGCAGGCCTGCAGCTTCAAGGTCGGCGACGATACGTTTGCGCGCTTGATAACGGTCCAGACCGATATAGGTTTCCGGGATAACATTGTTTTTGTCTTCACTGTTGTCGCGAATAGCTGCATCAACGGTGAATATATTGATCAATCCGCCATCGGGTAAATCGCGGATCTCGGATTTGTTTTTATGGCGCGTCCACACCTGGTAGTCGTTAAAATCATGTGCCGGGGTGATCTTGACGCAGCCAGTACCGAATGCCGGGTCCACATGTTCGTCGGCGATGACGGGAATCTTGCGGCCGGTGAGCGGCAGCTCAAGAAATTCGCCCAGCAGGTAGGAATAACGGTCATCGGTGGGATGCACGGCAACCGCGCAGTCACCCAGCATGGTTTCCGGGCGGGTGGTGGCAACCACGACATAACCTGCGCCATTGCTGCGAGGGTAGCGCATGTGCCACATGTGTCCTGATTCTTCTGTGGATAATACTTCGAGGTCTGAAACGGCCGTATGTAAAACCGGGTCCCAGTTTACCAGGCGCTTGCCACGATAAATCAGTCCTTCTTCGTGGAGCCGCACGAATACTTCGGTAACTGCTCTGGACAGGCCTTCATCCATGGTGAAACGTTCGCGCGACCAGTCGAGGGATGCGCCCATGCGGCGCAACTGCCGGGTAATGGTATTGCCGGAGCTTTCTTTCCACTCCCAGATTTTTTCGGTGAATTTTTCGCGGCCATAGTCATGACGCGTTTTGCCTTCGGCATTGATCAGGCGCTCAACCACCATCTGGGTGGCGATACCGGCATGGTCAGTACCAACCTGCCACAGGGTATCGTCGCCTTTCATGCGGTGATAACGAATCATCGCATCCATGATTGTGTCCTGGAAAGCATGGCCCATGTGCAGGTGACCAGTCACATTTGGCGGCGGTATCATGATGCAGAAGGTTTCGCGTTCTGCACCTGTTTTGGCTGCCTGGGTGTCGGCGCCTTCTATGGTTTGATCGGCATTGAAATAACCGTTGTTCTCCCAGATTTCGTACCACTTGTGTTCGATGTCTTGCGGGTTGTAGGTTTTTTCCATTATGGACTCGGATGAGCAGATTCAAAACGCAGAATTATACAACAAGCATCAATGCTCTTGGGAGTGCGGGTTTGAATTTAATCTGAAGCAGTGGGCGATCAGTTATCGTTATCTGTGTCGTTAACTATGGCATTATTGGTATGTTTACCAGTGTCGGAGGATTTGATTAATTCCCTGGGCAGTTTTTCTTCAATCGCTTTCTGCAGCATAAACACCAACTGCTGCTCCAGGTCCGGCATCATTTCCCGAACAATGTCTTTAACGATCGTTCCCACGGAGATGGGTTCGATAATAGCCTGGTCAGCCGGTTCGTCAGCCTGTACATCGATGCCGGATTCATAATCATCCTCGTCTGCATAATAGACTGTCGCTTCGGGCATAGAGTCGTCCAGGGCATCTTCATCATCATCCTGGTAAAATTCTATTTCACTACTCTCTTCGTAGGCAAACTGTATTTCAGCTGTATTGTCTTGCGTTTCTAGAATACCATCCAGCTCGCCTGGCTGAGGCCCGGTTTCAGCAGTAATGGTGTTCTCGGAGTCCATGCCCGCATTGTCCAAAAAGGCATTGATATCGAATCGCGCTGCTTCGGTAACCTCATCCTCCGTTTCGGTGATATCATCTATTGACTCTATCCCGGTATCGTCAGTAATTCCCTTTTCGATAATATCATCGAGTATCGGAATATCTTCCGGGTTGTAATCAGGTGCCGGTTGTTTAGTTTTCATCTTTTACTCGATCGAGAACGTACTGTGTCAGCAGGCCAACGGGTCTTCCAGTGGCGCCTTTCTCTTTGCCACTTTTCCAGGCTACACCGGCAATGTCGAGGTGCGCCCAATGATATTTTTTGGTGAAGCGTGACAGGAAACAGGCCGCGGTGATAGTGCCTGCGGGCTTGCCGCCGATATTGGCCATGTCCGCGAAATTGCTTTTCAGCTGTTCCTGGTAATCTTCCCAGAGCGGTAATTGCCAGCAGCGGTCACCGCTGGTCTGACCGGCAGATAATAAATCGTTAGCCAGCGGATTATGGTTGCCAAGCAGTCCTGCCGAGTGCGCGCCAAGCGCAATAACACAGGCACCGGTTAATGTGGCAATGTCGATCACCACATCCGGTTTGAATTTTTCCGCGTATGTCAGGGCATCACATAATATGAGTCTGCCTTCGGCATCGGTGTTTAGAATTTCTATCGTCTGTCCCGACATGCTGGTTACAATGTCGCCGGGTCTGGAAGCGGAGCCGTCAGGCATGTTTTCGACCGATGGTATGATGCCAACCAGGTTAATGGGCAATTGCAGTTCTGCGCAGGCGCTCATCACCCCGATAACGCTGGCGGCGCCGCACATATCAAACTTCATTTCGTCCATCGCCTCGCCCGGTTTCAGGCTGATACCGCCGGAGTCAAAGGTGACGCCTTTGCCAACGAATACAATAGGGGCCTGTTTTTTTTCACCTGCCATGTATTCAATGGTGATTAATTTGGCTGGCTGACGGCTGCCCCTGGTGACGGATAACAGTGCGCCCATACCCAGTTTTTCCATGTCTGCTACTTCTAAAACATTGGTACATATATTGCCGTGCTGTTTATCGAGTTTGACTGCCTGACTTGCCAGGTACTCTGGTGTGCATATATTGCCAGGCAGGTTGCCTAAATCTTTTGCCAGGCTGATGCTGGAGGCAATCGCCATGCCCTGTCGAACGGCCTGTTCGCCTTCCATCAGTTGACCGCGGCCATGTACACTGAATATAAATTTTCTTAACGGCCGGCGGGTTTCTTTCTTTTTAGATTTTAACAGGTTGAATTTGTATAAATCTTCTTCAATAGCGAGGATCGAGTGCTGGATTTTCCAGTTGATGTTTTTATTTTTAACCTGGATTTCGGTGAGGTAGGAAGCAATTTCAGTCGCTCCGCTGGACTTCAGTGTTTTCACCATGGTGCGGTTTATTTTGTAAAACGTGTTGAAGTCAACATCTTTTTCCTTACCGCAGCCAATAAGTAAAACACGGTCACACAAGGTATTTTCGACATTGTGTAATAACAGGATGTTGCCTAAATCACCTTCAATTTCGCCGCGCCGAACCAGGTTCGATATATAACCATTACTTACTTTATCGATGATTTTGGCGGAAGGTGAAAGTTTTCTGGATGCATAGACTGGAATTACGACACAGCCGATCCGCTGTTTTTCAGGATTGCCACTTTTGACTGTATATTCCATGATTACTCCGAGTAAAATAGTGCTCGTGAAAGAAAAAGGTTAATTCTATTTAATTTGGCGCCGTGAGAACAGTGAAATAGTTAATTTTATGGTGTGATATTGAGCTATCTCAAAGATTACTGTCATTTATACAATTTATATAAGTAAACTCATGTTAATAAATGCTTAAAATTTTGATGAAATCAATTCTTCAGCAAAATAATGAAACTGACAATTATCGATAAATATATTGCAAGGGAGATACTGGTATCATTTTTATCGGTTATCTTTGTTTTGCTGGTTCTTGTGCTCGGTACCGAGATCGTCCATCTATTAAGCTGGGTTACGCAAGGTATTATTCCTGTGAGGGCGTTTCTGCCCTATTTAATAAACAGCCTGTTTGAATTTGCTGTGAATCTGCTTCCGCTTGGCCTGTTAATGGGCATATTGCTGGCTTTGGGCAGACTTTATCATGACAGTGAAATGACTGCATTAACCTCTGCAGGTATTGGTCCAATGCAAATGTATCGTCCAATAATGTTAATTACGCTGCCGGTTACGCTTCTGCTGGTGATATTGTTAATGTATGTGCAGCCGATGATCGCGCGTCAGCGCGCCATGATTGAAGCCGAAGTTCGCAGCCAGGTAGAAGTCGATACCCTGATGGTAGGGCAGTTCAACCGTGCGAGTAGAGGCGGCGGTGTATTATTTCTGGAGTCAGAGAATAAACAAAATAAACAAATCGAAAATGTCTTTTATCAACTGCAGAGGGAAAATAAAAATAATGTCGACCTGGCTACCAGCACCAGCAGTTATTATGATGATGACGGCCGGCGTTACATGATGATGTATGATGGCACGCATTATATCGGCAATGCCGGAAAGGCTGATTTTAAAATTATTAAATATAAAGATTACGGTATTTATATCGACAGAAAACAGGTGAAAGCGCATCTGTCGGAACAGACTAAAAGTATGTCTGAAATATGGTCTTCAACACGGCCAGTGGATCAGGCTGAACTGCAATGGCGGATAACAGTGCCGATAGCCACTGTTATCGTTGCATTCATGGCCTTGCCGCTAAGTTATACAAACCCTCGCAGCGGCCGCTATGCGAAACTTGCGCTGGCTCTGGTTTTGTACCTGATATATTCAAACCTGATCAGTGTTTCATACTCATGGATAGCACAGCAAACTGTTCCAGTATGGGTTGGCACGTGGTGGACCCATATTATTGCCATTATCGTTACCCTGGTTTTATTAAAGCGCCGCGGCTATCTGGCTTCTGTCAGAGTTAATACTGGCCAATCCAAAAGCGTGTCGGCTTAGAGGGGTGCGTTGGTGATTATTGATCGTTATATAGCCAGATCAGTCATTCTGGGTTTTTTGCTTTCAGCATTAGTCTTATTGTCGATATTTGTATTTATCGATTTTATTTCGCAACTGGAAGACGTCGGTAAAGGTGACTATGGTGTATTGCAGGCAGCGGTGTATGTTTTGCTTGGTTTGCCACAACGCCTGTATATGCTTTCACCATCAATTTTATTGCTTGGCGGAATTTTATCCCTGGGCGCTTTGGCGGCCAATTCTGAATTGATAGTTATGCGCTCCTCAGGCATCAGTACCGTGCGAATTACCCGCTCGGTGCTGCAGACAGGGTTGATTATTGCGCTTCTGGTGGCAGTTATCGGCGAATATATTGTACCGGCTGCGACGAGTATGGCCAAGTCTTATCGTGCGGAGGCGATAGAAAAGAAACTAATCTTTGCCGGGATGAATAATGTCTGGATGCGGGACGGTAATCGATACATTAATGTTAAACAAATATTGCCGGACAATGTATTACATCAGATTTATGTGTATGAACTCAATGATAAGCGCGAGTTAAGCACGATAATTTATGCCGATAAAGCACAATACCAGGATGAGGAGTGGGTTTTACATGATATTAAACGTTCAGATATTACAGAAACTGGTGTAACAGTAGCATTTGAAAAACTGATGAGATTGAAGCAGCTCGTTATACTGGAGTTATTTTCTGTTATTGAGCTGACGTCACAGGATATGTCTGCACAGGATTTATTAAATTACAGTCAGTATCTTGAGGACAATCACCTGGATGACGATGAGTACATGCTGGAGTTCTGGATAAAAGTCTTTACCCCATTAACATGCCTGGCGATGCTTCTGATTGCAATGCCTGTGGTGTTCGCAACAACGCCACGCAGTGGAGGCATTGGGCAACGAATTGTACTGGGTATTCTTATTGGTGTGGTGTATTACGTGATTAATCGAGTGATTAACCATCTTGGCCTGGCATTGAATATCACTCCGGTGCTGAGTGCTTCAATGCCATTACTAATGCTAATCGCAGTCAGTTTTTATTTAATGAAACGGGTAAACTAACAATAGCCCATTAAATTAGTGTCGTATTTTTACTTGCAACGGTTTTCCTGTATTTGGCAACCGCACTAAGATTAAATAAAAAACTGTTTGCGATTCTTTTAGTGAATGACTTAATGGCACAACATATCGCCGTTGTTGCCATACCTCAATGCCATCTGTTTTACGCATTGCATCCCGGTGTCATTTGCGAATGCGTGAATAATGCCATGCCGGCAATGACGCTGCATGTGCTGAAAATGCTGTAATAGCAGCATAAATCGATTTTTGTTCAAGTTTCATTTTTGCTTTACCGCTAACGTTAACAGGCAACCTGGCCGGTTTGCTATCAATAATCTGTTCCTGATTGAATGGCTTATGAGGTTAATGATTAATGCAAGAAAAGTAAAATTGAATGCATGTTTTTTAATAAAAAACAAAGTTTAATGTTAAACAACTTATTTAATTAATAAAAAAAGTTTGATAAATTAAGATTTCGCCTTATACTTTTGTGCGTAACTCACTAACGGGGAAATATAAGATGGCTAGTACCACAAAAAAAGTTGCTAAGAAAAAAACGACAGCAAAGAAAAAAGTTGCAGCTAAAACTGCTGTGAAGAAAAAAGTAGCAACCAAGAAGAAAGTAGCAACCAAGAAGAAAGTTGCTGCCAAGAAAAAAGTAGCAACCAAGAAGAAAGTTGCTGCCAAGAAAAAAGTAGCAACTAAAAAGAAAGTCGCTGCCAAGAAAAAAGTAGCAACCAAGAAGAAAGTTGCTGCCAAGAAAAAAGTAGCAACCAGGAAGAAAGTCGCTGCCAAGAAAAAAGTGGCCAAGAAGAAAGTTGTCAAAAAAAAAAGCAGTAACCGCTAATAACACAATGAAAGGTAGTACCGCTACCAAGCAGCAATTGCGTGAGCACATTGCAGAGGCAGCCTCTGCATTATCAGAAGCAAAAGCGGAGCTTGCGGTAACAAGGAAACGACAGGAACTGCTGATTAAAATGGCAGAGAGAAAGGAAGCTGCAGTTGCCAGGTTTGTTGAAGACTGGACCAGGAAGGAAATGGCAAAAATAGAGCAGGCCCTTAAGCCGAAAACGCGCAATCGCCGTTGATGCTTATGACACGGCTAACGAGAAAAGCCACTCATTAATTTATATGAGTGGCTTTTTTTATCAGTAATTGTGCCTGATATTAAGTTATACGGGTTCATGTAAAATGTCGCCATGGCTAAATTTGACCAGATATTGTTGCCTGAACAAAAAATAATTGAACATTTCATTGACCAGTTATGGATGGAAAACGGTTTAAGTGAAAATACTCTGTCGGCATACAGAAATGACCTGGCTGGTTTTGCTTTATGGTTAAAGGAAAAACATCTATCACTGTTGAATGTTGATGCTGAAACCATACAGGATTTTCTTGCCTTTAACTATCGAATAAAACAAAAGCGACGGTCAGTTGCTCGACTGTTATCGACGCTTCGCCGTTTTTATCTTTTTTTTCATCGTGAAAACAGGATTAGTGAAGATCCTACGCGTTTACTTGCATCACCTAAAGGTGAACATTCGCTGCCTGTATCCCTGAATGAGCAACAAATCGAGGATTTATTAGCCTCGCCTGATTCCTCCGATGTTTTAGGCTTGAGAGACAGGGCAATGCTTGAAGTTTTATATGCGACTGGATTGCGTGTCAGTGAATTAATAACATTGCAAACATCGCAGATATCTTTGCAACAGGGTGTGATTCGGGTTGTTGGTAAAGGCAATAAAGAACGGCTGGTTCCGGTGGGTGAGGTTGCACTTGACTGGTTAATGAAATATTACCAGCAGTCAAGGCCACAATTATTGTCAAAAACGGCAAATAATAAAAACAGCTTATGTAGCGAGATTTTTGTAACCAGACGTGGAGCAGCGATGACACGTCAGGCCTTCTGGTACATTGTGAAGCGTTATGCACAGCTTGCGGGTATAAATACAGCGCATTTATCCCCGCATACCTTACGGCATGCATTTGCCACGCATTTATTAAATCATGGCGCCGACCTGCGTGTGGTGCAAATGCTGTTAGGGCACAGCGATATTTCTACCACACAAATTTATACCCACATTGCCGACCAGCGCCTGCGCGACATGTACCAGGCCCACCATCCGCGTGCCTGATCCGGTGATTTCCACGTATAATTTGTTGCCATTAGGCGCACATTACGATTTCCGTGCAAAATATCAGAAATGTAGCGGCTATATCAACATTCCATGGAATTAACTATAATTCCCGTTGTCTTTGTACAGTAGTACTGTACAGATATATAGATTTTAATTATTTACTGGTGTCTTATATATGAAAATATTCTCGTTATTTTTATTCGTTGCTGCATTATTAACTTCGTTTGCTGTACCCGCAGATACCTCAACTATCAACAAGTTAAAACAGTCACTGGCTGAAAACATGCCCAGCGTTAAGCCGGATAAAATTTCAGAGTCACCAGTCGCCGGACTTTATGAAGTAACGGTAGGCTCACAGGTTGTATATATAAGTGCAGATGCGCGTTATATGATTCAGGGCGACCTGTACGATATAGTGACGAAAGAAAATATCAGCGAGAATGCGAAATCTGATATTCGGCTGGCTGCAATCAACGAGCTGGGCGAGAAAAACATGGTGGTGTATAAACCTAAAACGGTTAAAAACACGATTACCGTGGTAACGGATATCGACTGTCCCTATTGCCGACGCCTGCATAGCGAAATACCTGACTACATGGCCAAGGATGTTGAAGTCAGGTATATCTTTATGCCGTTAAAAGGTGATGCTGACATGAAGAAAACAATCAGTGTATGGTGTGCTGAAAACCAGCAGAAAGCACTGGATACGGCTAAAGCGGGTGGTGCGGTCGAGGAAAAAGATTGTGATAATCCAATAAAGAAACATATGGCGGTAGCGCGTGAATTAGGTGTGCGTGGAACTCCCGCAATAGTGTTAGAGGATGGTCAATTACTGCCTGGTTATGTACCGGTAGCCAAGCTGGTTGCCGAGTTGCGTAAATAGGAAAGAAAGTAGACAGTCGTCAGTTTGCAGTTAGCAGAAAAAGCTTTACAAACTTTCATAATAAACCAAAAAGCCTCGATAAATTCGAGGCTTTTTTCTTTTTTACTGATAACTGCTAACTGATGACTGCCAACTACTCTTTTACTCCAGCCAGACGATTTCTTTATAAAAGGTGAATAATATCGCCGTTTTAACGGCGTGTTGCGGCCATATTTTTTTTATGCCGTTACGGTAATAAGACAACTGGTCAGAAAATTTTAAAGCTGCTTGCTGCAGTGTTTCCGCCTGATCCAGCTGATGTGATTTGTAATCAATGATGAAAACAGTGTCAGCCGATTTAATAACTCTATCAGCGATACCATAAACCACCCGTGTTTCCTGCCCGTACATTATCGGCATTTCATTATAGGTTTTGCATTCAGCGGCAGGATTGAAAATAGATTCAAAGTCCGGGTAATTGAATACCGATACAGCTTCCTGAATGCAGCTGTCCAGATGCTCGGAGATAACAGGATTTTGTAGCGAAATTTCTGATTTAAGCTGCTGTTTTATATCGTAAATCAGGCCGTTACCGGCCGGGTATACCATGGCATTGCATAACAGTTCCAGTAGCCGATGAATGATGCTGCCGCGCAACTTTGCCTGATTCGCGGTTTCATCGAAAGCGGACGCGCTATTGGCATTGTTTTTGTCCGCGCATGCCGAATCAGCTGCTACAGTGATGTTTTCAGTAATGCCATACAGATCGGGTTCAGCAACGGACATACTCGGGGCAATCATGAAACCAGGGCTGGGAAGCCCGCTTAATGGTTTTAACAGCCGCGTATCAACTTCGAGCCGTGTCTCAGCAGGTTTCTCTGCATTACTTGCTGCAGAACGAATTACAGAACTGTCGTATGACAGATACTGGTGTATTTTGCCGTTTATTCCATCAATGCCGGTATCTGATTGACTGAGCTCCGCAAGCCCGCTGCTGATGATTTGATACCAGCTGCCTGTCTGCTTTCTGCCGCTGGCTATGCCGCTGATATACAACTGTTCTCGTGCCCGGGTGAGTGCAACATAGAGTAAATTCAGTTCTTCACGCGCCTGCTCATTGAGCTTTTCCTGCTGCAGTTTCCGGGTTATCTGGTCGGTATTGTCCTTGTTTAGTTGTAACTGGAAATTTACCGGCCGGGGTTGACTGGCTGGCCATCGAACCAGGCTGGCATAGGCATTGTTACTGCTGTTTGTGCTGTTGCAGTCAGCCAGCAAAACCACGGGTGCTTCAAGCCCTTTACTGCCATGAATAGTCATCACTCTGACGCGGGATTCCGTGCACCGCGACAGGGGTTCTTCGGGCGGGTTGTCAGAAAAACTTTCAAGATGCGCCAGGCGTTGCAGAAAACGGCTTATACCGGGATATCGTCCGCTGTCAGTTTCCAGGGAAAGTTCAAGAAACCGCTGGCAGTTGGTGGCTACTTTCTGCTGGTTTTCGGTTCTATTGGCGGCTATGTATCTTTTTATGATATTGCCTTCGGAAAATATTTTGTCCAGACAGTCGTGCACCGGCAGTTGTTCGGCAAGTTTTTGCCAGCGGGGCAGTAACGTGGCTGCCCGCCGTAATGCCTTGCTCAGTTCAATGCCAGGATCCGCTGGTAGTTGTAATAAACGTTGATACCAGTGCGAACTTTTTCCGTGCCTGGCCAGCACAATGAGGTCTTCATCGCTGACATTGAATATGGGTGATTTTAATACCTGTGCCAGGGCGAGGTTGTTGTATGGTGTTATCAGTGTGTTAAGCAGGCAGTTCAGGTCCTGTATTTCAAGGTTATCAAGCAGTCCGCCTTTCTTACTGCCGATAAAAGGAATGGCATAATGTTTCAGTGTGTCTTCATAGATATCGATGTGCGTGCGGTTGCGCATCAGGATCATGATGTCACCATATTCAATGGCGCGCACGGTGCCGTTATCCGTAATCAGTTCAGGCTTGCCGGTCAGCTGTAGAATCTGCCTGGCAATGTAGTCTGCTTCTTTGTGCCGTAGTGTTTTATCGTCAACGACACGGGGTTGTTGCAACGGATTGCGGAAGTAAGATGTTTGCCCACTGGCGGTTTCAATATCTTCTGTTTCCGGGCTTTCTTCATTTTCATCCTGCCTGAACAGGTCGCAAAGTAACACCTTGCCCGGTAATTCCTGTAACCAGGTATCATGATGGCTGTAACCGGTCATTATGGTTTTTACATCATCCTGTTCAAATATCCGGTTAACGCAATGTATAATCGCAGGTGAAGATCGTCGTGAGAAATCCAGCGGTGTTGCCTGTGCGCCGAGATTCTCCGCCAGCCATTCACTCGCCTGTGCCTGTAATGCGGGGTTTGCACGGCGGAAACTATATATGGACTGTTTTTCGTCACCAACCAGAAAAATACTGCGGCAGCGCTGTTCCGGGTTGGCCGCAATTTCTTCCAGTATCGGCGACAGTAAAGACCATTGCGTTGGATTGGTGTCCTGAAACTCATCGATCAACAGGTGGTCGATGCGCTGGTCAATTTTATACTGTACCCAGTGCGCATTATCAGCATGCTGTAATAACCGGTAACACTTCCATTCCAGGTCGGTGAAATCCAGCAGGCGCATTTCTTTTTTTAGCCGCTGGAAAATCTCCACGTACTGATTGCCGGCGTAGTACCAGGCCTGGTTTATTTCCAGGGCCTGTATACGTTTTAACTGTTCATTAATACCCTGGATGCGCTCTGCCATTTCGAGATGTAATTCTACAAAACGGTTTGCATTTTCAGCGCCAAGTTTCTTTTCCAGTGTCGGATTATATTGACGACCTTTAACTAGTATGTCACCGTCCTTTTTTATAAAGGCGGATTGTATTAATGTAAAAACAGTATTGCTGTCGGCTTTGTTGTTTAGAGCATCCTCAATACTGCTGGCATGTTCTTCTCTGGTGTTGTTTTTGATGTTACGCAAAAGACCGGCAAACAGGGTCAGTTTTTTTCTGCTAGCTTCATTTAAAAACTGCTCAACCGGTCCATTACTATCCTTATCATTCTGTTGCACTAGCTGCAGTGATTGCGCGAGTTTCTGGCTGGCAAATTCAACAGGGTCCTGGCTATGGGCGGTATATGCCCACCAGTCGCTGCGGTGTGATAAAAAACTGCGCAAGGCGGTTTGTGTGTTATCGGGGCCATTGCAAAACTGCATAATGGCATCCAGCGCATTATTTAAACGGGTGTTATCTGTATCCGATGTCGAATGCGATCCCGCCTTATCGAATAATGTCTGCCATGCCTGGCGTTCCAGCAGGCTACTGTCTTCTAGTAAATCAAAGCCCGGCGGTATGTCGGCTTCCAGCGGAAAGCGTGACAGAATATCCTGGCAGAAAGCGTGAAACGTCTGGATGCGTATCGGATAAAGGCTGGACATCAGCTTTTCGTACAGATCGCGAGCAACCATCCTGATGTCCTCATTGGGGTCGCAACCTATGTACCCTAGCTGCTGTTCCAGCTCCGAGTCGCTTGCTATAGCCATTTCAAACAAACGCTGGTTTAGGCGGATTTGCATTTCACCGGCCGCTTTGCGGGTAAAGGTAAGCGCAATAATATTGCCGGGTTCCGCGCCATCGATGAGCAGGCGTACGATACGCGTGATTAATAACCAGGTCTTACCGCTGCCGGCCGAGGCCGAGACGGTTGCATTGAGGGCGGGATTACAGGCATCGAGACTGTTCGGTTTGTTGTTCAGGCCAGGCATAAAGTGAGTTTATAGAGACAGCACGCTTACGACAATGATGTTTGGGACGTCTTTAGTCGTTTGTCGTTAGTCTTTCGTGTTTTGATAAACGACCAAAGACCAGCGACGAATGATGAACCCTGCATTGCTGGCAAAATTCTCAGGTGTTAAAGTAGCGCCCAATTTTTGTATCTATAAGAGCCTTAACACACGAATGAAAAGTGTAGAGATAGTGAGCAAGCAAAAACATGAGTAAATACGATGCTTCGTCCATAGAGGTGTTAACAGGTCTTGAACCGGTACAGAAACGGCCGGGGATGTACACCGATACCTCCCGGCCTAACCATCTGGCGCAGGAAGTTATCGATAATAGTGTTGATGAAGCGATTTCAGGGCATGCCAGCAAAATTGATGTAGTTTTATTCAAAGACGGTTCGGTCAGCGTGACTGATAATGGCCGTGGCATGCCGGTAGATATCCATCCTGAAGAAGGTGTTCCGGGTGTGGAAGTCATTCTTACCCGCCTGCATGCGGGCGGTAAATTTTCCAGTAAAAATTATGAATTCTCCGGCGGGCTGCACGGTGTTGGCGTGTCAGTTGTGAACGCACTGTCGTCAAAACTGGAAGTCGAAGTCCGTCGCGATGGCAACGTGTATGAGATGGAATTCAAGCATGGTGCAAAAAAAGGCAAGATGAAAAAAACCGGTAGCGTCGGTAAACGTAACACCGGTACTAAAATTCATTTCTGGCCGGATAAAAAATATTTTGATAACCCGTCGATTTCTGTCACCAGGTTAAAACATGTATTGCGCGCCAAGGCTGTATTATGCCCGGGTCTGGAGGTCAGTTTTACCGAGGAAAAACCAGCTGACAAAAGCGAAACAGAAAGCTGGTTCTATGAGGGCGGGCTGGCAGATTACCTGGGCGAAAACCTGTACGAAAAGGAATGTATACCGGCAGAACCTTTTACAGGCAGCATATCAGGTACTTCAGAAGCAGTTGACTGGGCGCTTAGCTGGCTGGTCGAAGCCGGAGAGCTCACCGCCGAGTCTTATGTCAATCTAATACCGACGGCGCAGGGCGGCACGCACGTCAATGGTTTGCGCACCGGTTTGACTGAAGCCTTGCGCGAATTTTGTGAAATCCACAGCCTGCTGCCGCGAGGTGTGAAATTAAGTCCGGAAGATGTCTGGGATAAAGTATGTTACGTGCTTTCGGTCAAACTGACTGATCCGCAGTTTTCAGGGCAGACCAAGGAGCGTTTGTCATCACGTGAATGTGCCGCTTTTGTATCAGGTGTCGTCAAGGACGCTTTCAGTTTATGGTTAAACCAGCATACCGAAGCGGGTGAAGCTATCGCCATGCTGGCCATTGAAAATGCGCAAAAGCGTTTACGCGCCGGTAAAAAAGTCGTCCGTAAAAAAATAACCAGCGGGCCGGCCTTGCCCGGCAAGCTATCCGACTGCTCATCACAGGATATCAGGCGCTCCGAATTGTTCCTGGTGGAAGGGGATTCCGCTGGCGGCAGCGCCAAACAGGCGCGCGAAAGGGAGTTCCAGGCCATCATGCCATTGCGTGGAAAAATCCTGAACACCTGGGAAGTTGAACCTGACCAGGTGCTGGCATCACAGGAGGTGCATGATATTTCCATTGCCATAGGTGTTGATCCCGGTTCATCCAATTTAAAAGACTTGCGCTACGGCAAAATCTGTATCCTGGCCGATGCGGATTCCGACGGTTACCATATCGCTACCTTATTATGCGCCCTGTTCCTGCGGCATTTCAGACCGCTGGTTGAAGCCGGGCACATCTATGTCGCCATGCCGCCACTGTTCCGTATCGATGTCGGCAAAGACGTATATTATGCGCTGGATGAAGCGGAAAAGCAGGGTATCCTGGATCGTATCGATGCTGAGAACAAGCGCGGTAAAGTTAGCGTGACCCGCTTCAAGGGTCTGGGTGAAATGAATCCGATGCAACTGCGTGTCACCACGCTGGCGCCCGATACCAGGAGGCTGGTACAACTGACCCTCGGTAAAGGCGGTAAAAGCCACAGCATGCTGGACATGTTACTGGCGAAAAAACGCGCCGCCGATCGTAAAGCCTGGCTGGAAAAGAACGGTGCACTGGCCGAGGTGTAGTATTATTAACCCTGAATGCGACATATATTGTCGCCGGGTTAATCATTGCTGATTGCTTGCATCAGACCAGAAACTTGCTATTCTTGGTCAAATAAGTTTTAAATGTTAATAACAGGAAGATGTTAATCTGGTGTGAGGAAGTGAATAATTTTACTCTTGGTATTAACTTCAAAACGTCTTTACTTATTATTTTTAATATTATTGACGGCATGTAATAGTGGCGGCGGTTATACAAATATACCTCCAGTCGCCAGCTTTATTGCTACCCCCGGCAATGGTGTTGCGCCACTGGTTGTCAATGTTAACGCTTCGGCTTCATCGGACATTGATGGCCAGATAGCCGGCTACAGCTGGAATTTCGGCGATGGCCAGACTGCAAGTGGTATAACCGCCAGTCATACTTACAGCAATCCCGGCAGCTACACCATTACGCTCACCGCTACTGATAATAATGGTGCGAGCACCAGCGTCAGTCAGATCATCGAAGTCAATGTCAATATACCTCCAGTCGCCAGTTTTATCGCTACCCCCGGCAATGGTGTTGCACCACTGGTTGTCAATGTTAACGCTTTGGCTTCATCGGACGGTGATGGCCAGATAGCCGGCTACAGCTGGAATTTCGGTGATGGCCAGACTGCAAGTGGTATAACCGCCAGTCATACTTACAGCAATCCCGGCAGCTACACCATTACGCTCACCGTTACTGATAATAATGGTGCAAGCAGCAGTGCCGGCGACATAATCGACGTGATTGCAAATATGGTTCCAGTCGCCAGCTTTATTGCTACCCCCGGCAATGGTGTTGCGCCACTGGTTGTCAATGTTAATGCTTCGGCTTCATCGGACAGTGATGGTCAGATCCTCAGCTACAGCTGGAGTTTCGGCGATGGCCAGACCGGTAATGGTGTAACCGCCGATCATACGTTTAACAATCCCGGCAGTTATACCATCACGCTCACCGTTACTGATAATAGTGGTGCCAGCGGTAGTGTCAGTCAAATTATTGAAGTTGTCGCTACGATAAGTCTTAGCGGCACGGTAAATAGCGCGGCAGGCTCTATCGCAGACAGTGATGTTAACGATCCCAATGCCAGTTATCAGCCCAATAACAGCCCTGCCCAGGCGCAGCCGATTTCTAATCCGGTGGTGGTGGGGGGCTATTCAAATGTGGCTGGTGAGGGAGCAGCCGGGCGATCATCCACGACTGGCGACAGGTCAGACTTTTATCGAGTCAGTATGAGCGCCAACCAGAGCATTACGCTTAATATCGCCGATTTCAACGCAGGCGACCTGGATCTTTATCTTTATTTCGATGATGGTAGTGTTAATGTAATTGATTCATCTATAGGTACAGGTCAGACAGAAACGCTCACTGTCACCCAGAACGGGGATTATGTCATCGAGGTTTATGCCTACTCCGGTTATAGCAATTATGCCCTGGTGGTCGGGCAGGCGGCAGCCTCAATCACAGCGGACAGGCTGGTATCGACGGATGATTTTGTGCCTGGCGATGTAATTGTGCGCTTCAAGGAAAATACCTTGATGCCGAGTTCAATACAGGCACCGTCAGTCACGGCAAGCGGCCTTGGTCTCAAGCACAAGGCGGGAGCTGACCACAGGGCCATGCTGTTAGGCCTTGATAGTCAAAGCCGCCTGGCAACTTTCAGCGCGCTGGGTATTGCTTCGTCACAGATGGGTGCCCAGGCGAAATCATTCCACTCGGCGGACCCGGTAAAACAGCTGAAGATGGATACGCTGCAGGTGATCAAGGCCCTGCGTAAGCGTAACGATGTGCTGTATGCCGAACCCAATTATATACGCCAGGCCAGGCAGGTGCCTGGTGACAGTTATTACCGCCTGCAGTGGCACTACCCCCTGATCAATCTGCCATCCGCCTGGGATGTGAGTACCGGCGATCCGGCTGTCGTGGTAGCGGTCATTGACACCGGGGTCCTGCTTGCTCATCCGGATTTGCAGGGGCAATTAACATCGGATGGTTATGATTTCATCCGCAGTGATACTATCTCCCAGGATGGTGAACCGGGTATTGACGCTAACCCGGATGACCCCGGCGATTCGACCATGGGCAGCAGTTCTTTTCATGGTACGCACGTGGCCGGTACCATTGCTGCAGCAACCAGTTTTGCTTCGAGCGGCACCGGTGTGGCGGGTGTGGCGCCGGGGGTGAAAGTCATGCCGCTGCGCGTGCTGGGCAATGGTGGCGGCACCGCCTATGATATAAACCAGGCAATACGCTATGCCGCCGGCTTGACGAATGATTCAGGTAAAGTCCCTACCAGTAAGGCGGATGTTATCAACCTCAGCCTTGGCGGCGGCTCTTATTCCCAGGCGGAGCAGGATGTTTACACGCTGGCCAGGAACGCCGGGGTGATTGTCGTGGCAGCCGCGGGTAACGAGTCCAGCAGTAGGTCCTCTTATCCCGCCGCCTACAATGGCGTGATATCGGTCAGTGCCGTGGATATTAACAAAAAGCTGGCGCCTTATTCCAACTATGGTTCCACTGTCGATGTGGCCGCGCCGGGTGGCGACAGCTCAAAGGATATCAATGGTGACGGTTATGGAGATGGCGTTCTCAGCACTGCCGGCGATGATTCCAACGGCAGCATCGACTATGTTTACAAGTTCTTTCAGGGAACGTCCATGGCATCGCCCCATATGGCAGGCGTGGTGGCATTGATGAAATCTGTCTACAGCGGACTGACGCCGGCCGGTGTGGACAGCGCGTTGAGCAGTGGTCAGATTACCCAGGACCTGGGAACCACTGGTCGCGATGACCTGTTTGGCTACGGCCTGATCGATGCTCGCAAAGCAGTGGATTTTGCTAGCGCTCTGGTATCGACGCCACCTTCAGATACGCCTTTGCTTGGCGTATCGCCCGCTTCATTGAACTTCGGCGTCAGTGAAACCAGCGCTTTCCTGTCGGTGATTAACGGCGGTTCAGGCTCACTGAGTATAACCTCGGTGTCTGATGATGCATTGTGGCTGAGCGTCTCGTCTGCTGCAGTTGATGGCAGCGGGCTTGGCAGTTACCAGGTTACGGTCGACCGTTCCAGCCTTGCAGCAGGTATCTATACCGCCAGCATTACCGTCATATCAGTATCAGATGCCGGCGCTGATACAGTTACAGTGCCGGTGATTTTGCAGGTGGTAGATCAGAACCTGTCTGTCGATGTGGGGTATCAATACATACTGCTAATAGACGCCGACACAGATGCAGTAATTCAGCAGTGGGAAGGTAATGCTGTGGACGGTAACTACAGCTTTGCGTTTAATGACGTTCCCTTCTCTAGCGGGCAAAGCGTTCATATTATTGCAGGTACGGATCAGAATAACGATGGCTTTATCTGTGATGCCGGTGAGTCGTGCGGCGCCTATATCTCGCTGGATCAGCCCATCGCCATTACGGCTACCGGCAACCATAACGGACTGGATTTCATTTCGGGCTACAGCATTGGCCTGCGAAGTCTGTCGGTCTCCGATATTCCGAAAAATGGTATAGCTATTCGGCGTCAGCGCAGCAAGCAGGTGCTGATGAAATGAAAGCCATGGCCATGGTATACATTATGTTCTCTGCATAGCAGGCCATAACAATGATGCTATTGTGAGTGGTTGCTTTCCGGTACCCCGGCGCAACCAAACCGGCTAATTTAGCTGTTGAGAACAACAGTTAAGTACCCACCGGATTATTTGCAGACGCGTCCGGCGTCACGTATATGAGGGATAAATCTCTAACCCACT
Source organism: Gammaproteobacteria bacterium (assembly GCA_022340645.1). Classification (GTDB taxonomy): domain Bacteria; phylum Pseudomonadota; class Gammaproteobacteria; order SZUA-229; family SZUA-229. The sequence goes on along the minus strand of JAJDNP010000024.1, from coordinate 7,219 downwards.
GCAAATCCCTGTGTCAATGGTGCATTTACAAATTGATGCCATTACCATTAGTAGATTACATCGCAAATACACGCATTTATTCTTCTTTTTCTACGGTTATTAAGCAGACTTGTTTAACCCCCGCTGTTTAATATGAGAACAATACTACTCATATGTGATGCCGGTTACTATCAGGGGATACCTGATGTCACGATTAATACAATGCTTCTTTTATGGAATGGCGAGGTGGCAGTACAATTCAAAATCAGCCGGAATCCTGCGCCTTTAACTGCTTCCCCATAAACCGGGTATAAATAAGTGTACCCGCAAAAAACATCAGGCTGCTAAAGATGACATAAAGTCCAAACCTTAAGTCGTCATGGCTGCCGGCATACCAGACACCGATTATGAAATAGAATATAGCCAGGTACATTGACCACGCGTGGGTATACAGCTTGCCATTAAGCAGACCAAAAAGCGGGAACATCAATGGACCGACCTGGAACAGGATAATGACTGAAATGAGATTTCTGGCTGGCGGGTCGATTATCAGATGCCAGGCAAACAAGCCGAATAGCAGTGAAAAGTAGCCGGTCAGGGTCAGCCATCGTCCCAGTTTAATATACTGCTTCATTTTAACGTGTTGATATTGTTTCACTGGAATATTTTTTTTGCAGTTGCAGCAACGCGTTTACCCAGGGCCAGGCAAAGTTTGCGTTCATCTTCACTTATCGGCGTTGACTCAAGGTCATCCGTTAACCGGGTTGCGCCATAGGGACTGCCGCCGGTTTTTGTTTTAAACAATTCCGTTTCAGTATAAGGCAGGCCAACGATCAACATGCCGTGATGCAGCAAAGGCAGCATCATGGTAAGTAATGTGCTTTCCTGGCCGCCATGCATGCTGGTGCTGGCGGAAAAAACAGCAGCCGGTTTGCCCGCGAGTTTACCGCCCATCCATAACGCGCTGGTACGGTCAATGAAATATTTCATTGCTGCCGGCATGTTGCCGAAATGCGTCGGGCAGCCGAGTATCAGGCCGTCACATTCAATCAGGTCGTCGATAGTGGCATAGAGTGGACCTTGTTCAGGTATCTCCGCTTCGGTTTGCTCCGTCGTGGGGGAGACGTTGGGAACGGTGCGGATGCGTGCCTGCAGACCCTCAACTTCTTCTACACCGCGAGCGATGATATTCGCCATCTCAGCCGTAGTGCCGCCCGGGCTATAATAAAGAATTAATATTTCACGAGATGTTAGCGAGTCTGTCATGACAGGATATCCATCACTTTCTCAGGCGGACGGCCAATCACTGCTTTATTGCCGCAGATGACAATGGGGCGCTCAATCAGGACGGGATTATCTACCATTGCCTGAATCAACTGCTCACGAGTTAATTGCGGATTATCGAGCTGATTTTCTTTATAGGGTTTTTCGTTTTTACGCATTAAATCGCGAGGTTCCATGCCTAACATGTCAAGGATTTCATTCAGTTCAGCACTGCCGGGTGGTGATTTTAGATATTCAACAACCGAAACATCGGCGTTGTTGTTATTCAGTATCTCCATCGTTTGACGGCTTTTGCTGCATCTGGGGTTATGAAAAATTCGTACTGCTTCGCTCATAATTTATTCACCAATTGAAAATTTTGTTGATTTTATCGGAAATTTCTCATTTAATGGGGTAAAACGTTTATAAAAGATAATCGACGTTTTATTGATATAAATGCTTCACAACTTGTTATTTCGCGTTATAATAATTCGAATTATTTAAATATAAGAACTAAACCAACTTCTTTTCATTGGAGACATTATGACCATGCGTACAACTGCCCGTCTGTTTAGCGTAGCCCTTTTATGTTTAGGCCTGATTACAGGATGTGCATCAACAAGTGAAACAGATGATGCAGCATTAGCAGCACAAACGGCCATCGCTGATGCGAAAGCTGCCAGTGCTGAAGCTAAAGCCTTAAATTATGAATGGCGCGATACCGGAGCTTTAATTACCCAGGCTGAGGAAAAATATGCCGCTGGCGATTATCAGGCAGCAATTGATCTTGCCAACCAGGCGAAAAAACAGTCAGAAGATGCTATTAGCCAGGCTAACGCTGAAAATAGAAAATTCCTTAATGAGAACACCGAGAGTGCAATGGCAGAAAGTTCATCGTATCGTGGTGCTGGAGCTGGTGTAACCAGCTATTCAGTCGTGCGCGGTGACAATCTGTGGAGCATTTCCGGAAAAGACGAAGTATATGCTGACCCATACCAGTGGCCGCTTATCTACAAAACAAACCGTGACAAGATCAAAGATGCTGATCTGATTTATCCAGGACAGGTTTTTGACATCGACCAGAATGCATCAGCTTCTGAAATTGATGCCGCTATAAACCATGCCAAGACTCGTGGCGCCTGGTCATTAGGTGATACAGAGCAGTCTGACCTTGATTACCTGGCGAAGTAAATATTGCTACAAACCTGCCATTTTATATGGCGTTATCTAAATGATAAAAAAAGACCCGCTTGCGGGTCTTTTTTTTATGCCCGAAAAGCAGTGGATTAATATTGCAAGCAGTCACGGAAGGCTTGTGAAGATGGCGAAGAGTGGTGTTTTGTTATGAATAAACCTGACATTGTTTACAGACAGATTTTTGTCAGCGGTAAAGTACAGGGGGTGTTTTTCAGAGAGACTACCAGACAGGTCGCCGCTGAATTACAACTCAGCGGTGGCGTCAGGAATCTGTCTGATGGACGTGTGGAAGTACAGGTTGCCGGTGCAGCAAGAGCAGTTGAATCTTTAATTAAATGGTTGCAAACAGGGCCGAAACTCGCAAAAGTGTCTACTATTGAAGTAATAGAACGTGAAGCTTTAGAGCGACCTGATGATTTTATGTCGCCGCGGCAAAATCGTTATTTTGAAGTATGGCCAACAAGATAATTAATAGCGAAGTATTACCTGGGTGAGTAGCGGCAATGGGCTCGACGTTTGATATCAACATAGAACTTAACCAGCATCTTGAGGTTCATGATATTTTGAACTGGCTGGAACAGGACAGGATGGTGGAAAAAGAGAATGCGCATATGCTGCGTATTCTTGCCGTGTCTGAGGAATACAAGAAAAAGAATCCGCTGGAAGTCATCGCCGAAAGAAACTGGGTAAATACCAAAACCGATAAAATACTGACACTGGAATTTTTAACCCGCTGGTTAGCTGACCGTGTTGAATTACCTTATGTGCGGATTGACCCGCTAAAGATCGAAGTATCTGAAGTGACCCAGGTGATGTCATACGCCTATGCCAGCAGATACAATGTGCTGCCGATTAAAGTCGAAGATAAAACGATAACAGTCGCTACTGCACAACCGTTTGAGTGCGACTGGCAAACCGAACTGTCACGTATCCATAATAAAGAATTCAAGCTGGTTATATCCAATCCGGATGACATTCGCCGATTGCTGCTGGAATTCTACTCTATAGCCAGATCTGTTCACGGCGCCAATACCTCGGCTACTACCAGCGGCGGCAATATTCAAAACCTGGAACAGTTAATGGAACTGGGCCGCAGTGGTCAGCTGGATGCGAATGACCAGCATATCGTAAATATCGTGGACTGGTTATTGCAATACGCATTTGAACAGCGGGCCAGCGATATTCACCTGGAACCGAGGCGTGAGATGTGTCCCGTGCGTTTTCGTATAGATGGCGTCATGCAGGAGGTTTACCAGATTCCATTAACTGTCATGAAAGCGGTGACCAGCCGCATCAAGATAATCGGGCGCATGGATGTTGCTGAAAAACGCCGCCCGCAGGACGGCCGATTGAAAACGCGAATGGAAGACGGCAGGGAAGTAGAGTTGCGCTTGTCGACCATGCCGACCGCCTTCGGCGAAAAAATGGTAATGCGTATATTTGATCCCGATGTTCTGGTGAAAGACTTCAGGCAACTGGGATTTAGCAAGAAAGACAATGACACCTGGCAGTCAATGATCGAGCAGCCACATGGCATTATACTGGTAACAGGCCCTACCGGTTCTGGAAAAACCACAACGCTGTATTCTACGCTGAAGCTGCTGGCCAGGCCAGAAGTCAATGTATGCAGTATCGAGGATCCGATCGAACTGGTTGAGCCTGCATTCAACCAGATGCAGGTGCAGAAAAATATCGATCTGGATTTTGCCAGCGGGGTACGCACATTGTTGCGCCAGGACCCTGACATTATTATGATCGGTGAGGTTCGTGACAGAGAGACAGCGGATATTGCAATACAGGCAGCATTAACCGGCCACCTGGTGCTGTCGACATTGCATACCAATGATGCACCATCAGCGGTAACACGGTTGCTTGATATCGGTGTACCGCCTTACTTGATTCAGTCATCCGTGCTTGGCATTATGGCGCAGCGGCTGGTGAGAACATTATGTTCGCATTGCAAGCAGGAAACCGGAATAAGTGACCAGGCATGGCATGAATTAGTGCATCCGTGGAAAGCGGAAAAACCCAAAACGGTATATAAACCCGTGGGATGCCTGGAATGCCGTGATACCGGGTACAAAGGACGAACCGGGCTTTACGAGATGTTCAGGTTTTCCCCGGAAACGCGTCAGCTGGTCACCGCGGATTGTGATATTCACACATTACGCCGGCATGCCATCAAAGACGGTTTACAGCCGCTGCGCTTAAGTGGTGCAAACAAGGTGGCAAAAGGCGAAACCACCGTCGAAGAAGTGCTTCGCGTGGCACCGCCGCCGCTGGATAATTAACTCCCCGGTCATTTGTTTTTTGTCCTTTGTCATTCGTCGAACGACTAATGAGCTAAAACCAGCGACCAACGACCAACGACCAACGACTAATATGGCCTATCTCTCAAGTTAGGTTTTATTCTTTAGCATCAACAGGTTATAATTGCGCGCGATTTCAGTTGAGGTTTCCCTTCATGAGTTATTATTTTTCTAAAGAAGTTGGTGGTGCTTTTGACGATGTGATTGAGTCTGTTACCGCTCGCCTGGCAGATGCTGGTTTCGGTGTGTTAACCACAATCGATGTTAGCGCGACACTAAAAAAGAAAATCGATGTTGATTTCCAGCGTTACACCATACTGGGCGCCTGTAACCCCGGTTATGCTCATAAAGCACTACTGGCGGAAGCTAAAATAGGCACCATGCTGCCCTGTAATGTTATCGTGCAGGAAACCGGCGATGGCAAAGTTGAAGTGGCTGCGGTTGATCCCATGGCATCGATGATGGCAATCGAAAACGAAACCCTGGCCGGTATTGCCACAGAAGTGCAGGGTAAACTTAAAAATGTAATAGAAGGTTTGTAATCCATGTCTCAACCAAAAATTGTTGTTTATAGCGGCCGCTTCTGCGGGTATTGCACTGCAGCTGAACGCCTGTTGAAAAGTAAAAATGTTGAGTATGAATTGATAAAAGTTGATGAAGATCCCACGATGTTCAGCCATATGATGGAAATCACCGGGCGCCGTACTATTCCGCAAATATTTATTGATGATTATCATGTTGGCGGCTTTGATGACCTATCAGCATTAAATCAGTCGGGCAAGCTGGACGAGTTGCTTAATACTTAAGGCGCAGTCCTTACATAAATCACAGCCCGCCTTTTACATTCCTCTCGCTAAAGATTGTTATGGAATATTTACCAATATTTATTCAAATTAAAAACCGTCCATGCATGGTTGTCGGCGGCGGTTCTGTCGCTGCACGTAAAGTGGCGTTATTAAGAAAAGCCCAGGCGAATGTTACCGTTGTTTCTCCTGAACTTTGTCACGAGTTGCAGCAGTTAAAAGATAAAAACCTGATCCGGCATCTCGCACGTCATTTTGCACAATCTGACCTGGAGGATTGTGTGCTGGTTATAGCAGCAACCAGTGACAGCACCGTGAACGAGACAGTGTCTGAGCTGGCGAACCAGTTACGCCTGCCGGTTAACGTTGTGGATAATCCCGATTTATGCAGTTTTATCATGCCGTCGATTATCGACCGCTCACCTGTTGTTATTGCGGTGTCTACCGGCGGCTCGTCCCCGGTACTGGCACGCCTGATACGCACCAGGCTTGAAGGCAGTATCCCGTCTGCTTATGGCCGGCTGGCAAAACTGGTTGAAAATTTTCGAGAAAAAGTTAAAGCCGCGTTTCCGAGTGTGGAATCACGCCGAGGTTTCTGGGAAAAAATTCTTGAGGGCACGGTTGCCGAACTGGTTTTTTCCGGCCATGAAAGTGAAGCAGAGCAGATGCTGGCTAAAGCAATTGATTCACAGTCTGCAAATCCCGATATTCCCGGTGAAGTTTTTCTGGTGGGCGCCGGGCCGGGCGATCCGGATTTACTGACCTTTCGTGCATTGCGGCTGATGCAGCAGGCTGATGTAGTGGTTTATGACCGGCTGGTTTCGCCTGCTATTATGGAAATGGTGCGTCGTGATGCAGAAGTTGTCTACGTTGGCAAAGAACGCAGTAAACACACAATGCAGCAGGAAAATATTAATCAACTGCTGGTCCGCCTGGCCAAAGAAGGCAAACGCGTGTTACGTTTAAAAGGTGGTGACCCGTTCATTTTTGGTCGCGGTGGCGAAGAGATTGAAACTCTTGCCCAGGAAGGTGTTGCTTTCCAGGTTGTGCCGGGTATCACCGCCGCTAACGGCTGCTCCTCCTACGCCGGTATTCCGTTAACGCACCGTGACTACGCCCAGTCCTGCGTATTTGTCACCGGGCATCTAAAAGACGGCTCGGTTGATCTCAACTGGAAAGCGCTGGCTCAGCCTCACCAAACCGTGGTGTTTTATATGGGGTTGCATGGTGCACCGACGCTATGCAGGGAAATGGTGGCACATGGGTTACCGGCATCCACCCCTGTTGCCCTGGTAGAGCAGGGCACGACACCGCAACAACGTGTGTTCACTGCGACATTAGATAGCCTGGTCGATGTCATTAAGAATGAAGATATCAAGCCTCCGACACTGATTATCGTGGGTGAGGTGGTTAAACTGCACGACAAGCTTAAGTGGGTCGAGGAACATCATAAAGATAACATGGACGGTGTTTTTGCCTATAAAGACTGATGATCCATTGATGAGACGATCAGCTGCAGCCAGCTGCGGTGAATCAATTCACCAGAGACTCATTGATTGGGAATCTGTCATATTGTTAAAATTTGCGATTTAAAGTGACGAAGCCGGCTGATTTCGTCATAATACATGCCTGTTAATAAATGATACAAAAAAGTGAGACTGTTTTTAG
>JAJDNP010000159.1 GCA_022340645.1 Gammaproteobacteria bacterium | reverse complement strand
TCTATGTCTGCGCTTTTCTGAGCAACAAGCAGTATTTGCTTGTTGCTCTGCATTGCCGCATCCAGTGCCTGGATTGATTTTGCACGACCTACGAACAGAGGTATAACCATGTGCGGATAAACCACCACATCACGTAAGGGCAAAACGGGAACTTCAGAAGATTGAATTAAATTTGCTTCTGGATTATTTGTGTTAGCCATGGCCACCTCTAATTATTATTCGTTATTAGTAAGTGTAGACAACCGCAAAGCTTTTCAAGTGGCTTTAAGATAAATATTATCAATTAAATACCATCGATATAACAAGCCACTGTTTAATTTTTTAAGTCATTGTTTTTCTGGTTTCAGCTTAATTTCCAGGCGACAGATTAATTCTCCTTACTAATTTTCTCTCTTTCAGCGCTGTCATACACCAGGTAAGGCTGGTTACTTCCTTCTACGGCCGCCTCATCAACAACCACTTTAGACACACCATCTAAGGAAGGCAGTTCATACATGGTATTTAACAGGATATTTTCAAGGATAGTGCGCAGGCCGCGAGCACCCGTTTTACGTTCCATGGCTTTTTTAGCTATTGCGTGCAGCGCCTCATCACGTATTTCAAGTTCACTGCCTTCCATTTCAATCATTTTGGCATACTGTTTAACTAACGCATTTTTGGGTTCGGTTAAAATAGTAACCAGTGCTTCTTCATCAAGCTCTTCCAGCGTGGCAACCACCGGCAAACGTCCAACAAACTCGGGAATGAGCCCATAGGTGATCAGGTCGTCGGCCTCCAGGTCATTGATGACCTCATGTGATTTACGCCGCTCATCTTTTGTTTTAACTTCCGCACCAAATCCAATGCCACCTTTTTCCGAACGGTTACGAATAACTTTATCCAGTCCGGAAAACGCACCACCGCAAATAAATAGAATATTTGAGGTATCAACCTGCAAAAATTCCTGTTGTGGATGTTTGCGGCCGCCTTGCGGTGGCACGGACGCCACCGTACCTTCTATTAATTTCAGCAGCGCCTGCTGCACACCTTCACCGGAAACATCACGCGTGATTGAAGGGTTATCAGATTTGCGTGATATCTTGTCAATTTCATCAATATATACAATGCCAGTTTGCGCCCGGTCGACATCATAATCACATTTCTGCAATAGTTTCTGGATGATGTTTTCAACATCTTCGCCAACATACCCGGCTTCTGTCAGTGTGGTAGCATCCGCTATGGTAAACGGCACATCCAGCAGTCTCGCCAGGGTTTCTGCAAGCAGTGTTTTACCTGAGCCCGTTGGTCCAATCATTAATATATTGCTTTTAGATAACTCGACTTCGTCTTTCTTATGCTTTACCTGAAGACGTTTATAGTGGTTGTATACGGCGACGGACAGGATTTTTTTGGCGCGCATCTGACCAATTACATAGTCGTTTAGAATATCGTTAATTTCACGAGGCGTGAGCAGTTTCTTGACTGCGGTACTGGTTTCGTCTTCAAGTTCTTCTAGAATGATGTCATTACATAACTCGACACATTCGTCACAAACATAAACGGATGGTCCCGCAATTAACTTTTTGACTTCATGCTGGCTTTTGCCGCAGAAGGAACAATAAAGTAGCTTATCAGAATCGCTGCCAGTGTTTTTTCTATCATCGCTCATAACATTCTCTCAAAACATCAGTAAACTGATTGTATGTTTAATGACCCTAACCTTGCCAATTCGTACGGAATCTTTCAAGTAAAACTTATATGAAACTGTAAAAATTTTTGTCAGTTATTAAGCAAAATTAGCCTTTTAGCATATTTACTAGCGAGATTTATGCCAGTTTTCTGGCAAATTATAAGATAAAGCGGTTTTTAATAAATTATACGCCGAATGACGATAATGCTGGTGAATAAAAGCAAAAAAATAAAGCCTGAAAAAACACACTAACGGCTTAAAATAACTCTAAGCATATGTATTTGTTACTTATTTACGCTGCCTTAATACTTCGTCAATAAGCCCGTATTGAGCAGCCGCTTCGGCGCCCATAAAGTTATCGCGTTCAGTATCACTTGCAATGGTCTCGACACTTTGACCGGTATGTTGAGCTAACAACTGATTTAACTGTTCACGAACCTTTAAAATCTCCCTGGCATGAATGTCAATATCTGACGCCTGTCCCTGGAAGCCGCCAAGTGGCTGATGAATCATGACGCGGGAAAGCGGTAATGAGTAACGTTTGCCGCTGGTGCCCGCAGCCAGTAACACGGCAGCCATACTGGCTGCCTGCCCGACGCATAATGTACTGATATCAGGTTTTATAAACTGCATGGTATCGTATACCGCCAGACCTGCCGTGACCGAGCCACCGGGTGAATTGATATAAATTGAGATATCCTTGTCCGGATTTTCTGATTCCAGAAACAGCAACTGCGCAACGACAAGATTAGCCATGTGATCTTCTATTGGTCCTACAATAAAAATCACACGTTCTTTAAGCAACCGGGAATAAATGTCGTATGAGCGTTCCCCTCTTGGGGTTTGCTCGATAACCATTGGTATCAGGTTTAACAACTGTGTGTCCAGCGCGCCATTGGAGTTATATTTCATTATCTATACCGTTAATTACACAAGTTACTCTATAACTTATTTTTTAAATCAGTAACTTATCTGTTAAAGTTAATCTTGTTTATTTTTTTGGGGATTCATTACATCATCAAAGCTGCTGCGCCTGGAGGTAACTTTTGCCTGTCCTACAATCCAGTCAACTACGGCATCTTCCATTACCAGTGTTTCGACACCGCGCAACAGCTCCTGATTGCGCATATAATAATTAACGAATTCGGCGGGATCTTCATAATCTTTGGACATTTCCTCAATTCGCGCCTTAACCATATCCTTATTAATATTCATTGAAGAAAGTTTGGCGACTTCACCCAGAAGCATCCCCAATTGAACACGTCGCCTGGCATCATCCATGAACGCATCGACCGATAAATTATTGCCCGGAGCCTGTGCCTCAGTCTGCTTTTTCAGTGCTTCAGCTTCCTGTATCACAGTTGCTAATGGCACATCGACAGGATTTGCCTTGAAGAGCACTTCTAAAGCATTTTCTTTTAACAGGGTGCGTAAACGTTTGCCCAGCTCACGTTCCATGTTTTCTTTTATTTCACTTCTTAGCTGATCTGTATCACCGCTGTTTACACCGAAAGCTTTTGCAAAGTCTTCATCGACTTCAGGCAATTTTGCCTGCTCGACTTTTTTAACGGTGATGGCAAATTCTGCTTCCTTGCCGGCGAGGTCTTTTGCAGCATAATCATCAGGGAACGGGATCTTAAAGGTTGCCTCTTCAGATGCTTTCAGACCGACTAATTTTTCTTCAAAACCGGGAATCATCTGACCGGCGCCCAGGACCATTGGCATATCGTTTGCACTGCCGCCGTCAAATTTTTCACCGTCAATCGTGCCAACAAAATCGATAGTAATACGATCACCCTCAGCCGAGGCTCGATCTACTTCTTCCCAGGTCATTTTCTGCTTACGCAAGACATCTATCATGTTAGCCACATCGGAGTCTTCGATAGTGGCCTCGATTTTTTCTATGGAAAGTTCCGCAACGGGTGCCAGCTCGACATCCGGATATACTTCAAATGTTGCGGTATATTGCATAACCTGGCCCAAAACAGGCGTTTCGAGCTGTATCTGTGGATCACCTGCCGGATTTAAATTTTCCTGAGTTAATGCTTCACGGAATGTGCGCTGCATTAACTCACCTGCAACTTCCTGCAGGACAGCCCCTGAATATTTTTGCCTGACAACCTTGAGAGGAACCTTACCTGGGCGAAAACCATCCATCCGGACAGTATTTTTTAAAGAATTCAATCGGTTATTAACCTCTGACTCGATGGTTTCAGCAGGCACCTGAACAGTCATTTTGCGCTCCAATCCTTTACCTGCTTCCACTGAAACTTGCATAATTACCTCGTAAATAAACTACCTGAGTCACACATAACTCGAAATATAATAATCTGGTGCGAAAGGAGAGACTCGAACTCTCACGTCAAAGACACTGGTACCTAAAACCAGCGCGTCTACCAATTCCGCCACTCTCGCGTTTAAGTTACTGATAATAACAAAAAATGCAGGTTTTGCCTGCATTAATTGCTTTATCAGCAGAATTTTGGTGGGTCGTCAGGGACTCGAACCCTGGACCAAGAGATTAAGAGTCTCCTGCTCTACCAACTGAGCTAACAACCCAATCGCTGACTGACTCATCGAGAACTTGGTGTTCATAAAAATTGGGGTGGACGATGGGGCTCGAACCCACGACAACCGGAATCACAATCCGGGACTCTACCAACTGAGCTACGTCCACCATAACTTTTTATAAACTGTATGGTACGCCTGGCAGGGTTATTCCGGGCCTCCTGCCCTCCACCCTTCGGGCCATGCTGCACATGTTCAAAATCGCTCCCGGCGATTTTGTATTCCGGGCCTCCTGCCCTCCACCCTTCGGGCCATGCTGCACATGTTCAAAATCGCTCCCGGCGATTTTGTCAAACCTGCTACCTTCGGCTTAGAAGGCCGATGCTCTATCCGATTGAGCTTAAGGCGCAATATCTCTTTAGTTTTTGGCACGCCTGGCAGGATTCGAACCTGCTACCCTCGGCTTAGAAGGCCGATGCTCTATCCGATTGAGCTACAGGCGCAGATTTTTAAACCTGTATCGCATTATTTACCAGTTTACATACATTGAGTAACTGATAAAAAAGAAATATGGTCGGGGTAGAGAGATTACTCCAGACATCCTGTCTTCCGCCCTTCGGGCCGCGCTTCACACGTTCAAAATCGCTCCCGGCGATTTTGTATTCCGGGCATCCTGCCCTTCACCCTTCGGGCCGCGCTTCACACGTTCAAAATCGCTCCCGGCGATTTTGTCGAACTCTTGCGTTCAAATCTCTCTCCCTTGTTAGCATTAACTATATCATGCTATTACCCAGTCAAAAATCCATCTTAATCTGTTTACTTGTTTGGTCGGGGTAGAGAGATTCGAACTCCCGACATCCTGCTCCCAAAGCAGGCGCGCTACCAGACTGCGCTATACCCCGTTATCTTCATTTCGCTTAATCATCCTGTTTACTTAAAAAAGGATTCAAAAGCAGGCGCGCTACCCCATGTCATCAATACTGGGCGCTATACCCCGTTATCTTCTATCTTCATTCGCTTAATCATCCTGTTTACTTAAAAAAGGATTCAAAAGCAGGCGCAGCGTTATCAGCTGATGCTAACACCAGGCAAAACTCCGGTGCTCTCAATTCGCGTAAATCAAGAGGCGGGGAATATTACGCTCTGCTCAGGCGATGGTCAAGGTGCTATTTCACCTTGTGGTATCTATATTTCACGTGCGAAAATCGCATCATTTCCAGAATTACTAGTCAATAAATATGTCAGCACAAATCATAGATGGCAAAGCCATTGCAGCCGATGTAAGAAATCAGGTACGTCTGGCAGTTGAGCAACGTATCGAAAAAGGTCAACGTCCTCCAGGTTTAGCTGTTATCCTCGTTGGCCTGGACCATGCTTCACAGGTATATGTCAGAAAAAAACGTGAGGCCTGTGAAGAAGCCGGCATCCTGTCAAAATCCTATGATCTGGACGAAAGCACGGATCAGCAAACACTGTTAAACCTTATCGAAGAATTGAATAATGACGCCTCCATAGATGGTATCCTGGTTCAGCTTCCGCTGCCGGCACACATCGACAGCACGCTGGTGCTGGAGGCCATCCACCCGGACAAGGATGTTGATGGTTTCCACCCGTATAACATAGGCCGACTGGCGCAACGCATACCAACGCTTCGCCCCTGCACGCCACACGGTGTAATTCATCTTTTAGAGACCATTGGGGAAACATTTAAAGGTCGCCATGCGGTAATTGTCGGCGCCTCAAATATTGTTGGCCGCCCAATGAACCTGGAATTACTGCTGTCTGGGGCTACAGTCACGGTAACCCACCGTTTCACCAAAAACCTGGCTTCATTTATATCAGACGCCGACATACTCATCGTGGCCGTCGGCAAACCAGGGATTGTCAAGGGTGAATGGATAAAACCCGGTGCCACTGTGATAGATGTGGGCATTAATCGGCTGCCGAATGGTAAACTTACAGGCGATGTTGATTTCGAGGCCGCTTCCCAACGCGCCGCATGGATTACGCCCGTGCCTGGCGGTGTCGGCCCGATGACCGTTGCCATGTTAATGCGCAATACATTACAGGCCGCCGAGAAACACGACAGGCTGGCAGAATTAAATATTAAACCTGATTGATTAAATTATTTTAACGAAATCATATCCCTCTATAACATCCTGTGACAGAAACTACTATGACTAAGAAGAAATTTGATATAGCTATTGAACTCATTGATGCAGCGAATAGCGAAGACCCGAATGAAACAACGATTGAAAACAAAGACTGGCCGAATGAATTACTTTATTCACACCGCATGTCAGATATGCTACAGCGCTTTCGTCCGGATGCCGATGAAGCAATGCAGCTTGCTGTAAGAGCACAGCATATTCAACGCTGGAAAACGCCGCGGAATCAATACCCGATGGACCGCAAAGGCTACCACCAGTGGCGTACCGGGCTGTATACATTTCATGCAGAGACCGTTGCCGCCCTGTTGCAAAAGGCCGGTTATGATGAAGAATTTATCGAGCGCATCAAGCAGGCCGTAGGCAAAAAGTCACTTAAGTCCAACCCGGACACCCAGCTTATCGAAGATATTGCCGGCCTGACCTTTATCGAGCACTACATGCTTGACTTTGCCCAGAAACATCCCGAGTACGATGAAGACAAATGGCTTGATATCATCCGCAAGACATGGCGAAAAATGTCAGACGATGCACACCAGTTCGCGCTCTCTGGAAAAATCGTGTTACCGGAACCACTGGTACCACTAATTCAGAAAGCAGTCGCATAATAATTACCTGGCAATAACAGTACCAGATATACATGCAATACAGCATCGTTACAATCTGTAACGATGCTCAATGAATGGAGCAAGTGAAACGGGACTTCGGGCGCAATACTGCCATTCAGGTCCAGATATATTTATCACCCGGGGTGCAATCTCCCGTGGCCTGCCGCGTGAATGAAGTTATTGCGATGGGCATCAATAGATTCCCGTGCAACTCAACATTAATCCCGCCCCAGATTGTTGCAGGCTAGTTTATTTCAAAATAAAAAAAATATAACAGGCAAACTAACTGCCAGTTTTTACGTCCCCGCACACATCTTTGTGTATGAATTCATCAATATTCTTAAGAAATTAATCAGTTATGCCGATTATGTTGATGCAGAAGGTAACCAGCGCTAACGTTAACCATTATGCCATTTTGTATCATACCGCCAGTAACCGTATTACGAATTGAACGTACAGGATAAGTAACAATGGCTGATAAAGCAGAAGATTTTTTTGAGAATTTACCGGATGATTTTAATATCAGACGAATGTTTCAGGAAATTGAACATTCCATCAAGGCAATTAACCGCGAGAAAATCAGTGAAATAACGGGTGACGTGTCAAAACAGGCATTTATTAATGTGGCCAGTACTACCGCGCGTCTGCGAGCACATTACCTGGCAAAAGTAATAGAACTTGAATCTACAGATAATATCAAACCCGCTGACATTTCCACTTTACGTGGTTCCCGACTGATGTATGAAGAAGCGTTGAAAGGTTTTAACGCTCTGCAGCATGCTTTAGTTAGAGGTTATTTTAATCTAATGGATAATGAATAGCTCAAGGATTGTCAGTGTCATTAGACAGCACAGGGATTGCTGGCTTTCTCTTCTTTTACTCAACAACAGCTCCGCTAGCAAAGCTGACAGGCATACATAAGGAGCGCCATGATCATTTCTAACAAAAAACTACAGCCATAATATAAAAACTACTTTTCGACCAGTTCAATCGCATTAGCATCAAAATCACGACAGAATAAAGCGGCACGACCAGATTTACTTTTACTGTATTTTATCCCGGCATTTTCCAGGCGTTGAATCACTAAATTCAGGTCAGAAACCTGCAATGCAATATGATGGTCTCGCCCGCCATGCTCTGGTCGAACGCTGTTAGCATCAGGGTCAGGCAGCTCCATCAAATGAATCTGACTGTCTGCAAGCAGCAACCAGGCGCCTGGATAGCCTAAATCCGGCCGGGATTCATCAACTTCCAGACCTAAAATACCCTTATAAAACTCAAGTGCTTTAGCGGTATTCGCCACGATAAGGCTGCAATGGTCGATTGCCCTCACTAATGGAGTGGCTAATGGAACGGCTGTTGACTCGGACCGGGACACCGATTTCTCCTGAAGCTTGTTGTTAAATCGCTTATAATAGCGCCCCTGCCAGATTAAGCAACGATGAACAGCAACTCGGATCACAAATACGCATAAGCAACATACATTTATTAATACGCTACAAAAATGAATCCAGACCTTAAAAAACTTCAGCCTTATCCTTTTGAAAAGCTCAAAGACCTAAAGAGTGGCTGTCTCCCCGCTGTTGAAGGCCATATCGCCCTGTCAATTGGCGAACCCAGGCATGATGCGCCAGAATTTGTCCTGCAGGCTATGGCCAGTAACCTGACGAAAGTAAACCGTTACCCCTTAACCAGGGGCAGCAGCGAATTACGCAGCACGATAACTGACTGGTTATGCCGCCGATTTAAGTTGTCCGAAAACGCCCTGGATGCTGAACAGCATGTGCTACCGGTAACCGGTACACGTGAGGCGCTGTTTTCATTCGCCCAGTGTTTCGTTGAACGTAAAAAACACGCCCTGGTCTTAATGCCTAACCCGTTTTACCAGATATATGAAGGTGCTGCATTTCTCTCAGGTGCTACACCGTTTTTTTACAACACGGTGAAAGAAAACAATTACCTGCCTGATTTTGATTCCATTGATGAAAACACGTGGCGAAACTGCCAGATCATTTATATCTGCACACCCGGCAACCCGACTGGCAGCGTTATTTCAAAACAGCAGCTGATTAAATTAATCAAATTATCAAAACAGTATGACTTTATTATTGCGTCTGACGAATGTTACTCAGAGATATACTTTAATGAAAACAATCCGCCCGCAGGATTGTTAGAAGCCGCCGAGGAATGCGGCAACAGTGATTTCACAAACTGTATTGTGTTTCACAGTTTATCAAAACGCTCCAACCTGCCGGGTATGCGTTCCGGGTTTGTCGCGGGCGACGCACGGCTGATTAAATCCTACCTGTTATACCGCACGTACCACGGCTGCGCCATGCCACCCGTACACCAGATTGCCAGCATGGCTGCATGGAGCGATGAAGCCCACGTTAAACAGAACAGGGAACTGTATGTGAAAAAACTTGATGCTGTCATCGAAATATTGAAGCCGTCGATAAACATTAACTTGCCTGATGCCGGCTTCTACCTGTGGTTAAACACGCCGATCGACGATGAAAGTTTTACCAGGAGCCTGTTCGAACAGCAGAACGTTACGGTCCTGCCGGGCAGTTATTTATCGCGCCAGCATGATGGCATTAATCCCGGGAAAAACCATGTTCGTATGGCGCTGGTAGCACCGCTGGATGAATGTATAACAGCCGCAAACCGAATTAAACAACACCTGATCACTTTAGGGCAACTCTAATCAATTAGAGCTGCCTTAAACCAATCCAGTTAAACAATGTTGGAGAGACAAAATGTCTGAATTAAAAAACATAATCGATGAGGCTTTCGAGCGCCGTGCCGAAATCACACCACGCAACGTGGAAACACATATTTATGACGCGGTATCAGAAGCAATCAACCTGCTTGATTCCGGCGAAGCCCGCGTTGCAGAAAAAATAGAGGGTAACTGGGTAGTCAATGAATGGCTGAAGAAAGCCGTGCTGCTGTCTTTCCGTATCAACGATAATGAATTCATCAAAGGCGGTTTTACCAACTATTACGACAAGGTAAATTCCAAATTCGCTGACATGAGCACTCGCGAATTTCGTGATTCCGGCGTGCGCGTGGTGCCGCCGGCAACTGCACGATTCGGTTCCTATATCGCACCAAGCGTGGTGTTAATGCCCTCTTACGTGAACATAGGCGCATACGTTAATACCGGAACCATGGTTGATACCTGGGCAACGGTAGGCTCGTGTGCGCAAATCGGTAAAAACGTTCACCTCTCTGGCGGGGTTGGCATCGGCGGCGTACTGGAGCCGTTACAGGCCGCGCCAACGATAATTGAAGACAACTGTTTTATCGGTGCGCGTTCCGAGATCGTCGAGGGCGTTATTGTTGAAGAAGGCTCGGTGATTTCAATGGGTGTCTACATTGGGCAAAGCACCAGGATATTTAACCGCATGACGGGTGAAGTCAGCTACGGACGCGTACCAGCGGGTTCCGTTGTTGTTTCAGGCAACCTGCCTTCAAAAGATGGCAGCTACAGTCTGTACTGTGCGGTAATTGTCAAACAGGTAGATGAAAAAACCCGCGGCAAGGTCGGCCTCAACGAACTGTTACGTGATATTGATTAAAAATCTTTTAACCACAAAGACACAGAGAAAACTGTTTTCCGCAAATGAACGCGAATAAACGCCAATACATGTAATTGGAAAAGTAAAGCTTTTATCAGGCGGCCGTCCTGCTGCTTCAGCAAATGATCTTAAACATCAACACGATGATGCAATGCTTATAAATAATGTGCGCGGT
Source organism: Gammaproteobacteria bacterium (assembly GCA_022340645.1). Lineage (GTDB taxonomy): Bacteria > Pseudomonadota > Gammaproteobacteria > SZUA-229 > SZUA-229. Next base: position 5,787 of record JAJDNP010000159.1, on the reverse strand, counting down.
CATACAAAACTGCAATATAACAACAGAAATATATTAGCGTTTATTCGCGTTCATTTGCGGAAAAATATATAAAGTTTTTCTCTGCGTCTCCATGTCTCAGCGGTTCAAATAAGGATTAAAAAATGATAATAATTTACGGTATCCCAAACTGCGACACCATGAAAAAAGCCCGCAAGTGGCTGGACGATAATAATCTGGACTACGAATTCCACGATTATAAAAAACGTGGCGTGCCGGAGAAGAATCTAAAACAATGGGTATCAAAAGCCGGCTGGGAAACTGTGCTGAACAAACGCGGCACGACCTGGCGAAAACTTGATGACGATATAAAAAACGACATCAGTGAAACATCGGCCATCCAGCTAATGCTGGACAACCCGAGCATAATAAAACGCCCGGTACTTGAATGCGGCAAGAGTCTTCTAATCGGTTTCAATGAAGAAGAGTATAAAACGCTTCTTTGATAGTATTTTTTACCGCAGAGACACGGGGGGACAGAGAAAACATTTGTATATGCTTATCGCGCCGCAGGTAAAACCCAAAGAACTCTGTGTCTCCACGTCTCTGCGGTAAATTAGCCTATAAAAGCTTTGAGCTTGTCACCTCAACAGAAGCAAACTCCGCCTGCAGCCAGCGAAATATCATCTTCCTGGCATAGGGTTCAGCACGGTTATCCCCAGCTTCAGAATCACGGCGCATTAATGTAACGATTAATTCTGTTTTCACACTGTCAGGGGTGTAATGCCGCGCCAGTTTTTCAATCGCATCGGGCTGGTTCGGGCGAACTCTGGGCAATGAAAAAGCCAGGGTTTGAATGGACCGGAAGTGTACCGATGAAAATATCGGCCTGAGTTTCTTCTGAATGGTCTGCCGGGCCAGTTTTGACACCAGCCACGCGACCTGTTCGGCAGCAGCGATTAAAGCAGCATCGACATCTTCAAGCGATTTAAAAAATTCAATAGCGGGATAATAACCGGTTTTATTTTGCCGAACGTATTCATCCACTATCTGTGCCAGTGTCTGGCCGATGATATCGGCGGAACGCGGCAGATAACGCTGCAGCTCTTCATCCTTTAACTGCACATTGACAGTAAGCAGCACCTTATCAAATCGCATGATTTAAACTGCTCAGTTACGTAATATTCGTAACTGCTCAAACACGGAGTCGGTAATCGGTTTGATTTTTTTGCGCATGACAGTGCCGATTGCATCGGTACGCGCAAAGATGGGATTGACCAGTTTTACACTCAAACATGCCAGTACTGTCATTGCACAAAGATAGCCTTGCACCTTATCAGCAGCATCGTTAATTGCTGAAATAACTTCCTTGATCTGCGCATTGTCACTACAACAAATTGCTTCCGCTTCATTACAGATAGCCTGTATATCATCAACGGAGCAGGCCTGAGGAACAATACTCGCGAAATATTTTGCCACTGCGTCAAGCAGCGAAACCACAACATCCTGGTTACCGGGTTTCTTAAATGCATCTTCTATGGTTTGAATAAAAGCCTGCCCTTTTGCACTTAACACTTTCTCAAGCATTATTGCGTAGGGATTGCACTGTACGATTAAAGGCTGTAGTTGCCGGCTGATATTTTCATGCTCTGGATGTGCAGCAACATCGACAGGTAAATTATCTGCTGCGGAATGCAGAAAACCGACATAGTAACTTCGTTTGGTTTTAGTTTTCTCCCAGAGCTTTTCTTTTTCCTGCTGACTGATAAGCCCGGGCTGCAATACAAGGCGGACCGACTCGATAATATCTTTCTGTTCTTCTTCAAACGGTAAAAACTCTATCAGGAAATCTGCCAGCACCCTGCCGGTTTCACCTTCAACCACGGCCTGCTTTTCCAACATGCGTCGTGCATTGTCAGCAGTTGGCATGGCCCACCAGGCGCGAGCAGCCAGTTCATCGGTAAGGCCCGATGCGTGCACAGCCGCAACCACCGCTTCAGGTTCTCCCAGCAATAGTAGCTGGGCAAGACTTTCATCGCGCGCCTGTCCCATGCGCGTCCAGCGCTTAAGGTATACCGGGTAACCACCTGGCGAGCCCATCACATGCGTGCTGAACAGCGCCTTTATTTCCTTGATATAGGCTTCATCTTTAGCGGTGGGATTCAAGGGGACTTTTGCTTCGCCTCTTGCCGTCAACGCAAACACCGTCATCTTCGATTCGTCAATACGCACAGCATGAAGCTGCTGCGCAAGCAAAACGTTTAACCGCAAATCATCTTCTGCCGAGAGCGCCATTTATAGATTCATGACCAGTAGTAAAAAAAACAAAATGTTTCCGCAAATGAACGCTAATATTTTTAAAATTATTAATTTTTCTATTTGCGTCTTTTGCGTTCATTTGCGGAAAAAATCAATTCAACTGAACCCGTACACCAAACGGTACTTTGCTTTTGCCTTTAACCAGCCAGGTCACAGGAAAGTTCGGTTCGACATCCGGAAATACACCTTCAGCATCGGTAAAATACACCAGCAGATCGGGCGCCTTATCCTGCTGTTCAACCCACTCGAAAACTGGCCGGAAATTAGTACCGCCGCCGCCGCGTATTTCCACATCAAACTGAAATGCTTCCCAGGCTTCAAATATCCACGGGCAGCCGTAATTTAATTTTGAATCACAGGTTAGCAGGGTAACGCTGGCGCGCACCTGGCTTTTAATGGCATCAATTTCAGAGATGAATTCCTGTATTTCTTCCTGCTCTATCGAACCGCTGGTATCTACGGCGACTACGATACTGGTTTCATTACTGCGCATGCTTGGAAAAACCGCCGGGTCGCCACGACGCGATGATGGCCTGGTGTAACTGTAATCTTCCCTTGCGGTTGCTGACATATAACGCGCCAGTAACATACGCCATGGCAGTTTCGGCTGCAGCAAATGGTCCACCATGCGCGCCATTTCGCCTTCCAGCTTGCCTGACTGCAATGCCTGCTGGGCCGCACCCGCCAGGCGCTGTTCCCATTGCAGGCTTAAATCGTCTTCTTGCTGTGCTGACATACCCGCAGGCTGCGGCGCCAGGCCACCCCTGCCAGCGTCATCCTTGTCTTTGTCCTGCTGCCCCTGGCCTTCAGACTGTTCGTCGTTTTCCTTTTCTTTTTTATTACCGCCGCCGCTGTTGTCCTGCCGGGATTGCTGATCTTCATCATTATCAGCTTCATCCGATTTCTGTTTATTTTCCAGGTCGCGTTCGCCGCCATTATCATTGTCTTCAAGACAGGGATAAATCTCTTCAGCCGTCATGCCTTCATATTCACGAAGGTGCATGGCATCTGGTGTCGGTTTTAGTCCATCATTGATTAACAACGGGTTTATCGCGTAATCGCAGGCCAGGTCCCAGCGATGCTTGATGCGGTGTCCGCGGCGGTGAAAGTGAGAAAGCGCGCAATGCAGCGCTTCGTGAGAAAGCGCAAACTGGGTTTGTTCCTGGTCCAGGGCATCTATGTAGTCGCGATTGTAATAAAAGGTTTTACCATCGCTGAAGGTGGATTCACACCACTTCGGATCGGCTGCCACCATCGGCAAACGCAAAACCAGCGCCCCCAGAAATGGCTTGTCCAGAATTAAACGTGTTCTGGCAGTGGCGAGCTTTTTCTCAATGTCAGGATAATCGTTCACACTATCAAAACCGAAGATAAAAAACTTTTATTATCCACAGATGAACACAGATAAACTAATTTTTGCTTTTAAATCTGCGTTCATCTGCGTTCATCTGTGGACAATATTTTTGTGTTTAATACAGCATCAAATCGGCAATTTTATCTGCCCAGCTGGCGAATTCGGGGACGCTGAAAATATCCTGGCCGATGGCGCGGTGCATATCCGACACCAACATCACACCCATTTCACGCTGCGGGAAACGATTGGCATAGCTCAGTATATTACCGTGTACCTGCATCGCCTCTGCGGTATCTTTGGCACGAATGGCTCTGCCTACCAGCGCAGTTGCGACCGCATACTGTAAATCAATCTCTTTCGGCGTTTCAACTTCTTCGCCTCTGACAATCGCATCAAGATCCGGCATTTGATCCAGGCTGGCGATAAATGCCGCCAGCTCTATGCCCGCGGCTTTACCAACACAGGCCTGCAAGGCGCCAGAGAAGAGTTCCGGGTGGTCTTCAAATTTATGCAGCGCGCGGTGAGCGTACTCCCATGAACGCGGTGAAGGAAATGCCACCGGATTTTGCGAGGCGTCAAACTCAAACAATAAATCCTGGCGAAAACGTAAAAACGCTATTACCCGCTCATCAATATTATAGGCATAGGCCCAGGCCACCCAGTCGTCGAGGTTGATATCGACTTCATAATGAGAAAAGCGGTTTGCCAGCGGCGCCGGCATACTGTAAGTCACACCGCGGTCGCCCTGCCGGTTGCCTGCGGCAATAATTGCCCAGCCATCAGGCACTTCATATTCACCCAGCTTCCTGTCAAGAATTAACTGGTAGGCCGCAGCCGAAACACTCGGCGGTGCCGAGGTAATTTCATCAAGAAATAATATGCCCTTGTCGCTGTGGCGCGCCGCATTCGGCAGCATTGCCGGAACTGCCCACTCTACGGTGGTGCCTACTTTGAATGGAATACCGCGCAAATCGCTGGGCTCCATTTGTGACAAACGGATATCAATTAACGAGGTGCCCTGCTTTTGTGCAACCTGGGCCACCATCTGGGATTTGCCTACACCCGGCGGTCCCCACAGCATTACGGGGGTATGGTGACCGCTTTGCGTGCTGATAAACTCTTTTTCTACAACGGTTAATAAATGGGCTGGACGCATAATTCTTTATTTTCTAAATGCATAATTCTTTATTTTCTAAATATTGTGTTGTGTCATTTCGAGCAGAGCAGAAATCCTGCAATCCCGAATACAGGATCTTTCACCTTCGTTCCAGATGACAAAAAAATCAGGATAGTTAAGTCTAACTTATTCAAGGACGATGTCATCAAAGCCGGCCAGCTTGTACAGTCGTATCGCTTCTTCCAGGTCTTTCTCGACCCCATTGCCTTCCTGGTACATCATTGCCAGCGTTGTCAATGAACCGGCCAGACCCTGCTCGCCCGCTTTTCTAAACCATTTAACCGCTTCTTCTGCATTCTTTTCTACGCACTCGCCTTCCAGATACATAAAACCCAGGCCATGCTGTGCTATCGGGTGACCCTGTTCGGCCGCGGCGCGCATATACTCGGCGGCTTTGGCCTGATTGACTACCACGCCCAAACCGTTTTGATACATTATTGCGCAACGGTGCTGCGATTCAGCATCGCCACCTTCCGCAAGCGATCCTAAAAACTGCATTGCCTGTTTAAAGTTCTTTGCCTCAAAAGCGGCAATGCCGCTGGAGAAAGCAGCATCGATATCGCTTATATCGATGTTATCTATGCTGTTTTCATTTGTTGTTTGTTCTGTCATGACTTTGTTCATTAGTAAAACATCAAGTTTATCACGGCTGCTTTTGTGTATACACCTATATGTACAGGGAGAATCGCAGCAGGACTATCTACATACAATTGCCCGCATATAACTGAATTGTGACATGGTATGCTATTGATTTTATTATTGATTCCCTGGTCATAAAAATACCGCCAGCATATCTACGCTTACCCCTCTAAAGAGATAGTCACAGTGCATTCCAATATTGGCTCACACTAGGTATAATTTGCCCCCACTAATCGACTGTACTTGATTAAGTTCAGCCGCAGGATAATTAATGTTGTTGCCGCTACGGTTTCAACGATACAAATAATTATATCTAGAAGCCCAAGAGGAAACTAAGATG
>JAJDNP010000141.1 GCA_022340645.1 Gammaproteobacteria bacterium | reverse complement strand
TGGCAGTTGGCAGTTGGCAGTTGGCAGTTGGCAGTTGGCAGTTGGCAGTTGGCAGTTGGCAGTTGGCAGTTGGCAGTTGGCAGTTGGCAGTTGGCAGTTGGCAGTTGGCAGTTGGCAGAAAATTTAAATTAATTTTCTGCTTTAAAAATAGTTTTTTGCTTTTAAGTGATAACTGATAACTGCCAACTGTTAACTGTTAACTTTCTCTTCTGATGACTGCCAACTTTCTCAAATTCTACCGCTGTGCTATATCAACATAGCTGCGAATGTCTTCGCCGGTATAGATCTGTGTAGGCCTGAAAATACGGTTGTCCGATAACTGCTCGCGCCAGTGGGCCAGCCACCCTGCGACACGAGATACCGCAAAGATTGGTGTGAACTGGTCAGGCGCAATACCCATCTCGGTGTACAGGATACCCGAATAGTAATCCACGTTTGGATAAACGCCCTTAGGCCCCAGAACTTCTTCACAGACTTCTTCCAGTGCCAGCGCGGTTTCAAATTGCTTGCTCAGTGTACCCTGTGACTCACCCCACTCCATCATCAGTTTCTGCAACACGGTTGCACGAGGGTCTTTGGTCTTATATTCACGATGCCCCATGCCCCAGACGACCTTACGTGCAGCCAGCTGCTTTTCCACCCATGCCTTGGCATTTTCCGGGCGGCCGATTTCCTCCAGCATCTGAACAACACGCTGATTTGCACCACCGTGCAGGGGCCCGGCCAGAGTACCTATTGCCGCGGCAATAACCAGGAAGGGACTCGCCAATGTTGAGCTGCACACCAGGGCAGCAAATGTCGAGGCGTTAATTGTGTGCTCGGCATGCAGTACCAGGCAGGCATCCATGATTTTCACCGCCAGGGGATCCGGCTCCTTGCCATGAAGCATATAAAGAAAGTTTGCGGCATGACTTAAGTCATCACGCGGTTCGTATGCATCGTAACCATTACGAATGTGCTCCCACATCGCCACAATCGTGGCCATGCGAGAGATTATTTTGACTGACATGCGGTGAATATAATCAATATCGTTGCCTGATATGCCGTCTGAGAGCACTTCCTCACCGCCATAAAACATACCCAGGCTGGCCACCGCTGTTTGCAGCATTTCCATCGGATGCCCCGAGGGCGGCAGGTTTTTCATAATGGATCGGATTTTATATTTTACACGGCGCTCTGCTCTTAGCTGACAGTCAAAGTCATCCAGCTCGGCCTGTGACGGCAAATGGCCATCGAGCAGCAGCAAAGCGGTTTCTTCAAAGTTGCTTTTTTCTGCCAGTTCTTTTATTTCATAGCCGCGATAGGCAAGTATGCCCTGCTCACCATCAATGGAAGAAATGTTTGATTTGGTGGCCGGTACACCGGCAAGGCCAGGTAAATATTCGCTACTCATAATCTACACCCGCTAAAATCAGGCTGCTAGCTTAACAAACTATGCCGACGATGTTTATAATGATTTAGATGCTAAAGCAGATCGCGGAATATGCTAGCAAGTGAATACTCCACCGGCAATAGCCGTGGCTTCGAGTGACGGCTGAAAGCCGGGGCGAATTCAATCGATCGATGCAATACACTGGTTAAATCTTTCAGCAGGCGTCAGCTTTATCTATTAACCCGGCGACAATATATGTCGCATTCAGGGTCACAAGAAAATGCCGGCTCCGCGTTGCGGCTTTTGCCAATGGAATAACCATTACCTGCAAGCCACGCCATGATCCGGCATTTTCTTGTGACCCCTAACCATTTGCTATTGAACAAGAAAGGCCGGGGGCATTTTGAACGCACGCAGTGCGGCCCGCCGGGCATTGTTCTGGATAGCGCGAGGTAACACATGCAAAGTAAACAAATAACACATGCTGACTTCAAAAAAACGTTTTGCTTTGCGTGCCGTGCGCCTTAGCGAGAGCACCTAAGCATTCCCGATACCCGGCCTAAAGGCGAGAGTTTTCTGAGTCCCTATCCGGACTCTAAAAGCTATCTTTAGATACTCTTTAAAATTCAGTTAAATATCAAACTGAAAACGATGAACCGCAACCGCAGGTTGATTTTGCATTCGGATTATTTATCACGAATCTTGCGCCTTCCAGTCCTTCCAGGTAATCAACTTCCGAACCATTCAAATACTGCATGCTGCTGACATCAACCAGCATAGTAGCGCCATTCTTTTCGATAACAGTGTCGTCGCTGTTAATGTTTTCATCAAAGGCAAAACCATACTGAAAACCAGAGCATCCGCCGCCATCAACCGATACACGCAGTTTCAGATTCGGGTTTTTTTCTTCTTCAACCAGCGCTCTCACTTTATTCGCAGCGGCATCAGTAAAATTCACTTTTGCACCTTCAACCACTTTAGGTTTTGGCGCGAAACTTATCTGTATATCCATCAATTACACCTGATTAGTTGAATCACAATATTAACAAAATAATATTAGAATATGCTAAATTAACCTACTAATTTAGTCAAGTATTCAAATTAGACTATATGACGGAGAGTTCGTTTCCAGGGGCAAATTAAAATTACGCGGCAGTGGCGCAGAGGAAAACCTTGTTTTTTCCTCTGCGCCACTGCGTTAAACGATTTTTACACGAGAAATGAGCTATGACTAACGAAGTTATTTATGGCTTTGATGCGATGATATTGTCTTCCAGGCGATGAATATTATCCTTTGACTCTTCTTTCTTGGGCTCCATTAATCTCTTGGTTTTTGTATTATGGAGCATTTGTCCATTGATCTCGGCACCACTTGCCATTTCCAGGAGATTGTATTCCACGTTGCCAGCAATACGTGCATTTGCAGATAGTTCCAGCTTTTCACTGGCATAGACATTACCGACAACCTCACCATTAATCACTGCGTAGGCAACGTTTACATCGCCTTTCACGCATCCCTGGTCACTTATCACCAGTACTGAACCTTCAGCATTATCAACAGTGGTCACATTGCCATTTATGACACCATCGAGATGCAGACCACCCTGGAATTTTATATCACCGGTAACTTCAACACCCTGACCGACCAGGGTATCTATTTTTGATGATTTAATCTTTTTACTAGCAAACATAATCAAGCTCCTCCGGCAGTCAAATCTGACCACGCAAATTGTTCATCAACAGCTTTGATTTTACCGGTGCTCGGCTCCACTTTTATGTGCAGAGTATCCGCTTGAAATGCATCTGGTAAAGTCATCACCCCTTCAAAATTCTGAAAATATTTAAAACCAAACTTCATTGGTTTTTTCACATCTTTCGAAACATCCTCCAGCTGCAATGTTGCTGGTTTTCCTGCATTCATTCCTTCGATACTGACACTAATCGTGCCGCGGGCAAATTGATCATTTCGGCCCCGCTGGCTTACCATAATCTTGTACTCATAACTGCCGGTATCGTTTTGCTTCAGCTGAATTGTCTGAATGGCTATGCTTCTGTTGCCCTCCTCCGGCGCCACAATGCTTTTATAAAATGACAGTTCCTTCTTGAGCTCCTGCACCTCGCTCTGCGCCTCGGCTAATGTCCTTTTTAACTGCGCAGATGCATCATCATCAATTTGACTGTTACGTTCAAGCATAGTCGCTCGTCGATTAGTTTCAACAATTTCGGCCTGAGATTCTTCTAATTGAGCCCGTAATTGTTCAACAAGAGCATCCGCGCCTGCACTATCGTAACCGGCTACGTTGCGGCCATATTCAAAAGCGCCCCAGAGTGAACTCAGGATAATACAGATGAAAACAACAAAATTAAGCAGCCATAGAAGCGGCCGCTGTATGGTAATAATCTTCCGCGTCTGTATCGGTTTAACCTTCATGGCAATAAAGCAACCTGGTTCAGCCCTGTGGATTCATCGAAGCCGAACATAATGTTCATATTCTGTATTGCCTGCCCTGCAGCACCTTTCACCAGGTTATCAATCACCGATGACACCACGACAGTATCGCCCTGTTGCGGTATAAATACCGAAATCCGGCAGTTATTGGCGCCTTTCACTGTACGTGTTTCTGGCATGGTGCCTTCCGGCAGCACATCAACAAAAGGTTCATCCGCATAGCGATCGACATACAGCTTGTGCAAATCTTCTGCTGTAACATCCGATTTAAGCGTTGCATACAGGCTGGCTTCGATGCCGCGAATCATCGGTACCAGATGCGGTACAAACGTTAAACCAACCTCGTGTGAAGCCACAGAAGCCAATGTTTGCCTGATTTCCGGCAGATGACGGTGGCCATTAACTGCATACGGTTTGAAATTTTCAGCCGATTCAGCCTGCAAGGTGGCAACGCTGGCTCCACGGCCGGCGCCACTGACGCCTGATTTGGCGTCCGCAATCAAGTGCTGATCATCGATTAAAGCATTTTCAACTAACGGCAGAAAACCAAGCGTAACAGCCGTAGGATAACAGCCGGGATTAGCCACCACTCTGGCAGATTTAATCGAGGCGCGGTTCATCTCCGGCAAACCGTAAACAGCTTCTGCCAGCACGTCTGCGCAGGCATGTTCCATCCCGTACCAATGTTTCCAGACTTCGGCGTCCTTTAGCCTGAAATCGGCGGCCAGATCGATAACACGGGCGCCTCTTGCGACAAGTTCCGGCACCATTTTCATGGCCGTGCCATTCGGTGTGGCGAAAAACACGATGTCACATTCAGCCAGTGTTTCCAGCGCGGGTTCGCTAAAGCATATATCGGTAAATCCCCTCAGGTTGGGAAACATGTCCGCCACTTGTTTGCCAGATTCCGAACGTGAAGTGATATATTTCAAATCCACCTGCGGATGCGCAACCAGTAAACGCAACAGCTCAACACCGGTATAGCCTGTCCCACCTACAACAGCTACCGCTAACATTCAAAGTCTCCAGAAATTACGCCCATAATTAATTCACCAGCAATACCACTGGCATTTATGATTAATGTTATTTTTTATATTTATATTTCAGAATGGCAAAAAGCACGTTAATATGGCCTGATTAGTCAAGCATAGACAATTAAGCATGGCTTTACCTGCTAAATCATAAATCATTATTTTTTTATTTTATCTCATTACAGGCTTAAACAGGGGTTTCTTAAATGTTATGGATTAAAGCATTCCATATTA
>JAJDNP010000099.1 GCA_022340645.1 Gammaproteobacteria bacterium | reverse complement strand
ACAATGGTAATAGGGTGTGGCATCGAGAGATACCAGAGTCTTCCTTGGTCTTGGCATGGTGCTGTCCTTAGCAGTTAGATTGTTTGCACAAGAGTACAAACTTGATAAGCTGGTGTCAATTTAATTTATGGGTGTCCAGTTGTTTCTCAATTTAATTTATGGGTGTCCAGTTTTTTGTGTTTTGTCGTTTTTTCAGGTGTCCAGTTTTTTCAGTTTTTTGTGTGGCGAGTTTTTTGCGTGAAAGCGAATTAAAGGAACCGGTAACTAATTCGAATTACTAAGTTGTGTCGCAGAAATATGTATTTGAGGAGAGAAGGTCATGAAGATACCACCTGTTATTCTATTATTGTTAATAACAACAGCTGTCAACGCGCAAAATTATCCGGGTATGAATGAGGCTGACATGCAAAAACTACAGGAAATGCAGTCTTGTATGAACAATATTGATCAAGAACAATTGAAAGCACTCGAGCAACGTCAAAATCAATTTGACGCCGAGGTGAGGGCGTTGTGTGATAGTGGCAAACGTGACGAAGCGCAGAAGAAGGCGATATTATTTGAAAAGGAAATGATGAAGAATCCCGCAGTCCAGGCAGTAAGTAAGTGCAGTGAAATCACGAAAGGGATGGTACCAGAGATGACTTTTATGAATCAGGATGAAAATTCCTCCAATCAACATGTTTGCGATTCATATTAAATGTATCGGTGACAAGTGATAACCGATAATGTTTTTATTAACCCTAATTGAAATATTACAAGTAGCTCAAGCGGACGCTCATAAACTCGCGTCGCTTAGCATGACGTTAGGATTATGAGAAAAACATCCGTATATGAAAAAAATCAGCGAACCTTCCCCGGAAAATGATTACCTGGGAAAGCATGCGGAACTGATCCTGTCGAGCCTGTTTCGTATGACGGGCAGGAATCTGGTTGATCCAGATCTACCTGATAAAGACCGCTATCGGTCGCTGTTTGAGGCGCCATTTTGTGTTGTCTCGCACAATACTGAAGCTGATCCAGTCTTCAACTATGGAAATAAAGCCGCCCTGGAACTCTTCGAGATGAACTGGGATGATTTTACCAGCTTGCCATCAAGGCTTTCAGCAGAGCAGGAAATCAGGGAAGAAAGAGAGAAACTGCTCGCGCGTGTAGCCGAACGTGGTTTCATAGAAGACTATAAAGGTATACGGGTATCTTCTTCGGGAAAGCGGTTTCTCGTTGAAGATTCGATTGTCTGGAATATGATAGATGAAAACGGCGCTTATCGTGGGCAGGCAGCTGTTTTATACAAATGGTCAAAACTATGACTACTGAAAACCATACAATACGTTCAAATCGACGCCTGACGGCGTGGTTTAGCCCAGCGTTATCAGCACCGGTCACGAGGATGAACTAAATTGAATAAGCGCATTGTCAAATTATGGATGTTTGTGGTGCTGTCAATCTCCGCCTGTGCAACGACGACTAATACTTACCGGGCCGCTGGCGAAAAAACACTTTGCAATGATAAAAACAACGATATCGGAAATGTCGTTATTCTTCCTGAAACGGCATGGCGAGATGACCAGAAGGAGCCGGAAAAAAGAAAAGCGATGGCGCTGGAGGAAATTGAAAAAGCATTCCAGGTATTTCCATGTGGCAGTATTGCGAAACCCGGCGGTATTAGAGAATTTGCCGACTGGTCCGGCAGGCCGGAAGCTGAGTTGCTGAAACAGTTTTCCGTGCAGGGTGTGGATACCGTTATTGTCATACGAATTGAAGAGTTAACGCCGCGGTTAAATTTTACGTTCTCGCTGCCATTCCTGTGGGCAGGTTCAAGCGAGGCGGATTTCCGCGTCAGGGCGCTTTCAGTAAAATCGGGAACTGTTCTTGCAGATATGCGAGTAAAACGAATTACTGGCGGACCTTTTAACATCAGGCCTGCCGAGTGGTCAAGAGTCGAGCTTAATGAAGCCTTAAAAGAAATTACTGGAGATGGTAAATAGAGCCCGTTGAATGGCTGTGAAAAATGATACCTGGCAATTATCAGCAACGATAGCTTTTATCCGGTTAATCAATGGCTGCTGAACATTTTATTTTCACAAGAAGTATGGCAGCGCTGCAGATAAGCAAGGCGACAATGGATCGAGCTTTTAAAGGTTTATAGAATGAACGGACAGTTAGAAAATTATATTGAAAACATACCTGTTGAAAGGGGTGAGCGCTTCAACATACTTCACTCGTTAGTAATGCGTTTGTATCCCGAGGCTGATGTGGATATGGATTATAAAATGCCAACATACAGGGTCGGCGAAGGCTGGGTGGTAATAGCCAACCAGAAAAATTATGTATCTTGGTATACCTGTGGTGAACAGCATATTGAATCATTCAAAGAAAAGCATTCTGGCATTAAAACAGGTAAGGGCTGTATTAATTTCAGAGACAGTGATGATTTGCCATTAAAGGATATTGAGCAGGTAATTAAACATGCAATTGAATTCCCGAAAGCAGGTAGCAATCATTAAATGGCATATAACTCAAGCTAATCGTTATATACCGGGTAAAAGTAATGAAATTATCCGTTTATCAAATTGATGCATTTGCAGAAAATGTATTTACAGGCAACCCCGCTGCCATAGTCCCGCTGGATGAATGGTTGCCCGACAGGGTGCTGCAAAATATAGCGCAGGAAAATAATCTCTCCGAGACTGCCTATTTCATTAAAGAGGGCGGCAGCTATCACATCAGGTGGTTTACGCCGACAGTCGAGGTCGAGCTGTGCGGTCATGCAACGCTTGCCAGTGCTTATGTTATATTTGAAATTATCGGGCATCAAAATAACGAAATTATATTTCAGTCAAAAAATGGTGAACTAAAGGTAACTAAAAAGGGTGAATTGCTCGAACTGGACTTTCCCAGTTCCACTGTCTCTAAATGTGAAACCCCGGTTGAAATTACCAGGGCTTTTGGCAAGCAGCCTTTAGAGGTCTGGAAAGCTGATGATTATTTGGCGGTCTATGAAAATGAGTCGGATATTGTATCTTTTGCACCTGATTTTAATGTGCTTCGTGAACTAAAGTGCAGGGGTGTTATTGTTACCGCAAGAGGTGAAACAACGGATTTTGTAAGCCGGTTCTTTGCGCCGAGATACGGGATAGATGAAGACCCGGTCACAGGGTCGGCGCATTGTGAACTGATGCCATACTGGGTTAATGTGCTTGGTAAAACAAATTTATCTGCCGCTCAGTTATCCAGCAGAGGAGGTAAACTCCAGTGTGAACTGGCGGGTGACCGCGTGCTAATCGCCGGCAAGACGGTAAAGTATCTTGAGGGCACCATAGAGATATGAGCAAACCAATCACCAGTCCAGCGGGCTTCCAGATCTGGACGGATTAAAGCCATAAAGTTTTATGTTAAAAATTATCTCAGGCGCACAGACAGGTGTAGATCGCGGAGCACTGGATGCGGCGCTGGAAAATAAGGTATCGTGCGGCGGCTGGGTACCGGAAGGCAGGAAAGCTGAAGATGGCGTTATTGCGGAAATCTATCCGGTGCGGGTGCTTGCCGGCGCCGGCTACAGTCAGCGTACCAGGAAAAATGTTCAGGACTCGGATGGTACGGTAATCATTTATTACGGCATGTTAAGCGGTGGCACGGAAAAGACGCTGCGTTATTGCCAGGATGAAAATAAGCCCTGTTTACTGCTTGACGCGCTGGAGGTTATGCCGGAACGTGCGGCAGTAAGGATAATGACATTCTTAAGCGGACTCGAAGGTGAAACCCTGAACTTTGCAGGACCGCGTGCAAGCGGTGAGCAAAGGGCATATGGCTATACAAAAGAGGTAGTAAACAAATTTATAAAAATGTATAAACACGTAACGGCATAAACATTCGGCAATAAAACTTGAGCACTATCGAAGTCAAACCGGTATCACCAGACTGTTATCACGAGCTAGCCGTGATGGTTGGCGAGCTGCTTGCTGAAATCATGCACGCGATAAATCAGAAAGTTTTTAATTTTGATGAAAATGAAACTGAAAAAAGAGCAGGGGACTTAATTGAAAACGGCAAATACTGGGTATTCATTGCCTGGGACAGTATCGATAAATCACCTGTTGGCTTTATTTCATTGTATGAAAGCTATGCGCTGTATGCCGAAGGCGCATATGGCACCATTCCGGAATTATTTGTTAGCAGCAACTGGCGTTCGAAAAATATCGGCCACAAGCTGCTGGCAAATGCCATTGCGTTTGCGAGGGAAAAAGGCTGGCACCGCCTGGAAGTGACAACGCCCCCTTTACCGGAGTTTGATCGAACCCTGCGTTTCTATGAAAAAAACGGTTTTGTTATTTCCGGGGGAAGAAAACTTAAACTGGATATCGGCGCCTGGTAATGCCACCATACTGGAAAGGTTCATGTTCATTGCGCTTATGCATATAATCCAGTTAAGGCTGGCAAGGTTTTTTACGCCTGTGAGGAACAGTGATGAACAAGATACTCGCGATTAACGGCTCTTACCGGGATGATGGCATTACCGATCAAACTGTCGACGCACTGGCGCAGGCCATCAGGGACAATGGCGCCGAGGTCGAGGTGGTTCTGCTGCGTGAATATCCAATCGAGTTTTGCCTGAATTGCCGGGAATGCACCCAGCAGCCGGGGGAGGCGCCAGGTGTCTGTGTGCAGCATGACGGTATGCAGGCGCTGATCGACAAGATAGAACAGGCGGATGGCTATATCTTTGCTGCACCCACCAACGTTGGATCGGTCACCGCGATTTTTAAACGTTTCATGGAGCGGCTGGTCGTTTATGCTTACTGGCCATGGGGCATGCATGCGCCAAAATTCAGAAAGGCAAACCTGCCAAAGAAAAAAGCCATACTTGTTTCTTCCTGCGCAGCCCCCGGGTTTATCGGGCGCCGGGTTTACGGTACTCACAGGCAGCTGAAAGCCGCTGCGCAAACGGTTGGAGCAAAAGCGGTCGGCACACTGTTCACCGGTTTAATTGCCGATGAGCCTCATGCAAAACTTCCGCATCGGGTGCAGGCAAAGATTCAGAAGCTTGCAGCAAAATTATCATGAACACGGTCATTATCGTTTGCGGTACTCCCGGTTCGGGCAAAACTACTTATGCCAGGCGGTTGTCTGCCGCAAGGCATGCGACCCTGCTGGACATTGATATCGTTACCGAGCGGCTTGTGCGTATCGCACTTGCCGAGTCGGGCCATAGTCGGGATGATCGAGATTCTGAATACTTCAAGCTCACGTTTCGTGATCCCATCTATGATACGCTGTTTGATATTGCACGCGATAACCTCGCTGTTCAGGACGTGATAGTCGTCGGGCCCTTTACCAGTGAAATCAAAAATCACGACTGGCCGGGAGAGTTGTCTAAAAGCCTGGGCTGCCCGGTTGAAGTCCATTATGTGCAATGTCCCCCCGATATTCGTAAACAAAGACTGGCTAACCGCGGCGATGCGCGAGACAGGGCCAAGCTGAAAGACTGGGAGAATTATGTCCTGTACTACGGGGACGAAAGCGTCCCGGTATTCGAGCACGTTCTTGTCGATGGCGCGAACAGTACAGGATTGTAGGACCGTATCAGTGACTGGTTATGCTGTGTGTTTCATACCATGTGAAAATGATTACTGTATTGAATATCGCAAAAACCGAAGCACTTTGATGACCTGATCGGGGGTAATATAAGCAGAGTCGACCTCGAAGTGGAGCAGGCTAACTTTTAATCTGAGGACAAGGCGATGAAATATGCGCTGTTAACAGCACTGACTATGATAGCCTTTGCCAGCAACTCTCTCCTGTGCCGCGTGGCGCTTGGCGAGGAAAGCATCGATGCCGCCAGCTTCACATCGATTCGCCTGATAAGCGGCGCTGCCATGCTGGCGCTGCTCATGCTATATCGTGAACGGGATTTCAGCCATAAATTGTTCAACTTGAAACAGTTTAACCCCGTCTCGGTACTGATGCTGTATGTTTACGCCGCCTGTTTTTCGTTTTCCTACATCAACCTGACAGTCGCCACAGGCGCATTGATCCTGTTCGGCGCTGTGCAGTTAACCATGACAGGTTTCGCGATTGCCGGCGGCGAGCGCTACGGCCTGCAGACATGGGCAGGTATTATTATTGCGTTTGGTGGACTGGTTTACCTGCTATTGCCCGGTGTCAGTACGCCGCCATTATTCAGTGCACTGCTGATGATATGTGCCGGTGCTGCCTGGGGTATCTATACCCTGCGGGGCAGGGGATCAAAGGCACCGTTACTGGCAACCGGCTGGAATTTTATCGGTACTGTTCCGCTGGCGCTGGTGACGTTGTTAGTGTTTCGTTCGGAGCTTCAGTTAACTGGCAATGGCGTTATCCTCGCCATCGTTTCCGGCGCGCTGGCATCCGGCCTGGGCTACGCGCTCTGGTACAGTGTACTACCGCAAATCACGGCCAGCAGTGCGGCCACCGTTCAATTATCTGTTCCAGTGATTGCCGCAGTCATGGGATTGCTCATGGTTGGTGAACCCATTAGCCTGCGGCTGGTCATAGCCAGTATGCTGGTGCTGGGAGGTATCTACCTGACAATCAGGGCTGTAGCTGGCAGCAGGAATAACCAGGCTCAGGGGACGCACATATTAACCAGGAAATAGTAATGAAATTATGAATGTAAAATTCATCGGTCTGTGAGGCCAGTGCTGGTGATTGTGAAATGTTCAATGAGATTGAAAACTGGCAGAAATAGTGTGCAGGTCAATTAATCATGGCGCCATTCTTAACAGGAGGACTATGTTATGAAAATAGGGGTATTGGGAACAGGTGATGTTGGACGTGTACTGGCGGCAGGTTTTGCAACGCGTGGGCATGAGGTGATGATCGGCACGCGTGATCCATCGCAACAAAAAATCACGGACTGGCTAAGCCAGGCTGGCAGCGGTGTCAGTGCGGGCACGTTTGCCGAAGCCACAGCATACGGTGAAGTTCTTGTGCTGGCTGTTGGCTGGGCGAATATTGAAAATGTAATCAAGCTGGCCGGGGCCGAAAATTTCAGGGACAAGGTTGTTCTGGATACTACCAACCCACTACGCTTTGCAGCGGAAGGACAGCCTCCCGTGCTCGATATCGGGCATACTGATTCGGCGGGTGAGCGGGTACAGAAATGGCTGCCGGGCGCCCGCGTGGTCAAGGCTTTCAACATTGTTGGCAACCCGCACATGGTCGATCCCGATTTTCCCGAGGGTAAACCTGATATGTTCATTTGCGGTAATGATGAAGCCGCGAAAAAAATGGCAGGCCATTTAATTGAAGAACTTGGCTGGCCGCCGGTAATTGACCTCGGTGGTATTGAAAACTCGCGCTATCTTGAACCGATGGCCATGGTATGGATTACACATTTCTTCAATCAGGGGTTTGATGGTAATCACGCCTTTAAGCTTTTGAAGAAGTAATCCGTTCAGCTTTTGGGCAACCTTATCGGTCTGATAGATATATTCACTAACATTAGAAATGAATGTTCTCTGATGTAAATCATATTAGATCAAGTATGTAGGTCCGAATAAATTCGGACCTACAAGAAGCAAATTAAATCAACTCTCTGGAGAGATGACTTCATAAATCGACGAGTAGTCCATCAGTCCCATGCCGTTTTCAATGGACTCGCTTGTTATTTTCTCGATGCCTTCCAGTGCAGCCGTGTTTAATCCTGCCGCTTTGGCGTCGTCGATAAACAGCCGGATATCTTTAAGCAAATGCCGTGTCGAAAAATTGGCGGAACCAAAATCACGATGTAAATAGTTTTGTAGCTTCTTGTCGTAGGTTTTAGCATAAAGACTGCTCTCACGTACGGTATCCATGAACAAACCGGTAGCGACACCGTTATTTATGGCATAAGCCAGGCTCAAAGAAAAACCGGCGGTCAGTGAAGCAATCAACTGGTTCATGGCCAGCTTGAGCGCTGCCGCCGAACCTGTTTTGCCGACATAGCGGGGAGCGGCGCCTAGCACCATGAGAACCTGAAGTACTTCTTCGAATACCTGTTTGTCTCCGCCCGCCATCACTATCAGCGTACCTGTTTTCGCTTCGGGAATACTGCCAAGTACCGGGGCTTCCAGGTAGCGGCCGCCGCATGATGCTACCGCTTTGCTAATTGCTATTGATTGCTGCGGTGAAATGGTCGCCATCTGGATAATGGTTTTACCATGCAGGGCATCTTTATCATCAAGCGGCAGAAGGTCGTTAATGGCATCGGCATCACTGGCCATCAGGATGATAATACTGGATAAGCGTGTCAGCTCTTCGACCGTGTAACAGGCGATTGCGCCTTTATCGATCAGGTCTTCAATACTTTCAA
This sequence comes from Gammaproteobacteria bacterium, assembly GCA_022340645.1. Lineage (GTDB taxonomy): Bacteria > Pseudomonadota > Gammaproteobacteria > SZUA-229 > SZUA-229. The sequence continues at coordinate 17,110 of JAJDNP010000099.1, read as the reverse complement.
AAGTACGATTATAAATCCTGACCTTCAATCCCTGCGACAGGAACCGCTCCACGAAAGCATGACCCATCAGGCCTATGCCCATAATGCCTATATTCATCGCTCACCTTCTTTTTGATCATTTATACGATGTTATTTTAATCTATTACCAGAATTTACGCGTAATAGATTAGTGTACTTTACAATACTCATATATATTTAACATATGACAAGCTATAAATAAGCAGCCTGACCCAATGCCAGTAAGTTAAGAATGTAGGTGCGACAAATTCGCACGATGCGCGCATACGTTGGCACCGATGTGCGAATTTGTCGCAGCTACAACAGAAAAATGAGCTTAACTTACTGGTATTGTGGCCAGACCCTGTTATTCGAGCCAGAGGCCAGGCATACAATGGAAAATCCCGGAAATAAAAACAAACTGCAACATAAAGTCACACAGGTGCACGATTTACTTCGAAAGCACCGGCTGACCGAGCAACTGGCTCACAAAGATGACTCCCCCAGGAAAGCGCTGCTGGAAAACATCGTGCATCGACAGAACCTGGCCGAACTTGATCAGCACCTTGCACTCATGCATGCGGCGGACCTTGCGCAAATTATAGAGATGTTGCCGCCTGATGACCGTCAGCTTGTGTGGAGCAGGGTAATAGAACGCTGTGGTGGCGAGGTACTGCTCGAAGTTTCCGACGCTGTGCGTCTCAGCCTCATCAATAATATGTCACAACAGCAATTACAGCTTGCACTTGAACAGATGGATGGAGATGACCTCGCGTACATTGCAGACGATATCCCGGAACAGTTGCTGAGTGAACGCCTCGAATCACTTTCGCATGAAGACCGTAACTGGATACGAGAATCACAAAATTACGTGGAAGGGTCTGTCGGCGATCTCATGAGCAATGAAATGGTCATCGTTCGTGCCGCCGATACGCTTGAACAGGCCGAACAAAAATTGCGCGGTTTGCATGAACTGCCGATACACAACGACAAACTGTTTGTTGTTGACAAACGCGGCGTGTTCAAGGGTGTATTGCCGCTTGAAAGCATCTTGTTGAATGACCCCGGTGAATTTGTCGCTGACGTGATGCAGCCTGACGTGTCACGCTTTACACCTGATGATGATGCATCCGAATCCGCGATGGCGTTCGAACGCTACGACCTGGTGTCGGCGCCCGTCGTCAATGCACGAGGCAAACTGGTCGGCAGGCTGACGGTAGATGTTGTTATGGATTATCTGCGCAGAACCACCAATGAGGACGTGCTCAATATGGCGGGTCTCGAAAAAGACGAAGACCTGTTCTCGCCGTTAATGGACAGTGTAAAGAACCGTGGTGTATGGCTGGTAATCAACCTGTTTACGGCATTTATCGCATCCCGTGTCATCGGCATATTTGAAGACACCATCGTGCAGCTGGTTGCACTGGCCGCACTCATGCCCATCATCGCCAGTGTTGGCGGCAACACCGGTAATCAAACTTCCGCGTTAATCATTCGCGCCATGTCCAGGGGGCAGATAACCGATGAAAACACCGCTCACCTGTTTCGCAAGGAAGTCGGCGTAAGCACCATCAACGGTCTCGCGCTGGGCACAGCCGTTGGTTTCTTTGCACTGGTATTTTACGGCGATATAGCACTTGCGCTGGTCATCGCGGTGGCGATGCTGCTTACGCTTGTTGTCGCCGCGGTACTCGGTATGACCGTACCCGTACTCATCGACAGATACGGACGCGACCCGGCACTGGGAACAAGCGTGATCCTCACAGCCACAACAGACAGTATCGGCTTCTTTATCTTCCTAGGACTTGCTGCCCTGTTCCTGGTGTGAGATTGATTTAACCAGGCAAGACAATTTCCACCGGCCGGGACATTTCCCCAAAATTTTGCATTCCTACGAAATATTCGGGTTAAAATATTCTATTGAACCTGATATTAGATATCATTAACACGCTCATGGCGGCATAAACCGCGGGCCATATAACAATCGTTGCAGGTTGATACATATACAGGAGATATAATGCAGGAAACACGGCCCCGTTTACGGTAATGGGTACACCTTCAAATCCTTTATCCTGTGAAATGTTATAACGTGCCAGTCGCCACATCCCGCAAATGGTGAACAGCATTAAAATCAGTAATATTCCGACACCAGGCTGCTTTAATGAATAATAAAGAAAAGCAGGCGCTACACCAAAGGATATAAGGTCGGCCAGTGAATCCAGTTCTTTGCCAAAGCTGTTAGCCTGATGCATTAAGCTGGCTACTTTCCCATCCAGGGTATCCATTATGATGGCAGCTATCATTAATAATGCTGCCATACCAAAATGCTCGTTTGATGCAGCGAATATCGATAACAGACCGAAGCACATATTGGTTGTAGTGAAAATGTCCGCAACTTTAAGTATTCGGAAAATGTTCATTTTAATTTCTTCATGTGCTGGCTGGTTTATATTCAGGGATTTTCCTGGCGAGATAAATTTTCATGTATATATCAATTATGTTGCATTATTATGAACAAATGGCTCAATGATGAACGAAGGCCCGGGAATAATTCGTCTGAGGCTGGTATTCCAGTATTTATCTGATCAATGTAAATATAAATCATTGTAAAATGACGACATGCAAGCCCGGTCACGAAAGCAAAACAGAATGCAGCGTAATCTGACTGTTTTTGAGTTTATTACCCTGTTTGTAATATTGCCTGCCGCGGTATCACTCACAGACATGCCTTTTTATGTTGTGTTTATGCCGATGTTTGCTGCATTTGCTTATGCAGTGTGGTGGTTATTTTATGTTCAGAAAATGCACTGGGAAGATTTCTGGCGAAGCCATCCGCCTGCAATAGAGAAAAAGCAGTTAAGGTTTATACTACAAAGATTTTTAGTCTGCTCGTTTTTACTGCTGGGCCTGCTATTACTGCTATACCCGGGTAATTTTCTCAATTTCCCCCGGCAGTATCCGTTATTTTTCCTGTTCTTTATTGTTTTATATCCAGTTCTTTCGGTGCTGCCACAGGAGTTACTTTATCGGACATTCTTTTTTAAGCGCTACCGGTTAATATTCAGGCAGCCGGTTAGCATGATCATGGCCAGTACCTTAAGCTTTGGCTTCTTACATATCATTTTTCATAATTACCTTGCTATATTGCTTACACTGGTCGGCGGTTATTTTTTTTCGCGCACCTATAATGTAACACGCTCGCTGTATCTGGTATGTTTTGAGCATAGCCTGTATGGGCTTTTAGTGTTTACACTTGGGTTCGGAGGCTTTTTCATACGCGGTTTAAAAGAGGCCGGGCTTGTATTGTGACAGAGTAAAAATGGGGCGCAGGAATTAAATTCGAACGTGTTAAATAATAATCCCTCCGTATCGAAGGCACTATTACTCAGCCAGATAACGGCGGTTTCGCACGCAGGGTGATGCTGCATCGATATATGTAGTTATCGAGCCGGCAAGCGTAAAGCCAGGACTAACTTTAAAGTAAAAAGTGAAGATGTATGAAATATACGGCCCGGCACCCTGTTAAATAGAACGAATTAAACGCAACGCGGAATAATTATTGTCAATGTTGAAAAAAGTGGTTAAATAGCATTACCTTCATATCCTTAAATCATGCCTGGCGTAACAGGATCAGGAATTACTCATGAAAAAAGAAACAGAAAAAATTCAGAAGTTAGGCAACATACTTGTGGATGCCTTTCACTATCTGGCGCTGTTTGTTATCGGTGCAACGGTTGTATGGTCAGCGGCGTATGAGTATTTGCAAATGATGGGAAAAGGTCATGCTGAGTTAAAGGACATCCTGTTGCTATTTATTTATCTTGAGCTGGGCGCAATGATTGGCATTTACTTTAAGACACATCGATTGCCCGTACAGTTCCTCATCTTCATTGCCATTACCGCCCTGTCAAGGCACCTGGTGATTGACGTGCAGCATGTATCAGAAGGATTCCATCTGTATTTGCTTTTAAGCATTTCGGGATCTATCGTGATACTCAGCGGAGCACTTTTTGTACTAACGTACACGGCCAGTAAATATGGCAGGCCGGAAGATGATGTGAATCGAAGCGAAGACTCCTGACACCATAAGTCCAGGTTCGATATTTACCTTTATTTCATTCTGACGTGACTCTTGTTATTTTTGCTCTAATTCAAAAAAACCTTTAAACCATGTATCTGGTATTTTCTTTTGATTTCATACTAACAGCGACGGAGCGATAATGAATTACAAATCTCTATTAAAAGGTCTATTTAATGGCGTATTTATTTTTATCCTGACTGGCTGTTCTGTTGTCACGCCGGTAAATGATCTGGCATTACCCCCTGTCAGTATCATTGAGGGCACAGTTATCCAGCTAGATAAAAATGGATTCGAGCTGCGGGATGAATCTGGAACGATATATGTCGTCGCAGAGATGCCGACAGCTAAAAAACTGCAATTAACCGTGAAAGAAAAGGTGAGGGTGTATGGCAATTTACGGCCAGGTGTTACGCGGAAGTTTGATGGCTATGTAATAAGGAGAGAAAACGGGGAACAGATAATAGTAACGAATCCGCAGCCACACTTTGGATTCATTATTCAAACATCGTTTAAGGAAGAGTAGGTGCTATTCATGATTAACCGTAGTCTGCCACCGATTCACCACGGTTAAGCAGGAAAACGAACCGGTAGTTACACCGGTTCGTTGTTTGTATAGCCAGTAATTACTTTTTTCCAATGCGTTCGATCACGATTTTTGCGGTTGGGTTATTCCAGTCATGTGTCGCGGGAACAAGATCGCCGATGCCATGAACGCCGTTATGGATGTGGACGAAGCCTTCGCCGCTATCATTTGGCGAATAGCCTTCGCCGCCCAGTCCTGCAACGGTACTGCTTAATTCATCGTTGGTTTCGCTTCCGGCGTCATACGCATCCGCCATGTAGGTGATGGCTTGACCTTTTTTGGGTAACGCCACATCTGAAACGGCGAAGAAAGCATCATTGGTGGCGCCCAGCATTGCGCCGATGCTGACATGATCGCTGCTGCGTTTTGCTTTAATCGTCATCGTTGTTGATTTGCCGGGAAAGGTTAGTCCCATGGTGCTGACCTGCGCGTCTCGTACACCTCGCATGGTAAGCAATTTTGCCGCCATTGGATTACCGTCACCGGCTTCTGCCAGCATGGCTAATTCATCGCTTGGCGCATCGCCCGCTTTGAAAAACGTGATACCGGGACGATGGCTGGAAGCCATAACAGGCGCCAACGGCTGGCCGGGAGTAAGATTGGTGATCGTAATTTTGTATAAATTGTGGCCATAATCATCAGCCCAGCTATTCGTTGCGGTCAGCAGGGATGAAGCGAGTAAGCAACCTGAAAACAAATATTTTATGTTACGCATTTTAATTCTCCTAATAAATGAACAAACGTCTAGCGCGTTGAATGCGCTATAGAATAGTTTGATTGTAGAAGTTCACAGTTTGGTCACGAAAATGAAAAAATTTCATCACGGCGAGATAAATAATGGAGCAGCTATTAGTCGGTCCCTGCTAATAGGCTGCAGTTATATATTTTATGGTTTTTATCCGTAAAATATGATTTGTAATGAACTTCTTAACTCTAAAATAATATGGTTTTAACAACAGAAAACCAGGAACATGTTAATGCCTGAAATAGTTGCAATTATTGGCGCAAGCGAGAAGAAAAACAGGTATGCCTACAGGGCAATGGTGTCGTTGCGGGATCATGGCCACAAAGTAAGGCTGGTTAATCCCTTCAAGGAAACCATAGAAAGCCATATATGTTTTAAAGCCGTAAGCGACATCAAGGAAAAAATCGACACGGTGACTTTATATGTCAATCCAGAAAGGTTCAGGGGCCATGTAGACGAAGTTGTAAAGGCAGGGCCGCGGCGTGTCATTATGAACCCGGGAACCGAAGATACTGAAATGCAGGAAGTACTGGAAGACGCTGGAATCGAGGTCGTTCGCGCGTGTACACTCGTGCTTTTATCAACAGACAGGTTTTAAAAACTAAAAAAACGGGTCAGAGAGAATGCCAGTAAGTTAAGCTCATTTTTCTGTTGTAGGTGCGACAAATTCGCACATCGGTGCCAACGTATGCGCGCATCGTGCGAATTTGTCGCACCTACATTCTTAACTTACTGGCATTGGGGTCATAGAGCAATTGTTCTAATATTAGTGAATATTGTTCTCTTACCCGGTATCAGGGTAATCAAAGTGATCAGGTTAAAGGCAACAATCGAAATTATTCAAGCGGGTAACATCACTCAATGAACGTACAAGACGCACTGGAAAAAAGAAAATCAGTAAGGGCTTTTTTAGACAAGGCGGTAGAAGTTGAAAAAATCAACGCAATACTGAGCAGTGCCAGTCATTCACCCTCGGGGGCAAATACGCAGCCCTGGCAGGTTGCCGTTGTTACAGGCGATACAAAACAGAAGTTACAGGAGAAAATCGAAACAGCCTTTCGCCAGGGAGATAAAGGTAAGGCGGATTACACCTATTATCCTGTCGAGTGGATCGAGCCATATAAATCACGGCGCGTTCAATGCGGGTTACAGTTGTACACGACGCTGGAGATAAAGCGAGAAGATAAAGAGAAGCAGTTAAACCAGTGGGCGAAGAACTATCGAGCCTTTGATGCGCCTGTTATGCTGTTATTCTTTATGGATAAACACATGCAAACCGGCTCGTACATTGATTACGGCATGTTCTTGCAATCGTTAATGCTGGCCGCGGTTGAGCATGGACTGGCAACCTGCCCCCAGGCATCGCTGGCGGATTATGCTGAAATCATAAAAACAACATTAGGTTATGCAGCTGATGATATTCTGCTATGCGGCATGTCATTAGGTTATGAAGATGAAAAGGCGCTGGTAAACAGTTATCGGACTACGCGCGAAGCGATAGAGACATTTACGCGGTATTTCGAATAACAGGATTGGTGATTATATTGTTAACATTTATTCATCATCAGGCGAAGAATGAAATATCAATGGTCAAAAGCGCGTAGCGCGTAGGGCGCAATAACCAACGGGCATTGCGCCGCATGTCATGTTAAGTATTGATCTTGTAAACCAGGAGATTGTTGCAGGCTCATTGCAGTAAATTTCCACTTAAGAAATAAGTCCCGCCCGGCTGGTAGGGATCTTTGATAGTAATGCATAATATATACGGCGCAATGCCCGTAGGTTAATGCGCCCTACAGAGCTATGACATGGATAAAACCGAACTTGAAAGTGGCGTCAGCGGTTTCGCTGTTTAGTTCAGCGCGTAACAAATTGCTGCCATCTGATATGCTCATGATCGAGGTGTTGGACCTCACGGTGAATGGATCACCATCATGATCGAGGGCCTGGTTAATTCCAGTGACCCTTTGCTTTACGAGTGATTGTCCAGCTGACTGCCATGATCTGGCAGGTACAATCATCTTTACATGTATGTGTGAAAAAAATATTAAATTGAATTGAAGGTTTCGTGAATTCTACAGGCAGATACGGCAGATTTGAAGTTTTTGTTGCATTTCAATCAGCTCGGTCACATTTCCTTCAGCTTCACTTCAGCCAAACTATACTGCCGATAGCAAGATGCGCTACCGTGTGTGTATCACCCAGGGTGCAATGCCCGTTGATTATTGCATCCTGCCTTGCTCGCACAGCCTTAAATCTGTTTACCTGTACTGCCGCAGATACCACCATTCAAACAATCGCTTCGTCCAGTGTAGCAGAACAGTGTTTGGCAGCGTAATGTTTTTATTCTCGGTGCGTGAGACCATCATGCCCTTGTTGTTACTGTCAACAATGCAGATGAGTTCGACCTTGAAAACAGCATCGGCAGTTTCGCCGCTGAGTTCGGCGAGTAAATTCTTTGCTGCAGCTTCTGCCTGCAGGTCGGCCATGTGCGCCTGTTTTGGCATCCAGTCCGGGCCGGGGAAGCTGCCTGAATCGCCGGCAACATAAACAGCCTCCATGGTTTCAACCTTGCAGTGCTGGTTGGCTTTTACCAGGCCGCCTGCCGAGCGCGGCAGCTCGGAATTATCAAACCACAGGTTGCCGGTCATGCCCGGCATAAAGATGATGAGGTCGGCATCGAATTCGCCGCCTTCGGTGATAACCCTGTGTTTTTCAAACGTTTTCATCTTGTGACCCAGGTGCGTCTGGATGTCGCGTTTTTGCATTTCGTCCAGCAGCCTGCCAACGGCTTTTGGTCCCAGGCGATTGCCGGGTTTTTCTGCCGGGCTGAAAAACACGAGGTTGAAGTTTTTGCGTATGCCGCGTTCTCTCAGCAGGGTATCGGTGCCGAACAGGAACTCGAACATCGGGCCGCCGCGCATGGCGGAAGGTTCGTTGGGATTGCCGGCGAAGCCGAACGCAATGGTGCCGTGGCTCATCGAGAAAAGGCGCTCACGAATTTTTTCCGCGGCATCGATGCCCTCGCAGGGCGTGATCGCGTTTTCTATGCCCGGCAGTTTTTTGATAAACCTGCCGCCGGAGGCGATGATCAAGCCGTCATTGCTGACCTCGCCCGCGTCCGTTTCCACGGTGCGGCCGTCATCACGCAAGCCGGTGACGCTGGCCTGGTGATAGTCAACATTCATCCGCCTGAAAAAATTGTGCAGCGGCACGATGATGTCTTTACGCTTGCGCTTGCCGCTGGGCACCCAGATAAGGCTTGGCAAATAATGCAGTTCAGGGCGGGGTGAAATCAGCGTAATTTTGCAGTGTTTATCCTGTCTACGTAGCTGTTTTACCGCGGTTAAACCGGCAAATCCGGAGCCGATGATAGTGATATTTTTCATTTAAAAAACCGATTGTAATGGTCGATAAAAATAGTCAAATATTAATGCGCTGCATCATAAATTATATGCTAATGTCATTGAAGCAAAGATGCGACTGAAGTGCAATATCCGATGCGGTATACCACAGTAAGCAGTACACATAGATAAAGGCAGCAGCCACCTCTTTAAATTCAATTCTTTAATTTGAGATTAGTCAGAGAAATGAAAAATATTTTTGTCTATGGCACGCTTCTGTTTGAAGATGTCTGGAACCGGGTGGTGCGGCACCGGTATGAAAAACTGCCTGCAATATTGCCGGGTTATAAGCGTTTATCCATAAAAGGCAAAAATTATCCCGGCCTGGTAAAGTCGTTCAACAGTTCGGTTGAGGGCGTGGTTTATTTCGATGTCACCGCGCAGGATATTAAACGGCTGGATAAATTCGAGGGCAGGTATTACAGAAAAATACCGGTCAGGGTTTTATGCAAGGACGGCCATAAAGTCAACGCCAGAGCCTATGTGTTCAACAGGCGCAACAGGCGCCTGTTAGGCACTTCACCGTGGTGTCCGCTAAACTTCCAGGCAAGATATTTATCTCGTTTCATCGCAAGATACAGGGGCTTTTGACAAAGGGATGTTGCGTCCACAGGCTGTATGCACACCATTAAAATAAGCTGCGGCTGAAAATGCCGGGCAAAATGATGTGGCAGGAATTTCTTTACTCGTCACGCAAGTAGCAATGCGAGCTGTTGCCTTCGGGATTGTAATCGCAGTCATATGTTTTTCCATTACATACCGCTGTCCAGGTTTCAATGCCGTTAAGTTGGTATCTTTCGTTTGATATTTGTATGCTATCTCTATGGCAGCCAACATTCATCTCTGTAAATTGATCATGCATACTCGACAGGGTCAAACAGCCGCCAAGTTCAAGTGCAATTATCGATAATACTATCAGTTTCAAAACTGTTGAATTCATTTCCTGCCAGGCCTTTTATATTTTAAGTAGATATTTAAAATGGTTTCCTAGTGTAAAGGAAATAATCAATCTTTTATATTAATTTGCAGGTTGACCACTATGAAAGCAAACGTTTTTCACGAATACAGGACGCCCGATGTACTTGCACTTGAAGAGATAAAGCAGCCTGGCCCTGAAGATGATGAAGTGCTGGTGAGTATTCATGCAGCATGTATCAACTCATGGGACTGGGAATTGCTGCAGGGGGTGCCGTTTGTAAACCGCCTGATGGCCGGGCTTTTTAAACCGGCAAAAATAAAGATATTCGGCTGTGACATAGCAGGACGGATTGAAGCGGTTGGTAAAAACGTAACACGATCTCAACCGGGCGATGAGGTATTCGGGGATCTGTCCAGCTGCGGCCGGGGCGGTTTCGCCGAGTACGTTACTGTGCCTGAAAATGCCCTGTTGTTGAAACCGGCAAGCTCGTGCCGGTAATCGACAGGCGTCACCCGTTAAGCCAGGTCCCCGAGGCCATGCGCTATTTCGTTGCGGGACACACTAAAGGCAAGATCGTTATAACAATGGAGAATTTATGAATATACAAATACTGCAGGAATTTTTCTTATGGTGCATGCTGCTTAATACTGGAATATATGCGTTGACTGCAGTGGCTGTATTATTTATGTGCGACTTCATCTGCTCGATACATAAAAAGATGTTCGGGTTTGATGAAGCGACGGTACTGAAAGTAATGCAGAAGTATATGGCGAACTACAAGCTATTGATCACGGTTTTCAACTTTGTGCCATGGGTTGCTTTACTGGTTATTGATTTGTAGGTTCGAATTTATTCGGACGATGGTGCTTATATTTGCCCGCGTCGTCCGAATAAATTCGAACCTACAGCTGACTGTCGTCATTGCGAGGAACGAAGCAATCTCTAGCCGGCAGCGCCGGACGCTAATAGAGTATAAATTATATCCATGTAATTCATCCAACGGACTGCATGAAACATATTGTATTTTTGCTGCTGGTAAAATTAATGCCTTGCATCCGCTCGCAGTGACTGAAAATCGCTTTAGTTGTCCGAATAAATTATTCAGCATATCCCTATACCTCACAGTTTCGGGACTTACGTGAAAAACTGTTCCTGATTGTTTTTTTCGAAGCCGCTATTTGTTATAAATAATAACACAGGTGCGCAGTCCGGTTCTGCCGAAACGGAACGATTTATCAAAGGTCTGCCGACCGATCGGCAGGTAAATGTTATCCGTGTCTGAACGGAAAGACTCTGTATCTTCATCCGGGTCATGGATGTAGACAAAGGTGTCATCAATGCCTGACATTACGACCCAGTGCGGTGCCTTGTCACGGGTATAGCTGTAAGAACTGATCAGCACCAGCGGAATACCGCCCTGGTTGAATTTCGTTTCCAGTTCGGCCAGGGTGATATTGCTATAGTGCAGCTTTATGTCTGTCTGTTTGATCTGCGCCATAAAGTCCTTGTGTACCAGTTCCATCACTTCCTTTTTTTCTTCACTGCGCACGCCGTCGAGAAACAGCGGATCGCGGGTATTGATGTACAGCTCAACGCGAAAGCCTCGCCGCCAGGCGGCCAGCGCCAGGCCCAGGGGAGTGCTGCCGCCATGTCCGGAGGTCATATAGATGGTGGTGGCTTCACGCCAGAGCTGCAGTTCCAGCGAGCGCTCGGCTTTCGTGTTTTTGTCTAAAGCCTGCATCGCCATGATCAGGGAAGCCGGGCCGCAGGTGAAATCGATGGTCTGGCGATAATACGGAATCGGCATAAAATCGAACTGGTTTTCACGGTGCAGAATACGTTTCTGGTATCGCAATGCATCGCCGTGATCTTCGTAATAATTTTTTATGCGGCCGAAAGGGCGGTAGCCGTGCTTTTCATACATGCGGATCGCACTGCTGTTGTTGGTGTGCACTTCAAGCCGCATATATATACAGTCACGTTCAATGGCGAGGCGTTCGCCTTCCGCTAACAGCAGTTCACCGATACCCTGGCCGCGGTATTCCGGCAGCACCGCAAAGGAGTAGAGACGGGCAAGATGCGTACCGCGATGGTACAGTACCAGGATATAAGCGATGATATCCTTTGTCTGGCGCGCCACGATAAAATCACAGTTACCTTTCTGAATCATGTGCCTGATGCTGCGTTCGGACAGGCGGTCGATATTGAAGCAGCGGTTTTCTATCGTTGTCAGGGCTTTAATGTCGTTCAGCGTGGCCGCCGAAAAGTGAATGCTCGTTTTCTTATTCATAGTGAACTGCTTAATCCCTGCAGCGCCTGGCGTACGCACTGCCTGCCGCGCATCAAAACCATTTCCTGCCAGTCGGCAGTGCCCGGGTAAAAAAAACGGCGTACGGCCTGTTTGACCTGTTGTGTTTCGGGGGCAGACCAGGCGACGCTGTTACGATGTAAATAATGATCCCGTCTTAACACCTCGAACATCTCATCAACAGTGTAGGTGCCAAACTCCAGCGTGACGAAACAGACTTTTTCTGCCAGCTGCTGCTGCCAGAGATAATCGATTAGCCCGAGTTTGGTTACCGAGGTTGAACTGCCCAGCGCCGGCTCGGTCACACTGTTGCCATACCACTGCTTCGCCAGCTTGACGCCGGTTGAACCGGGTGGGTGATCGCAGATGACTTCGCCATAGCCAAACGGCCCCAGTCCGCTGTGAATATCAATTACCGCGACTCGCTTACGCTTAACGATATCGAAATCGGCCATGATCTGTTCCAGGTTAAGCCGCGTCTGGCTGGGATGAGTGCCGCCGTAAAAGAGTCCATCGGCAAACTGGTACTGGCCGCCGCTGACCGCGAGCTCCAGCGCCTGCTGGCCGAACTCGTTAGCGTACTCGGTGAGTGCCTGTGTTGCACTTTCCCAGTCTGCCAGGCTTGCAGGCAGGATTTTATCCGCCAGTTGCGCATAGCCGGTATTGGTCGGCAACGGTCGTGTGAAGTCAACGAAGTTCCGGTTCAGGTCGACGCCATCTTCGTTCACCCGGCGAAGCCAGGCAAAGCCAAAGGGATTGAGCACGTGGATATACAGCACGGCGACACCGGCCGGCAGGCTTTTGCCAGTGAGCGTTTGCAGGGTATCAAGCTGAATCGCCGAGCCGGCAAAACCTTCGACGCCGTGGGTGGCGCTCTGTAATACCAGTAAACAGGGGGCGTCAGTATCACCATGCCATGATACTGCAGTCAGCAGTGTTTCCGCGTTCGGCCCTGTTTGCGGGTAGACAAATTCCCGGTAAGCGCGATGCTCGGGCTGGCCGTGGCCAAGCTGTTTAAACTTTTGCTGTGCGTCAGTATAATTATCAGAAAAACACGCAGCAAGATACGCTGGTGTGAACAAAACAGGGTTCATATTGTTTTATGGCAAGCAATGATGCAGCGGTGGAGGTTACTGGTTAAAAAAAATATTCTACACTGATATGCAAAAATTAATATCTGTTTTATTATGTGCCTGCTTTTTTGGGCGATCGTAACCGGTCGTTTTTATTTTTTCTTTCGGCGGAGCCTCATGACAATAGAAGTTGTTTGTATTAGTAGTAGACTCACGTGCATCCAGTATTAATCGTTCTTGATAATCCGCAGGACTGGAAAGCCTATTACCCGTCGGAAAATGTTATCAGCGTGCAGGATTACCTTTCACAGGATGAACGCTACAAGCTGCCTAATACCCATGTTATTAATCTGTGCCGAAGTTACAGGTACCTGACCAACGGTTACTATTGTTCGCTGCTGGCTGAAGCACGCAATCACAAGGTGATACCTTCTGTACGCAGCATTAATGATCTGAGCAACAAGTCACTCTACAGCCTTGATATCGGCGACCTCAACCAGCTGCTGGAAAAGGCGCTGCAAAACCGTAAGATCGAAAGTGACAGCTGGAGCATAAAACTGTTTTTTGGTAACCCTGATATCGAAGGACTGGGAAACCTGGGTCGGCAGATTTATGACCTGTTTGCCTGCCCGATATTGACCGTGAATTTAAAACGGCGTGACCGCTGGCAGATCGAAACCATCAAACCCGGCGCGCTCAATATGCTCAACAGCCGTGAAGAGGACCTGTTTGCGGCCTCGCTTGAAAGCTTTAACAAAGCCATCTGGCGCAAACCCCGCTCGCGCAAAACCACCCGCTATGACCTGGCGATGCTTTATGATCCTGATGAGAAATTACCTCCAAGCGACAGGCAGGCGCTGAAAAAATTTATCAGCATCGGCAGACAGATGGGGATTAATGTTGAACTGATCACCAGGAAAGATTATGCGCGGCTGGCCGAATACGATGCGCTGTTCATTCGCGAGACCACCGCAATTAACAACCATACCTACCGTTTTGCCAAGCGAGCAGAAAGGGAAGGCATGGCGGTGATTGATGATCCGCAGTCAATCCTGCGCTGTACAAACAAGGTATTTCTTGCCGACCTGCTAAGCACCAACGGGGTCGCTACGCCGAAAACCCTCATTCTCAATCGAGAACGGCAGCAGGAAGACATGCTGCGCGCAATTGAAACCCTGGGTTACCCGATGGTTATCAAGATACCGGACGGTTCTTTTTCGCGCGGCATCGTCAAGGTCGAAGACGAGCAGACGTTGAAGAAAAGCCTGGATGATCTGTTCAAGCAATCGGCACTGGTGCTGGCGCAGGCCTATACCTTTACCGATTATGACTGGCGCGTTGGCATGCTGAATAAGAAACCGGTATTCACCTGCCAGTATTTTATGAGCCGCGGCCATTGGCAGATATATAAACACAGCGCCAGCGGCAAGGTGATCTCCGGCGATTTCCGCACCCTGCCAATCCACGAGACACCGAAAAAAGTACTTAATGTCGCCACGCGCGCAGCCAACCTGATAGGCAGCGGGCTGTACGGTGTGGACATTAAACAGTTCGGTGATACGGCAATGGTTATCGAGGTAAATGATAATCCCAGCATAGACGCCGGGGTCGAGGATTTATATCTGAAAGATGATCTTTACCGCATCATACTGGAAGAATTCGTTCGCCGGCTGGAACGCAAACGCCATGGTATTTGACTAGCTGAAGAATCGTGGCTTGAATCCTTATCGCGTGTTACTTGTCGGCCCGCACCGCGGCATCATCAAGCTATTGCGGGGCAGGCAAATCCCGTTTGCCGTATGGTGGAAGAAAGCGGCTTACCGGTTAACGGGTGCAGAGAAACTTGCCTCTGCACCGTTGTTTAATACCACTTAAAAACTCGAGCAGATTATCAGCAAACGCGAAGGCGCTGGCCAGGATATTGGATATCTGTTACCCACCAGAGAAAGTCCCGCTGCTCGTCTCGAGCTGCACGCTTATTTCAGGAAGCAGTGTATTATCGATGTTGCCTGATTAAGCGACAGACACAGCAATCTGCATTTTGCAGGCTAAAGGCTATTTTTCTCGCAGAGGTGCAGTTATTTATATGGCAGCAGAAATCAGGTGATAACTCATTTCGAAATGTTAAACTAATGCAAAATCATATTTGAGGATGAAGTGGTGGAATTTAGATTAATAAAAAAATTAACCGTGTTATTAATTTTACCGGGCATCAGTAATATTACTTTGGCAGCCACTGCAGGTACCGGCGGTGTAGGTGTTACTGCATTTTCAAAAAATTCAACCAGTGTCGGTGTCGTCATCGGTTCGGGCAGTGCCTTTAATGATAATTACGCCATCCTGGGTCTTGGTATTGGTTATTACGTGATGAAAGGACTGGAAATTGGTCTTGACCTGCAGCGCTGGTTTTCCGGTGAGCCCACGATCACCAAGGTCAGCCCGCAGATCAGGTATGTATTCACCCAGCCGAAGGCTATAAAACCTTATGTCGGCGCCTTTTATCGCCGAACGTATTATGGCGATTACAAGGGGATAGAGCTGGATGATCAGGATTCATACGGCTACCGTGCCGGTGCTTATTTCACGACGAATAACCGTGTTTATATCGGTGGTGGCGTTGTTTATGAAGAATATAAAAACTGCACTCAATTTACCGACTGTTCTGTGACTTACCCGGAAATACTCTTTACAGTCAGCTTCTGAGCTTAATCTCTAAATAGATTTGTAATGCTGCTTTCTTATAAGTGGGGATTTTAGCCGTAGAACGGGTTAGCGCAGCATAACCCGACGTTTTATGTCCCTGGCGAGCTCAGTGCTGGATTATGCTGTCGCAAATATAACCTGCAAAAACTAATTTATAACAATGGTTCAAAACGCATCATCCCGCCTCTCAAAGAAATTATGTTTGCGTTTTTCACTTCCTTCGCGAATCAATGCTTTTCAGTTATCAACGCCCGCACATGGTCTTTTTTCCCTGGCAGACTTATTAGCCCGACCGAGACAGACAAAACAACGCATATTGAAGACGGTGATCTAGAAATAGAAGGTGCCGAATACCGTAAAGCCACGATAACTGTCTGAAACTTTACCCTTCCAGCTATTATCATTTACTTCAACATTAGTGCTGAATCTGGCCACACCAGCGCCGATTGCAAAATTCTTGAGCAGCTTATACTCTGTATTTAACTCAAAATTCAACAAAGCACCCTTGACGGTATCAGCGAAATCTATGAAGAATGCTTCGGAAATATAGTGCACATACCATTTTGGTGTTATCGCATAACCCAAACGCAGGCCGAACATTGGTAACGGTGCTGTAATGTCGGCTGTTTCGACCTTGTCCCCTGCGGTATTCGAGAAAGACAGATCATAACTCGTTATATTAAGACCCGCAGACAGACCAAGTTCAACCCTGGAAGAATGATAAAAAGAATAGACATAACCCAGCTTGTACAGGGTGTACTTAATGTCAGAGTTCAGGGTCCCTCCAGCAAAATCCTCATTACCAATTTGTATTGGGGGGTTAACAGCTAATGTTCTGCGACCTTTTCGATCGATAGAAAAGGCAGTAAAGTCAATGCGATGTCTTTCATTAAAACGGTAATAGGCATCGATCCTGGGAATAGTAGCGCCATTCTCACCACCCAGGTCACGCTGATAATCGATGACGGTACCAATACCGCCAACATCTGAACTTACACTGAACTGGGTATCAGTACCATCAACAATATAAGCGCCTAACCGAATCATATATTTATCAGGGAAGGCGAATGTCAAGTCCCCGTTTTCTTCTGCCGCAACATTTTTGAAAACAGTTACAGAAACCACACCGGTAATAACTGCAAGCATGATCACTGATTGAATGAGTTGGTTAAATTGAATCATTTTGTTTTCTCCCAAGATAAAGCCATACTACTATTAAATATTATTAATATAAAAACTTATTAACCGCTAACAGGCCAATAGCATACACTCAATGCACACCAGACAATAGTTCAGC
>JAJDNP010000060.1 GCA_022340645.1 Gammaproteobacteria bacterium | reverse complement strand
GCAGTGAAATACAGGTTAAGATACATGCTGACAACTCTGTCACGGTAACAGACAATGGTCGCGGTATTCCTACTGAAATTCACGAGGGAGAAGGGGTATCAGCTGCCCAGGTAATTCTTACTATATTACACGCAGGCGGTAAATTCGATGATAACTCTTATAAGGTATCTGGTGGTTTGCATGGTGTTGGCGTCTCCGTTGTCAATGCCTTATCTGAAAAACTGGAATTAATCATTCAACGCGATGGCAAAAAATACAAGCAGGAATACCGTATGGGTGAACCGGTTGCGCCTCTGGAAGTTGTTAGCGATTCAGATAAAACCGGTACGTCACTTCGTTTCTGGGCAAGTGAGGCAATATTTAAAAATATAGAATATCACTATGATATTCTGAGTAAACGCCTGCGCGAATTATCCTTTCTAAATTCTGGTGTGCGTATTGTTCTCTCTGATGAACGCACTGAAAAGGAAGATGTATTTGAATATGAAGGTGGTATTCGTTCATTTGTTGAACATCTAAATAAAAAGAAAACACCGTTGCACGATTCTGTTTTATATTTTAAGGAAGAAAAAGACCATGTTGTGGTTGAAGTGGCCATGCAATGGAATGATTCCTACCAGGAAAATATTTATCCTTTTACCAATAATATCCCGCAGAAAGATGGCGGTTCACACATGGCCGGCTTCCGTGGTGCATTGACACGAAGTTTGAATAACTATGTTGAGCAGGAGAATGCAGCTAAAAAGGCCAAGGTATCTGTTTCCGGTGATGATGCACGTGAAGGTTTGACTGCAGTTGTTTCCGTCAAAGTGCCTGATCCCAAGTTTTCTTCGCAAACCAAAGATAAGCTGGTGTCTTCCGAAGTGAAGGGCATCGTGGAATCTCTGGTTGCTGAAAAATTACAGGAGTTTCTATTAGAAAATCCAGCTGACGCTAAAAAAATCACAGAAAAGATTATTGATGCGGCCAGGGCCAGGGAAGCAGCAAGAAAAGCACGTGAGATGACTCGCCGTAAAAGCGCACTGGATATTGCCGGGTTGCCTGGAAAGTTAGCGGACTGCCAGGAAAAAAATCCAGCTTTATGCGAAATTTACCTGGTGGAGGGTGATTCCGCGGGTGGTTCAGCCAAGCAGGGTCGGGACCGTCGAACACAGGCAATCTTGCCGTTAAAAGGAAAGATATTAAATGTTGAAAAAGCCCGTTTTGACAAAATGCTGGGCTCGGCGGAGGTCGGGACATTAATCACGGCACTAGGTTGCGGTATTGGTAAAGATGATTACAATCCTGACAAGTTGCGCTATCACCGTATCATTATCATGACGGATGCTGATGTTGATGGATCTCATATTCGAACATTGCTGCTGACTTTTTTTTATCGTCAAATGTCAGAACTGGTGGAGCGAGGCCACATATATATTGCGCAGCCACCTCTGTACAAGGTTAAAAAAGGTAAACAGGAACGATATGTAAAAGATGATGATGAACTGAATTCGTACTTGCTGCAGCAGGCTTTAACTGATGCAAAACTATACGTTTCAGCAAATACTCCTGCAATTTCAGATACTGCGCTCGAGGAACTATCCCGCAAATATCTAACCGCAAAAAATATCATCAAGCGCTTAAGCCGGCGTATTGATAATAATATCCTGGAGCAGATTATAAATATTCAGGGGCTGGCAAAAGAAGATTTCAGTAATAATGAACAGTTACAGGAATACGCAGATAAGTTATTGAAAAAATTAGAAAAATATAAATTATCAGGTATCTTGTATCGCGCTGAAGTCAGGCAGGATGAAGATAATATATGGAACCTGACTATAATCAAACAGCTACATGGTTTAGATCATGAAAATGTTTTAGATCATGCCTTTTTTGAATCAACGGATTACAGGCACCTGTCATCATTAGGTAATCAACTTGATTCTTTATTAGCCGAAGATGCCTATATTGAACGCGGCGATAAACAAAGACCGATAGAAAGTTTTGAGCAGGTTATTGACTGGTTATTCGCGGAAGCAAGAAAAGGTCAAAACATCCAGCGCTATAAAGGTCTCGGTGAAATGAATCCGGAGCAGTTATGGGAAACCACGATGAATCCAGAAACCCGTCGTATGTTGCAGGTGCGTATTGAGGACGGCATCGCTGCCGATGAAGTATTTACAACCTTAATGGGGGATCAGGTTGAACCACGCCGGGATTTCATTGAAAGTAATGCTTTATCGGCAAACAATATAGATACCTAAAAGACAATGAACAAAGAATAATGAAAAGCCAACAATAGAAACATTTATCTTGTTCATTTTTCGTTTTTCACTAAATAATGCAATATAAAGACTTAAGAGATTTCATCAATCAACTTGAATTGATCGGTGAGCTAAAACGTATTAGTGTCGAAGTTGATCCCTGTCTTGAAATCACGGAAATATGCGACCGCACCCTGAAACAAAAGGGTCCGGCCCTGTTATTTGAAAACGTAAAAAACTCATCGGTGCCGATACTGGCTAATTTATTTGGCACGGCGCAGCGTGTTGCCCTGGGTATGGGCGAAGAGTCTATTGAGGCTTTGCGCGAGGTTGGCAGGCTGCTGGCGTTCTTAAAAGAACCGGATCCGCCTAAAGGATTCAAGGACGCCCTGGAAAAAATGCCGATATTTAAGCAGGTGCTAAATATGGCGCCAAAAGAAATAAAAAAAGCGCCCTGCCAGGAAATAGTGCATGATAATGCAGATGTTGATCTAAATGCAATTCCGCTACAGACGTGCTGGCCTGGTGATGTTGCTCCCTTAATTACCTGGGGACTGGTTATCACCAGGGGACCGGAAAAAGAACGGTTGAACCTGGGTATATACAGGCAACAGCTTGTAGCAAAAAACAAGGTCATTATGCGCTGGTTAGCCCAGCGTGGCGGCGCCCTTGATTATCGAGAATGGCAGCAACAACAACCCGCGCAGCCGTTTCCGGTTGCGGTTGCGCTTGGCGCAGACCCGGCAACAATATTAGCTGCAGTCACACCGGTTCCCGATACTTTATCGGAATATGGTTTTGCCGGTTTGCTGCGCGGCAGTAAAACGGAAGTGGTGAAATGCGCCTTAAGCGATTTGCTGGTACCGGCATCGGCCGAATATATTCTTGAAGGCTTTATCTATCCTGAGGAAGTTGCTGAAGAAGGCCCCTATGGTGATCACACCGGTTATTATAATGAAACGGAAACATTCCCGGTGTTTACGATTGAAAGAATCAGTCACCGTAAAAAACCGATTTACCATAGTACCTACACCGGCCGTCCGCCGGATGAACCCGCTATTTTAGGTGTTGCATTAAACGAGGTATTTATCCCGATATTACAGAAACAGTTTCCTGAAATTGTTGATTTCTATTTACCTCCGGAAGGTTGTTCTTATCGTATCGCGGTTGTCAGCATGAAAAAACAGTATGCCGGGCATGCCAAACGTGTGATGATGGGCGTGTGGTCATTTCTGCGGCAGTTTATGTATACCAAGTTTGTTATTGTCGTCGATGATGATGTGAACACGCGTAACTGGCAGGATGTTATCTGGGCGATTAGTACACGTGTTGATCCGGACAGGGATTTCACCCTCATTAAGAATACACCGATTGATTATCTCGATTTTGCTTCTCCTGTTTCAGGTTTAGGTTCAAAAGTCGGCATTGATGCTACAAACAAGTTTCCCGGAGAAACAGACAGGGAGTGGGGCAGGCCAATCAAAATGGCTGAGGACGTTAAATCACGCATTGATAAAATCTGGCCTGAACTTGGAATATAAGTAATTAATCTGTTCTATCGTGATATATGTTAATGAATTCCCCTGGAACAATATTTATAATTTACCCAACAATTATATCTTTAGCTTTATTTTGAGTATTAATATGAAAAATATATTGGCTTGTATCATTATTTGTTATTCCGCTATCAGCCAGGCAAATGCTGCTGATACGGAACAGCTAACGCAGGAAAGCCGCGCCGCAGTCATGGCACTGGGCAGTGAATTGAAAACTACCTTGCAGGCTTCGATAAAGGCCAATGGTATTATTGAGTCTATTTCTGTTTGTAATATTAAGGCGCCTCAGATAAGTCAGAAAATTTCAGACGAACATGGTATGGCCGTTGGCCGTCGTTCACTGAAATATCGTAACCCAAAGAATAAACCCGACGACTGGGAAAAATCGGTACTCGAACAGTTTGAGCAGCGAAAGGCCAATGGTGAAGCGGTTAGTACCCTTGAGTTTTCCGAGTTGACGGAATTAAATGGCAAAAAATTATTCCGTTATATGAAGGCCATTCCGACTGATGATGTGTGTTTAAACTGTCACGGCGATAATGTTGCCCATCCATTTGTAAGCAAGATAAACAGTTTATATACCGACGATAAAGCCATCGGTTTCAAAAAAGGTGATATTCGAGGCGCATTCAGCGTTATTCGGCCAGTCAATTAAAACATCATATGAACACTATGCTGCAACTATATAAAGATAAGCCGGTTTAATGGTCGTATGTTAATAACAGGTAATTACTTTATAAAATGTATCAGTCATTTTTTGTTTCGTTACTGTCTTCGAGCTTAATAATATCGTCGGTAGTATTCTCTGCCACGAGCCTTGCTGGAAATATTGCTGCAGCAACACAGCCAGAGCCATACTGTCAATGGCAGGTAGATAATTACGCCATTGAAAAACCATTATGCGGCCTTGTCGGTGATCCGGAGCGAGGAAAACTTATCGTTTCTGATGGCAGTAAAGGTAATTGTCTCGCCTGTCACCGTCTGCCCATTGATGGTATTGCAGCCTATGGCACCATAGGACCACCCTTAGCAGGTGTTGGGACGCGTCTTACAGAAGGATTTATCAGGCTTCGTGTTGTTGATACCCGTAATATCAGTCCGATGTCAATCATGCCTGGATTTTATCGAGATCCCAGTTTAATCAATCGGCCACGAAAAGATTATAAAGGGAAAACATTTCTAACAGCGCAACAGGTTGAAGATGTTATTGCTTATCTGGTAACTTTGAAATGAAGAAAGGTATGAGCGTATTGTTGTCTAATATTTATATTTTAATATTAATGACTGCGTCGGGCGTGCTTGCCGAGCCGCGTTCAGGTTATGAATTTATCAAGCCTGAAACACGCGCCATGCAAGATGATGATTTCGCCAATCCAGGCATGCTAACGGTTGACCGTGGCAAGGAACTGTTTAATCAGCAAATTGGAAAGAGTGGCAGGTCATGCGCCAGCTGCCATGGTGAAGATGGCGAGAACCTTGATCCTAAAGCATTGGCTCATTACCCGGAATATGACGGCAAGACAAAAGAAATAATTACTTTGCAGACACGTATCAGCAACTGCAGATCAGGCACCGCAGAGAATCGACTGCCGACTAACCATCCAGATCTGGTTGCATTGGAAACATTTGTGCGCAATCTGGCTTTTGGCGAGAAAGTTAATGTACAGGCTGATGGCGCTATAAGCGATCTGCTAAATAATGGCGAAAAGTTGTATAAAACACGTTATGGACTGATTGATATGAGCTGTTACCATTGCCATGAGCTTTATCCAGGCCAGATGATTCGAGGACAGAAAATTTCACAGGGACAGGGCAATGGCTTTCCTGCATACCGCCTGGACAGCGGAGAAATAACGAATCTTGGCCAGCGTATACAGCAGTGCATGACGCTGTTGCGAGC
>JAJDNP010000038.1 GCA_022340645.1 Gammaproteobacteria bacterium | reverse complement strand
ACTAATTCAAGATAGTCAGATAGCCTGAATGGTAACCCCTCAGGCATGGCTTCTTTGGGGTAACCGGCAAAAGGCAACAGGGACGCCGGTTGTTGTTCTATCTGCTCTGGCTGCATTGCTTTGAGCGCCTGCTTAATCCGTGTTTGAATTGAGGTGTAATCGGACTGTTCAGGCGTTTCTGCCATCTTGGCCCGAATCGGGTTTAACTCAACATATACCATACCGGCCACTAAAGCCTTTTCATCCAGCAAGGCCTGGGACTTGAACCGGCCTTCCCAGAAACGACCGGTGACTGCATCTTCCCGGTTGGCTTCTCTGGCAATGCGTTCATTGCTACAGCGCATAAACCAGCTGATCGACTGCAGCCGATCGCGCCATTCCTCCACCTGTTCACTTAAGGCATTTTGTTCTGCTTTGTCTGATATCTCACCCTGCAAATAACGCTGTGACAGCAGGCTGCCTTTGAATAAACGATGCCAGCGTTCAATCACTTCATGAACTGACCAGGATTGGGCCTGTTGCTGGTTAATATGCAACACCACGTGATAATGGTTGCTCATGACTGCATAAGAACAAACATCAATGGCAAAGATGCTGCCCAGTGCCAGCAGGCGATCTTCAATCCACTGTCGGCGGTGCTCGAAGCTTTTTCCGGTAAGCGCATCTTCGCCGCAGAGAAAAGCGCGACGGACGCAGCGAGAAGTACAATGGTAATAGGGTGTGGCATCAAGTGATACCAATGTCTTCCTTGGTTTTGGCATAGTGCTGTCCTTAGCAGTTTGTTTTCATCAGGTTACAAACTTGGTATGCTTGTGTCAATTGAATTTGTGGGTGTCCAATTTTATTTGCAATTTTATTTAAATTTAATTTGTGGGTGTCCGATTTTATTTAATTTTATTTATTTTATTCATGTGAAGATTCGGCGGGAAAATGAAGGAGACGAGGCGGCGGTTCAAGCCGTTAATGAATCCGCGTTTGAAACTTCGGAGGAGGCCAGACTCGTTGCCGCATTGCGGGAGCAAGCGCAACCACTGATCTCCCTGGTGGCAGACGACGAAGGCAAAATCATCGGACATATCATGTTTTCGCCTGTCGCACTTGATGGGCACCACGAACTGAAGATTATGGGTCTTGCGCCCATGGCGGTTGTACCGGAACGCCAGCACCAGGGCATAGGAGCGGCACTGGTTCTCGAAGGACTTGAAGCGTGCAAGAAACTCGGATTTGGTGCCGTCGTTGTCCTCGGTCACGCCGCGTACTACCCGCGATTTGGCTTTGTGCCTTCGACGCAGTTTGATATTAGTTCCGAGTATGATGTTCCGGAGGATGTGTTCATGGTGAAGGAGTTAACGCCGGGGTATCTGGATGGCGCAAAGGGCACCATCAAGTATCATGCTGTATTTGGCAGCGTATAGCACGGCGCTCCAGTCAACGTCAGGCTGCAGCGCAGCCTTCCACGGCTGAGCTTGATCGTTGGGCGCCAATTTAAACTAAATCATTATTTCATAGGAGAGCTAATCGTGAAATGTCCCAAGTGTCATTCTGAAATGGAAACGGTGAAGGTAGAAGGCGGAGAAGTTGACCGCTGCGTATCATGTAAAGGACTATGGTTCGATCTTCATGAAGAAGAAAAGTTTATATCTCAAGCGAAAATAATAGATACTGGAGATTCGACAATAGGAGCAGCAAGCAACACAATTGATCGAATCAATTGCCCCGTTTGCAAAAATACACCAATGATTCGCATGGTTGATAGTCGTCAGCATCACATCTGGTTTGAAAGCTGTCCATCGTGCTTTGGGCGCTTTTATGATGCGGGAGAGTTTCGTGATCTCAGTAGCCATACGCTCCTGGATATCATCCGGGACGTTTTTACACCTGAACGTAAATGACTCTATCGGAAAAACAAAGGCGGCCATTGCCTGCTGGTATATGTATACCCTTTAATTCTTCATTTTCACTTATTTGACTTAATTTCAAACTCTTTGCCCGGAAGATGGTCGATATGCATATCCATGAAGAGGCTTGTAAAATAAAACGGCTATCCATTCGCTAGATCAGTCTATCGGACGCAGCCGACGCAAACAGCTCTATGGTTTTGCTGGACCTGCAGGATGTATATCATTCAGCAGGTTTTCTCTCTGTTTATAAATACTACAGGCAGGTTAACGCTATGCAGTCTGCAACAACCTTAGCAATGCCGAAGAATGCACAATACGTGTTGTTTGCTGCGCTTCGCTTCGCGCGGCAACGATGACTATGCCAGCCGGTATCTGTCCACGATGAGAAAGCAGTTCGGCGACATGATGAGAAGAAACAGGGGCTCTGTAGATGGGTAATTCGAACAGCCGTACAACGTCGGCGGATGCACTGGTGGTTTTCGGTGTGACCGGTGACCTCGCGTACAAGATGATATTTCCTGCGCTCTATGCGATGGCACGACGCGGTGTTCTCAAGGTACCGGTGGTGGGTGTCGCCGCGCCGAAGTGGAGCGCTGCACAACTGCGGAAACGGGCGACGGACAGCATCAGGCAGGCTGGCAGGATCGACGACCGGGATGCGCTCAAACACCTGCTTTCCCTGCTTCAGTATGTGGGCGGTGACTATAACGATCCGGGCACGTTTATCGCTCTGAAACAGACACTGGGTGATGCCCGGCGTCCGGCGCATTACCTTGCTATCCCGCCTGCGCTGTTCGCCACTGTTATCAAAGGACTGGGGACTTCAGGTCTGGCCGATCAGGCCCGGGTCATTGTCGAAAAGCCCTTCGGGCGCGACCTGGCTTCGGCGCGGGCGCTCAATCGCGTCGCGCTGTCGGTGTTTCCGGAAGATTCGATCTTCCGCATCGACCATTACCTCGGCAAGGAAGCGATCATGAATATCCTCTATTTCCGTTTTGCTAACTCCTTCCTCGAACCGATCTGGAACCGTGACCACGTGGCCAGCATACAGATCACGCTGGCCGAGGATTTTGGCGTGAAAGGCCGCGGTTCGTTTTACGAAAGCGCCGGCTGTTTGCGCGATGTTATCCAGAACCATCTGTTCCAGGTTGTCGCACTGCTGGCCATGGAGCCGCCGGCCTATCAGGGCTACGGCGCGGTGCATAGTGAGAAAGCCAAGGTGTTCCAGGCCATGCGTCCGCTGCATCCTGGCGACGTGGTGCGTGGCCAGTACAGCGGCTACCGCAAGGAACCGGGTGTGGCAAAGGGATCAGACGTCGAGACCTTCTGCGCCCTGCGCCTGTTTATCGATTCGTGGCGCTGGCAAGGGGTGCCGTGGTATCTGCGTTCCGGTAAATGCCTGGCTGCAACCGCGGCTGAGGTTGTGGTGGAGTTAAAGCCGCCACCGCAAAGGCTGTTCGATGATTCGGCGCCGGTTAACGGGCGCGCCAACTATCTGCGCTTCCGGCTTTCACCTGACTCCGCGGTCGCTCTCGCCGCGCGCGTCAAGCGCGCGGGCAAGGAATTCGTCGGCGACCAGCGCGAACTTTATCTGTCTGAGGAACAGCCCGGGGAGGAAACACCCTATGAGCGCCTTCTCAGTGACGCTATGGCCGGTAATGGCGGGCTGTTCACCCGCGAGGATGCAGTCGAGGCTGCCTGGTCGGCAGTCGATCCAGTGCTCAATAATCATCATGCTGCGTATCGCTATAAACCCGGCAGCTGGGGACCGAAGCAGGCTGACGCACTCATCGCGGCAGATGGCGGCTGGCACAACCCGGTTGTGCTGAAGGTAAAACAATAAATGAGTGACATGATAGTCAAAGGTGCGGTCGGTTATGTCTGAAAACATCAAGCTTGATGAAGCCCCTGGTGCACCGGGTATGCTGTCCAGCTGGTGCAGCAGTAATAAACAGGCCGTCGGCACGACTCTCGGTATCTCACGCATCTGGTTTACCGTCGGTCAGGGTATTCTCAATGAAGTTTATTATCCGCGAATCGATATCCCGCAGATACGGGATATGGGTTTCATCATAGCCGATGGCAAAGGCTTCTGGGTTGAGGTCAAAACCCTGGAGGATTGTGAAGTGCAGTATCATTCGGCGGGTGTGCCTGCGGTCACTATCGTGCATAAACACCCCAAGTTTACTTTCACTCAGCGTATCGTGCCGGAGCCGAATCGTGACGTGGTTCTGCTCGAACTGGTGCTGGAAAGTGATGCAAAGCTTCATCCTTATGTTCTGCTGGCTCCGCATCTGGGCGGAACCGGCAAAAACAATATGGCAGAGGTGGGTGATCATCGTGGACGGCAGATGCTGTGGGCGCAACAGGGGCCATTCAGTCTGGCGCTGGCCGCAGCCGATGCACAGCAGCAGGATGCCTTTGCCGCCTGCAGTGCAGGTTACTCCGGTGTCTCCGACGGCTGGCAGGATTTTGATCAGCATGGTGAGATGCGCTGGCAGTACCGCCGTGCGACATCGGGCAATGTTGCCCTGACGGCAGCATTACCGCATCGCGCAGTGCTGGCGCTGGGATTCGCCACCAGCCCCCAGGCGGCTGCAACGCTGGCCGTTTCCTCCCTGCTGCAGCCGTTCGATCTGGTCTGGTCTCAGCAGATCGACCACTGGCAGCAGTGGCATGGCAACTGCTACGTTCACCAGAAAATCAGCGGCAAAGCCGTGCTGACTGACGACCTGTACGCGCAGCTTAAAACCAGCGCAATGGTATTGCGCACGCATCAGGATCAGAGTTTTCGCGGCGCCATGGTGGCCAGTCTCAGCGTGCCCTGGGGACAGACCGGTGAAGAACGTCCGGGTTACCACCTGGTGTGGCCGCGTGACCTGGTTGAATCTGCCGGTGCCCTGCTGGCGCTGGGCGCCGAGGTTGAGGCGCGCGAGATCTTGCGTTACCTGATCGCCACCCAGCTTGAAGACGGCAGCTGGTACCAGAACCAGTGGCTTGGTGGCAAGCCTTACTGGACCGGTGTTCAGCTCGACCAGGTTGCTTTTCCCGTGTTGCTGGCGGGAACACTCGCCGACCGGGATGCACTCGATGGCATCGAAGTCGCTGATATGACACAGCGTGCCCTGGGATTTATAGCCGGTCACGGTCCGGTCAGTCCGCAGGACCGCTGGGAAGAGAACAGCGGCGTTAATACTTTTACCCTCTCGGTATGCATCGCGGCGCTGGTCTCCGGTGCGCGCTTTCTGTCTGCGCCCGCGGAGGGTTTCGCTCTGGAGCTGGCGGATTACTGGAATGCCCGGCTCGATGACTGGACCGCGGTGTATGACACCGAGCTGGCCCGGCGGTATGAAGTGCGGGGTTATTATCTTCGTATCATGCCGCAGTCTGCGTTCAGTGATGACAGCGCGCTGTCGCGTGTCATGGCTGTGAAGAACCGCCTGTCCGATCCCGGCCTGAATGCGACCGAGCAGATCGGCGTGGATTTTTTACAGCTGGTGCGATATGGCCTGCGTGAGGCGAAGTCGCCGCTGGTGCGTGATACCGTGAAACTGGTCGATGCCCTGTTGCGCAAGGAAATGCCGCCGGGGGCATGCTGGTACCGTTACACCGGCGATGGTTACGGCGAACACCGGGACGGCTCCGCCTACGATGGCACCGGTTATGGCCGTCTCTGGCCGTTGCTTACCGGCGAACGCGGCCATTATGAGCTGGTGTCTGGCGCTGATGCCTTACCTCAGCTTCGTACCATGGCGGCTATGGCCGGGTCGGCGGGTATGCTGCCGGAGCAGGTATGGGACAGCGATGCTATCGCCTCGCGCCAACTGTATCCAGGCAAGCCCACCGGCTCAGCGATGCCGCTTGCCTGGTCGCATGCCGAATACATCAAACTGGCCTGTTCCATCCTCGAAGGTTACCCGGTTGACCGGCCGGAACCTCTGTGGGCGCGTTATCACGGGCTTACGCCGGAGATCCATCTCTGGTACTGGTCGCCGCAAACACCGATCCGTACATTGCCGTCTTCACAGCGGCTCGGTTTTTGTCTGCCACGGCAAGCGAGAATTCTGTGGCGAGCGGGCAGGGGTAAGGCTAAAGCTAAAGGCGAGTATCAGGAGATCGACACTTATGATCCCGGTCTGGGTGTTCACGTCGCGCGTTTGCGAGAGACGCCGGCTGACGTGGACTGTCTACGTTTTAGAATTACCGGTGATGGCTGGGCTGACGAGGCAGAATACGAGGTGCGGGTAATAACAGGGGACTGAGTGAACCTCTCCCGGTTTAACGGATACTTTTAATCAGAGACAAAAGTCTCGCAGAGGCATTAAGCCATCGGCCAGCCAGTACCAGTTAAAGGTGGATTCAATGGCGATCGCCGTGATTGCATTCTTATAGACAGACAGTTGCTGAAGTATTGAGAAAAGATCATGGTTCAGCTTTTTCTGATAAATCACTTTATCTGCCTCATCCAGTATGACGACAACACTATTATTTGAATGTAAGTCGCTTCCGCAATATAGTTTCATCACGAGTTACTTTGACAGGGTCGTTTCGCTTCAGCAACTTAAACGATATTGCCTGTTTGAGGAACTCGCTAGATGATCATCAGGTCTTGCAAACAGGCACTTACAGGCTATGATGTGCGGCAAAGCTTGATTGCAAAACCTGACCCTATGTTTTTTCGATATTTTTTCCGGGGAGTTAACAAACATCGTGGAATCCAGTATTAGTCATGCATTTTCGGTATTCATGGGTTTCTTCGCCATCATGAATCCCATTGCCAACACTCCAGTATTCCTGGGGCTCACTGCTGATGATGATCCCGGCGTCAGGCGCAAGATTGCCGTCAAGGCGCTTGTCATGAGTTTCATTATCATTGTGATTTTTTCTGCTGCGGGCAAGTTAATATTCAGCCTGTTTGGAATTACGCTGTCGTCATTTCGCATCATGGGTGGGGTCCTGGTCGCCCTGGTCGGTTACCATATGCTTCATGGCGGCGAACATTCCTCGGTTCAGCATCCCAGTAATGAGGACAAGCAAAAGTGCCTGGACGACAAGCTGGAAATCGCCATCTCGCCACTGGCCATGCCGATACTTGCAGGCCCCGGCACGATTGCTACCGCCATGAACTTCGCCGCCGCCGGTGGCGTTTCGGAGTTTGTTGTCACCGTCGGAGCTTTCTTCGTACTCTGTATCATCAGTTATGTGTTTTTTGTTTCCGGTGAACGCTTCGTCAATCACATCGGACACAATGGCATCAAGGTCGTTACCCGACTTATGGGCATGATTCTAGCCGTGATCGGTGTACAAATGCTGATTCTCGGTATTGGTGGCGCGGTCAGCGAATTCCATTCGCTGGCGGGCGGTTAGATTAAGAACCTGTTCAGAGAGCAATTGTTTCTATATTAGAAGAAAATCTCTGACCCCAATGCCAGTAAGTTAAGAATGCAGGTGCGAATTTATTCGCACAGCGGTGCCAACGTATGCGCGCATCATGCGAATTTGTCGCACCTGCAACAGAAAAATGAGCTTAACTTACTGGCATTCTCTCTGCCCCTGTTTTTCTCGATAGTTTGTACCGGGCTGGGTTGAAGGAGTAGGTGCTCCGGGTAACCTTGCATTAAATAATAAAAAAGCGTAATACTGTAATTCAAATCTGTTGCACAGGAATAGCAGGAGGGTGCGGTGCTGGTTCTTTCTATAATATTTTACACAAGAATCAATGAGCTCTGCTCCTGTTGATTTTCGTTGTCTGAGAAATCGTGGTTGGCCCAATATTGTTAATATTGTTGTATAAATTGCAACGGAGTTATATAGCGCTGTAGATTTAACTGTTAGGTGAACTCATGAAGGAGGACTGCTTATGTTAAATATCGATCTTGATGAAAAAAACAGCATAGCCATATTTCAACCAGATGGAAAGCTGTCTGAATCAGATTTCAATTCAGCTGTTAATATAATTGATCCATATATCAACAAATCAGGAAAACTAAACGGTCTTATTATAGCTACTAAGACATTCCCAGGTTGGGAATCGTTTGCAGCATTACTGTCACACTTGTCTTTTGTGAAGGATCATCATAAAAAGATTTCATTTATTGCATTTGTTACAGATTCTCCGATCGGTGACTTAGCCGAGCGCGTCGCAAATCACTTTGTATCGGCACAGATTAGATCTTTTAAATATAGCGAACTACAAGCAGCCAGAACATGGATAATTGAAAGTACCAGTGAATAACCAATCACTCAACAACACGCTCGTATGGACGCAAACCACGCTATGCTTCGTTTGCGCCGCCCAACAACTCAAACGTTATTTAACAAATGGAATGCTATGGAAGAAGCAAATCTAGCTAAAACAATTTCTGAGCAAGTCGTATCTGATACGAAGTTTTGGATCGCTTTGATTGGGATCATTGGCGGCATTATTGGTTCAGCACTCACGGTCATGGGTAATATCGTATTTCATTGGTTTAAAGAAAAGCCTCAACGTGACTTTGAAAACCAAAGAATAATAATTCTTACTGAAATGCTTGATGATGACAGGTTTCCTGAGAAATGGAGAAACCTAGCTACCTTATCAGCAGTTATCGGCGCTGATGATGCAGAAACCAAAAGACTGTTAATAAAGGCGGACGCAAGGGGTTCTGAAAAGGCTGATGGTAAATGGGGTTTAATCAAAAACCATCCATTTCCAGGAAACGAGTAAATTGTTACATAACAATCACATTAACTTTGCTCCCTACAGTCGCCGGAGCTCGCTGACGCTCCGCCGGTTATGTGAGCGTTGTGCAGATTGATGAAGACCACCGAAGTGCAGAGAGAGGCCAAGTGATGATCGCTGCCATCGACGTAGACTACTCCGATTCTGCAGGAGCCCGAACCGCGGCAGTCATCTTTGCTGATTTCGAAGATTCGAAGCCGTATGCTGAGTATCGAATCGATTTGCGGCATATCGCGCCTTACGTTCCAGGAGAGTTTTATCGCAGAGAGCTGCCGTGCATTTTGGAGCTCCTGTCACAGATCAAGGAGAAGATCGATACCGTGATTATCGATGGCTACGTCTCACTAGGCGAACGCCCCGGCCTCGGGATGCACCTGTCCCAGGCTATGAACCATTCGGTTACTGTGATCGGAGTTGCAAAGAGCAAGTTCGAGGGGAGCGATCCGAAGGAAGTAATCAGAGGGAACAGTAAGAATCCACTTTATGTAACTTCTTATGGCATCGACAGTGACGTCGCAGCACAAAAAATCCAATCGATGCACGGGCCATATCGAATTCCTACGCTGCTGAAGCGTGTGGATCGATTGTCGAAATGGAATGCACAACCGGACAGTCCAGCGAATCGGAGCCAGCCGAATCGCTCAGAACAAGATTTTGCGTCGTCGTCGACTGGCTCCGTTCGCTGACCTGGTCGTTATGTGCATCGATAGGAAATAATTCGGGGAAAGTAACATGAGCGCATATATCCCAGCCATAATTTGGGTTTTAAGTGCAGGCGCTTGCATTTACATTGCAAAAGTTCGTTATGTAAAACCAACTTTAGCTATGAAGTTAATCGTCGTAATCCTGGGCCCTTTGGCAATACCATTGGTTTTCTTTGCTAAACCAGAGAAACCCATCCAGTCCAATCAGAAAAATAATGAAAAAACACATAACATATAATTAAAGGTGACGGAGAGATTAAATTTTGATCAATAAAGGCATGTGATTAAAAACAGGGACATCCATAGATTTATTAAAAGCTAAAAAAAGAGCTAGCTAAAAAAAAGGACATCCATAGATTTATTAAAGATAATGAAAGACCTTGATCTGAAACCAGGTAAGTAACGGGTGCTTATTGACGCACAGGCAGCTAATAAGCCGTCTTGATTAAATGCAAAGTAATCGTGATCATAAGGGGTCGTTTTGCAATCTCATTTTCGCGCACATAGCCTGTGGATGCTTGATTGCAAGACCTGACGTTCTTTGTTTCTGTCCTTAGCAGTTTATTTGCATCAGCTAGCAAACTTGGTATGCTTATGCCAATTTAATTTGCGGGTGTCCACAAACACAGTCATGCGAGAATTATCTCCTATGAAACGTCTCACAAAGAAACTCACATGGCTCACTGTTGTCATGTTTGCAATACTGGCCTGCAGGCCAGGCGGTTCCCTTGCATCGGAAGATAATATTGTTACCGTCAAGGTGGAGGGTAACTTTCACGATGTGTCCGCAAGTGTCCGTTCCGCTATCAACGGCAAGGGGTTAAACATTGCCAATGTTCTGCACGCAAGCGATATGCTGCACAGAACAGGTCCGGCATTCGGCTATAGTAACAATACCTATCTCGACGCCGAGACCTACGAGTTCTGTAGCGCCAGCATCTCCCATAAACTGGCAAGACAGCACCCGGATAATATCGTGCTCTGTCCATTTACCATAAGCGTCTATGTTGTAAAGGATGAGCCGAATATGGTGCGCCTTTCCTACCGTATCCCTACCGGCAAACCGGGTTCAGAAGAGATTGTCAAGGAAGTTGTTGATCTTGTTAAAAGTATTGTTGATGACGCCACCTGGTAACAGGTTGTTGCAAGAGTTGGTGGCACCCATTAGCCAGCCGAGTGAATAACAGGGGACAAGAGAATTACAGGGAAATACTACACTTTCCAGTCCAGAACTCATGAAAATCGTGGTCTCTCCCGTGTTATTCCGTTGCGCTCCTGAATACCTTAGATGTCGATAGTGAAAAAATAAACTGAGTCGGTACCATGAATTACAAAACAAAACTCACGCTGCTTGGGCTTCCTCTTGTCCATATCACAACAGGTAAAATAGAAAATGGGCGTTACGAGAAAGGTATAGCTAAAGGCTGGATAGCTATAGGCGATATATCTTTTGGAGTTATTCTTTCGGCAGGGGCAGTCGCTTTTGGCGGTGTCGCTGTAGGAGGGCTTGCAGTCGGCTTATTGTCATTGGCTGGTTTGGCGATTGGCTTTCTTGCGTTTGGTGGTGGCGCCATCGGTATACTTGCTGCTGGTGGTGGAGCTGTAGCATGGCACGCCGCGTCTGGTGGTTTTGCGATGGCAAAGGAATATGCTCTAGGGGGGCAGGCAATTGCCAATCATGCAAATGATATGGTTGCTAAAAATTATTTCGGGAACAGTGTCTTTTTCTCATTGGCCAGGTTAATTGTGGAACATTCGAGATGGTTTTTATTGCTGGTGTTTCTTCCCATTATTCAGAATCTAATCCACAGAAGGAAGCATCGTGGTTCCAGGTGAAATACCTGACAAGACCGTTCAGCTCGGATATTTTTCCGCGGTATTTGAGTCGAGACCACGTAACCTCGCGTAACTCTCCTTCACAAATGCTATAAAAGTTACTGAATGGCGAGGCGGCCATTAGACCCGAAATAGTATTTTGTTTGTCTATTGAGTACTATGCATCGTTGATGAACAGGTGTCTCAAGTGCACCTGCAGTGTTGAAGGCAGACGTTGGCATAAGGAGGGCAATCCATATTAACCGCATGATGCATTTTTGGAAGATTATTAGAATGATAAAACTGATCGTCGGTATTAAGAGAAAGTCGGGCATGAGTCCAGAGGAATTCCACGAGCACTGGAGGACAACGCATGCTGAGCTGGTCAGGACATGTGCTGCATCCAGAAAGTACATCCGTAAGTATGTGCAGTACCACACGCTAGTGGAGGAATACGTGAACGGTGAAGTGCCGTATGATGGCACCGCGGAGCTGTGGTTTGACAGCATCGAGGACAAAGACAGGTTTTTCTCAGATCCGGATTACCTTGAGAATGTCAGTCCGGATGAAAGTCGTTTCGCCGATATGACGAAAACCGTCTTCTTTGTGACGGAGGCGGAGCCGATTATTTAGGAAACAAACCGGAGCGGAAACAAACAATCGGGATCGGATCCAATGCCAGTAAGTTAAGCTCATTTTTCTGTTGTAGATGCGATAAATTCGCACGATGCGCGCATACGTTGGCACCGCTGTGCGAATTTGTCGCACCTACATTCTTAGCTTACTGGCATTGGGTTCGGATCAGAATGTTACTTACTTAAGAAAAATTCATGTCATTGCGAACGTTAGCGCGGTAATCGCAGCTGTCATTCCCGGCCGGGGGCCGGTCCTGGGGCGTATTGCATCTCGTTCCTGCAGGACACGTACCCACGCGGGGAAAAGCCATCTCCGACCGTGTTTCTATCCTGCTTTTTATACGACATCTCTGTATATTGGCATGAATAGGTTTTGCTTCATACATACAGCAATGACAGTAACCTGGCTTAAGTAAGCGCCATTCGGGTCGGATCATAGTTTTCTCTAATATTAGTAATAATTGTGATCCGACTCCAAAAAATATATGACATCCCGCTTTTAGATTATACGAATAGCTGGACTCACTGCCATCGCCACTGCTGAATCCCGGCAGAGATCAGGGCAATACCAAGTATAAATCCCAGGAGAATGGCCGAGCCGAAGCTTCCCATTGCGATCAGCAGTACGCCAAGTATAATACTTAGCCATTGCTCGATCTTGTGAGTAACAGGTATGTTGATCACTATTGAGTCGCGTATTGCCGTCAATCCGGTGATACCGTTCAGGATAAGCCCGGCACCCAGAAGTACGGCTATCAACCACAAGGTCAGTTCCGGCCAGACCAGTATCACAAGGCCGGTAATTACCTGCACCCATGGGCCAAAAACGCTAATCAGGAAGCCCTGCCTGCGTACGTAATACATGTAAAATAAAGATACGATACCACTGGCGAGTATAACGCCGCCGAGTACCATTACCGCCAGTGTTGCAAAAAAATAGGGAATCACTATGGCAGTTATGCCCAGCAAGATGGAAATAACAGCAAAGGCTTTAGTCGAATTCACGTACCAGCTCCCGTAGACACACTAGATTGGTTTGCAACTTGCAGATTGTCCTGATTGTATTATGAGTGGGGACAGATAGCAGTATATTCAACAGTTTTTTGCTGTAACAAGCAATTAAAAGTGACGGAAGGAATGGCGTTAAGTTAACGATGTTGCCTCATATTCAGGGGCTACGCGGTGTTCGATCCGTGGGCGTCTGCAGCAGGGATGCTGCAGTCGAGCCTCCAGGGACGGGTTCACGGCGGCCCTCGGTTCGAATGCCACGGAGCACTAATGCTTAAGTACGTCCCATTACTTCCTTCCGTCCCCTTTAACAATCCATGGAGTTATATCGCAAAAGTATGTATTTTTTGTAGGTAGAAAGCAGTTGTTATACACTATGGGGCGCCGGGACATTACCAGAACCTGAGGGTTATTCCATGAAAGTGCGTTTGTTCATTGGGCTGCTGATACTTGCCATCATTGCAGGTGTTGTTTACTGGTGGCAGGTTAACAACAGCGAGTCGGCGCCGTCCGATGTACTGGTGCTGTACGGCAATGTCGATATTCGTGAATCGCGGCTGGCATTTAACGGCAGTGAGCACGTTGTTGAAATTCTGGTGGATGAAGGCGACCAGGTGCAAAAAGGCCAGCTGCTTGCACGCCTGCACACCGATCGCCTGCAGGCCGCACTGGCGCGCGCAAAGGCTGAAGTTGTCGCCGCCAAAGCAGAAGCACACGCCGCACAGCTGAGTTATGCCCGCATCAAGTCCCTGTTAAAAGACAACCTCGCCAGTCCAAAAGACGCAGATGAAGCCGAAGCCAGAAGCCGCGCCGCTGCAGCTAATGTGGATGCCGCCAGGGCGGCGGTGGTGGAAACCACGGAAGAGCTTAAGGATACCGATCTGTACGCGCCGTTCAATGGTGTGGTGCGGGAACGCATTGTCGAAATCGGCGATTTCGTGACGCCGCAAAACCCGGCTATCACGCTCGCCTCGTTGAGTCCGGTGTGGGTTAGAACCTACCTGCCCGAGACCGAACTTGGCCGTATCAAACCCGGTGCTATTGCCCACATTACTACCGATAGCTATCCCGGTAAGGTTTATGACGGCTGGGTCGGATCTGTGTCACCTACCGCCGAGTTCACACCAAAAAATATCGAAACGCCTGAACTGCGTACCCGCCTCGTGTACCAGGCACGGGTATTTATCTGTAATCCGCAAAACGAATTGCGCCTGGGCATGCCGGCCACGGTCAGCATTCCCTTAAATCAAACCATTCCGTCTGCACAGCCACGCGACCCCTGCACACAGGCAGACACGCAGCAGAAATGACAAACAGGCCAGCGCTGATTTTCGAAGACGTAAGCAGATCATTTGGCGCTGATGATACTGCGGTCAAAGCGCTGCATAATATCAGCTTCAGCGCGCAACCCGGAAAAATCTGTGGCCTGATCGGGCCCGACGGCGCCGGTAAAACCACCACCATGCGAATTGCCGCAGGCCTGCTATTACCGGACAGCGGGCGCCTGCAGGTACTGGGAATCGACGTGGTTGAATCACCACTGCAAACACAGGCAGCTGTCGGTTATATGCCGCAACGCTTCGGCCTGTACGAAGATCTCAGTGTGCAGGAAAACCTGGACCTGTACGCCGATCTGCAAGGTGTCGGCCTGCAACAACGCAGGGCGCGTTATGAAGAATTAATGCACATGACCAATCTGGCGCCATTCACCAGGCGGCTTGCCGGTCAACTATCCGGTGGTATGAAACAAAAGCTTGGATTAGCCTGCAGCCTGGTGAGAACACCGCGTTTTTTATTGCTCGACGAGCCAACTGCCGGTGTTGATCCGGTATCACGCCGTGAGTTGTGGGCTATCATCTATCGCCTGGTAAAACAGCAGGGTATTAGCGTACTGCTGAGCACTGCCTATCTCGATGAAGCTGAACGCTGTGACGATATTGTTCTCATGCACGAAGGCCATATACTCGAGCAGGGAAGCCCGCGTCATTTTAGCGCGGACATGCGTGGCCGAACCTTTCATGTCAACACCCCGTCTCTGCGCAAACGCATTTTGCTGCGGCGGCTCAGCACCGTGCCCGGAATTTTAGATGCGGTTGTTGATAACGAAAACGTACGCGTGATTACACGCGATACAACAGCGCCGCAGTTTGCCGCGGCATTTAACGATATAACGGATCTGCATGTGAATGCAGCGGAACCGATTTTTGAAGACGCATTCGTGGCGCGCCTGAAACACTGGCAGCCTGGAAACCAGTCAGCACTTGAGCTGCGTGCGAAAACAAAAGCGGCAAATGAAGCTGTAATTGAAGTGAATAGTGTGCAAAAACGATTCGGTGATTTTTTTGCGGTGAAAGACATCAGCTTCAGTGTTATGCGTGGTGAAGTGTTTGGTTTGCTGGGTGCAAACGGCGCGGGTAAGTCAACCACGTTTCGCATGTTATGCGGGCTGCTGCCTGCAACATCCGGCGAGTTAACCGTCGCCGGTCGCGATTTACGTCGCGCTGCTGCGGATGCGCGCAGTCGCCTGGGTTACATGGCGCAGCGCTTTTCGCTCTATGCCGATCTCACTGTAAGTCAGAACCTGAATTTCTTCGCCAGTGCTTATGGTCTTAATCGCCGGCAGCGCAAACAGCGTATTGACTGGGCGCTGGAAACATTTGATCTTGCCGAACATGCAAACACCGGCAGTGGTAATTTACCACTTGGTTACAAGCAACGCATGGCGCTTGCTGCCGCATTATTGCATGACCCGGATATTTTGTTCCTCGATGAACCAACGTCCGGTGTTGATCCACTGGCCCGCCGTGAATTCTGGCAACGCATCAATGCACTTGCGGAGTCCGGTATTACGGTACTCGTTACCACGCATTTCATGGCGGAGGCTGACTATTGCGATCGCCTGGTTATTATGGCCGAAGGTGAGGCATTGGCACAGGGCACGCCAGCGGAATTAAAAGCCCGTTTCCGCAGCGCCGAAACACCGGACCCTGGTATGGAAGACGCTTTTATCAACCTCATCGAAGGCCGTAAACAGGAGAGGGCAGGCATATGACACCCGCTGCTGCAACCCGCATGCGCTTACGTGCCATGATTCGCAAGGAAAGCCTGCAGGTGCTTCGCGATCCCTCCAGCATCGCTATCGCGTTTGTGCTGCCAGTGCTGCTGTTACTGCTGTTTGGTTATGGCGTGTCGCTGGATGCCAAACATGTACGTATCGCACTGGTTGTCGATCTGGCCGATGCAAATACCGCCAGCCTCAGCGGCGCATTTCAACATTCCGAATATTTTTTACCGGTGTCTTATCAGAATATCCAGCAGGCGGAACATTCGCTACAGGCGCACGAAGTAGACGGCATCGTCTGGTTGCGCAATGACTTCAGTGCGCGCCTGCTGCTTGGCGATGAGGCGCCTATCGGCGTGTTTGTAAACGGCGTAAATGCCAACCAGGCGCGCATTACGCAAGGCTATATCGAAGGTGTATGGCATACCTGGTTAGCCAGTTATGCTCGCGAGCACGGTCATGAATTCAAGCTGCCGGTGGTGTTGCAACCTCGCATCTGGTTTAATCCCGCGGTAGATAGCCGCAATTTTCTGGTGCCCGGTTTAATAGCGATTATTATGACACTCACCGGCGCCATGTTAACTTCCATGGTCGTTGCCCGTGAATGGGAACGCGGCACAATGGAAGCACTAATGGTGACACCGATACGGATATGGGAAATCACCGTCGGCAAACTTGTACCATATTTCGTGCTCGGCATGGGCGGTATGCTTTTTACCGTGGCCATGGCCCTGTTTCTGTTCAAGGTGCCGCTGCGTGGATCATTTCTGGTACTAACCGGTGCCTCAGCCCTGTACATGATGGTAGCGCTTGGCATGGGACTGTTAATTTCCACCATCGCACGCAGCCAGTTTGTCGCCGGGCAGATCGCGTTAGTTGCGACATTTTTACCGGCGTTTATTTTATCCGGTTTTCTGTTTCAGATCAGTTCCATGCCCGAGGTGGTGCAGCTCATCACGCATATTGTTCCTGCACGCTATTTTGTAGCCATCCTGCAAACCGTATTTCTGGCCGGAGATATCTGGCCGGTGTTGCTGGGCAATAGCCTGGCGCTGCTGATAATGATGCTGGTTTTTCTCGGCATTGCGCGAAGAAATGCACACAAGCGTCTGGATTAGGGCCTGATAATATGCAGCAATCCATACAGCGTATTATGGCCCTGGCGATCAAGGAATTACTCGCCGTACTCAAGGATAAACGCAGCCGCATTGTGCTCGTGGGGCCTCCAATTCTGCAATTGCTGGTGTTTGGTTACGCCGCCACGTTTGATCTTAACGACGTTGCCATCGCCGTTTACAATGAAGACAGAAGCGCCGCCTCACGTGAACTTGTTGCGCACGTTGTTAACTCACCGAATTTTACGCTGCATGGCTATCTCGAAAACGAGCATCAAATCACACCACTGATCGACAACCGGGACGTTCTCGTCGTCATGCATATCGGCCCGCGCTTCAGTGCGGATTTACTCAACGGGCGTTCCGCAAACGTGCAACTGCTTATTGATGGCAGAAACTCAAATACGGCTTTGCTGGTGCAGGGATACATCAGCAACATTGTCAGTGACTTCAATCTCGACTGGGCCAGGCGTCATGACCTGCCGCCGCCACCGGCAACGGTGACCGTTCGCCCCTGGTTCAATGCTAACCTGGTATCACGCTGGTTTATTGTGCCCGGACTTGTCGGCGTGTTGTCCATGGTCATCACCACAATTGTTACCGCCCTGTCGGTTGCGCGTGAACGCGAAGCCGGCACCTTCGATCAATTACTTGTCACGCCCTTGCGGCCGATCGAAATTCTTATCGGTAAATCATTTCCCGGCGTGCTGATCGGTGTACTGGAAGGTTCATTCATTCTGGCCATGGCCATTTTATGGTTTGAAATACCTTTGCGCGGCAGCCTGGGGGCGCTGTATCTCGGCATGTTCTTTTTTGTTCTCTCCGGTGTTGGTGTCGGTCTGATGATTTCATCTCTGGCCCTGACACAGCAACAGGGCATGCTCGGCGCATTCTTGTTTATGGTGCCGGCAATTATTCTCTCAGGTTTCGCCACGCCCATCGAGAATATGCCGTATGCAGTGCAACTCCTTACCTATGCCGATCCGCTGCGATATTTCCTGATTATTCTGCGCGGTGTCTTCCTGGAAGGCGACAGCTATGCACTGGTGTCACAATACTACTGGCCGATGGCGCTTATTGCCCTGGTTACCTTGAGTTTTGCCGCCTGGCTGTTCCGCCATCGCATGAATTAACGGGTAAAGATAACGTCGGGATTATTCTTTGCTCAATCACAGGATAGCCAGCAAAATCGCAAGCCCAATGTAGTTAAGCTAAAAAACCACCTCAATACCATTAGCCCGCACTTTGACATCCCTTAGATCAGGGGTAAAGGCACTTTCGGTCAGTTGCTTTATATCCAGTAAAACTCCTACCGGCAGATCTTTTCCTGGCCACTGTTGCAGCATATTGTCAGATCCTTCTGATGCTGTTTGCGCGGGTCTATCCAGCTGAGGTGTTCCATTTTCGGGCCACCAGTTGTAATTGATGTTGATTGTCGTCGAATTGAATTCCGCCTCTCAGGGAAGCCGTGACGGAAACGTCCGGTTTATTTTCCTCTTTCATGGAAATGTGAATTGTAAGGCCCATTTCCTGGCTGGAGGCATAAAACAGGGGGGGTGCGGATCGGTCTGTTTGATCTGGCTGCTGCCCATCCGTGTCTGATAGGGAAAAGTGAGTGTTAAAACATTGTTGATCTGTTTTTCACTGATGATATATGAAAATCCCAAAGCAGTTAAAAGTAGAACCGGCAGGAGTAAGGTGAGCAGGATTTTAAACTAGCATGTATTAAAATATTTAAAGATATATCAATAAGTTATAGGTTTGGTGCGGGTGCGGTATTTTATTCGGTCAGGGAAACAGGTACAAGTCAGGCCGTGGCGTTTTATTGATGCTTGTATTTATCGTTATCGGGGGACAGTATACTTATCTAAGACCTGTTTGAAGGAGATAAGTATACTGTCCCCATTATTCTATTATCACCCTAACAGGCGTCACTTTTAATTACGTATAACCTGGTCATATGTGCATTGTTTGTATTATTTCAGCAAGTTTGAAATACCAGGTTGTCCCCGAAAAATCACATGGCATCCCACACAGCCTGAAGCTATTTCACCAACAAGACTAGACGCTGTTGCCATATCATTATTATCAGCTGCTTTAGCCAGTTCTCTTGCTTTGCCTTCAACTGAATCGTTAAAGCCCTCAAGTGCAGCCAGTTTTCCATCGTTGATATTTTCAAT
Source organism: Gammaproteobacteria bacterium (assembly GCA_022340645.1). Lineage (GTDB taxonomy): Bacteria > Pseudomonadota > Gammaproteobacteria > SZUA-229 > SZUA-229. The sequence continues at coordinate 26,158 of JAJDNP010000038.1, read as the reverse complement.
TCCCAGATAGGGCAATAAACCGCCAACGGGTATCCGGTGATTTGCTATGCGCAATGCACTGGCGGATGCCTGCTCGGGATTATCTGTCATCACGCCGGCAACCATGCTTTGATAGTCTGATAATACCTCTTGCATTACCTGGCGTAAGGTTGCTCTTTCACTGTATATACTGTGCTGTGACAATATCTTCAGTAATGATTTTTTGGTTGCAGGGGAAAGCGCCTTTACTTTCTTTTGAAGTTCGGGCTTCATTAATGATATTTGTTGCTGCAATAATTTTTGCAGCCTTTCCATATCTGCCGGCTGATCTTCGCCTGCTGAAACAGGACCGACAAATGCCATTGAAATAGTCAGCATGGCGGCTGTTATTGATTTTGAAAAAAGTTGTTTATACATAATTACTCCTGAATTGATAAGTTAGATTTCAACATGGTATTACTGCTGTTTATTCAATTAATGTTTATTCAAACGGCAGGCCTGCAATAAAAGTTATTAGCCGTCTTCTGCGAATAGCATTCGAGCAATCGAAGCAAGGGTAATTCATCCTATGTATAATCATCGTTGTTATGACGCTTAAAATACTGCCTGGCAAAAATAGCGATTACGATCCATACGGCAGAACGCAGCGTCATGGCAATGACAGTGCGCATTTCATATTCGCCACCGTTGAATATGTGCAATCCAAAGGCCGCCAAAACAATCAGCGTGGTAACTGCCAGTAATAAAGCCAGCAGGGCCGATCGACGACTCCGCATCCACAGTGCGATGGCGGTGATGATATAGAAAAATCCGGCAGAAAAATTGAACCACTGAACGAAGGGCACATAGTGACCGGCCGCCCGTCGGGCTTCGCCGTCTATAAACAGCACTTCATAGCCCGATTTTAGTGTCAACAGGCCAAAACACCGCTGCCAGTGATGAAAACAACCAGATTCCAGCTGTACGATGCAATAAGACGGATACAGTCATACTAACTTTCTCATTCAAACCCCGTTATACAGCGACGATAATAATCATCTTGCTTTCATGTTAAAACCGGGTATATTCGAACTTTATGTTCCATATATGGAACTATTAAAGGTGAATAATGGATTTAAATGACTGGCTTGTATTTACGAAAATCATAGAAGCAGGTGGCTTAAGTGCTGCCAGCCGCCTTCTGGACGTTCCAAAATCAACACTGAGTCGCAGGCTGGCAAAACTGGAAGATGATTTCGGTTCACGGCTACTGGTCCGCCGCGGGCGCACTTTTGAGCTAACCGATACAGGTCGACTGTTCTACCGGGAGGCGCGTCACCTGGCGAACCTGGTTGCCACTGCCAGTGAACGACTCGCAGAAAGCACCGGGCAGGAAGGCGGGACCCTGCGCATGGCTGCACCGAAAACCCCCGGCGGTTATTTTCTTGGTATCTGGCTGGCTGAATTTCTTCAGCAATATCCGCATATCCATATCGAGCTTGATCTGTCAGACAGTATTGTCAACCTGTTTGAGCAGGGGTACGACCTCGCGCTGCGTGTCGGCCCGATGGTTGACTCTTCACTTATTGCGCGCAAGCTGGGGAAAAGTGAGCGTATCCTGGTAGCCTCCCCGGGATATCTTGAATTGAACGGCATGCCAGAATCACCTGATGAGCTGGTCCGGCATAATTGCATCAGCTTCGGTGAGCAGCGTAGCGGGCAAAGTTCGTGGATACTTTCGCAGAACAGGAAATCACAGCGTATCAATTTTTACTCGGCATTACGTTGTGATGATATGGCAACTAATTTGCGGCTCGCGTTATCAGGTGCGGGTATTTCCATGATTCCAACATTTGTATGCAATGAATCTCTGTCTCTGGGACGTTTGCAGCACGTGCTCCCCAAATGGTCTGGCCCTACCGCTGAATTTTACCTGGTATACACCGAAAGAGAACTCATGCCAAAACGTTTACGCCTGCTAATCGACTTTATTACAGAGCGTTCACGGACTGAAAAGTGGTGACATAAAGGTAACGCTGGGATTATTTTTTGCTCAATCCCTGATTATCCAATAAAATCGCAAGCCCAATGTAATCAAGCTAAAAACCTGTTCAGAGAGCAATTGTTTCGATATTAGAAGGAAACTCCCTCTGACCCTGTTTTCCCAGGCAGGAGATTTAACATGCCGAAATATAGATCTGCGACCTCCACAGCCGGCCGCAACATGGCAGGCGCCCGTGCCCTGTGGCGCGCCACGGGTGTGAAAAACGGGGACTTCGGTAAGCCCATCATTGCCGTTGCCAACTCCTTCACCCAGTTCGTGCCTGGCCATGTCCACCTGAAGGATCTGGGCCAGCTGGTGGCGCGCGAAATCGAGGCCGCCGGCGGTATCGCCAAGGAGTTCAACACCATCGCGGTCGATGACGGCATCGCCATGGGCCATGACGGCATGCTGTATTCGCTGCCCAGCCGCGAGATTATCGCGGATTCCGTGGAGTACATGGTTAACGCGCACTGCGCCGACGCTATCGTCTGCATCTCGAATTGCGACAAGATCACCCCCGGCATGTTGATGGCCTCGCTGCGGCTGAACGTGCCGGTCATCTTTGTCAGCGGCGGCCCGATGGAAGCCGGCAAGACCAGGCTGGCCGGCCACGACGTCAAGCTCGACCTGGTTGATGCCATGGTGATGGCGGCCGACAGCCACTGTTCCGACGAGGAAGTGGCCGAAGTCGAACGTTCCGCCTGTCCCACCTGCGGTTCCTGTTCCGGCATGTTCACCGCCAACTCCATGAACTGCCTGACCGAAGCACTGGGCCTGGCGCAGCCCGGCAATGGTTCGCTGCTGGCCACGCACGCCGATCGCGAAGCCCTGTTCAAAAGCGCGGGCCGTCGTATCGTCGAACTGTGCAAACGCTACTACGAGCAGGACGACGACAGCGTGCTGCCGCGTAATATTGCGAATTTCCAGGCCTTCGAGAATGCCATGACGCTGGACATCGCCATGGGCGGCTCCACCAACACCATCCTGCACCTGCTGGCCGCGGCGCAGGAAGGCGAACTCGACTTCACCCAGAGCGACATCGACCGCCTGTCCAGAAAAGTACCCTGCCTGTGCAAGGTCGCGCCCTCGACCCAGCTCTATCACATGGAAGACGTACACCGTGCCGGCGGCATCATGGCCATCCTCGGCGCGCTGGACCGTGGCGGCCTGATCCATACCGGCCTGCCCACCGTGCACAGCAGGACCCTGGCCGAAGCACTCGATACCTGGGACATCGCGCGCAACCCGAGCGTGGCCGTGCAAACCTTTTACCGGGCCGGCCCGGCCGGCATTCCGACCCAGACCGCTTTCAGTCAGGATACCCGCTGGCCGGACCTCGATCTCGACCGCGAGCACGGCTGCATCCGTGAAGTGGAATATGCCTACAGCAGGGAAGGCGGCCTCGCCGTACTGTTCGGCAACATCGCCGAGGACGGCTGCATCGTCAAAACCGCCGGTGTCGATGAAAGCATCTGGGTGTTCAGCGGTCCGGCCAGGGTTTTCGAAAGCCAGGACAGTGCGGTAAAAGGCATCCTGAATGATGAAGTGAAAGCAGGCGAGGTGGTCATCATCCGCTACGAAGGTCCGCGCGGCGGACCTGGCATGCAGGAAATGCTCTACCCGACGTCCTACCTAAAGTCCAAAGGCCTCGGCAAAGGCTGCGCCCTGCTTACCGATGGCCGCTTCTCCGGCGGCACCTCGGGTTTATCCATCGGTCACGCCTCACCGGAAGCGGCTGAAGGCGGCGCCATCGGATTGATCCGTGATGGCGACATCATCAGCATCGATATTCCGAACCGCTCGATCAATGTCGACCTCGGTGAGGAGCAACTACAGCAGCGCCGCGACGAGGAAGCGAAGCGCGGTGCTGCCGCCTGGACGCCGCATGAAGTCAGGACCCGCAAGGTCAGCAAGGCGCTGAAGGCTTATGCGAGCATGGCGACGAGTGCGGATAAGGGGGCAGTGAGAAAGGTAGATTAATTCTTCCTCATAAAAACATAGAAAAACATGAACAGCCATTGATTAAACTTTTCTGGATTGTTTAAGGAGGCTTGTTTTTTCAAGTTCGTGATAAATTTATAGGCGCAGGTAACTCAATGGCTGTCTCGCCTGACAACCGCATTAACTCTGAAGTCGTACGGGTTCAAGTCCCTATGTTTGGACACCGTTTCCTGCTTATTCACTCTATCCAATGTTTCTTGATTAAACAGTAAGTTAGGCTATTCTTAAACTTAATAGTAATTTTATACTGGTGGTGTTTATTATGGCAGATCTGAAATCACTGATTGCCGCTACCCTGTTACTCATAGCGCCTGCAATTGCACTAGCAAAAACTTATTACTTATCTGTGCAGCCAGTATTGCCAGCCGAGCAAATCAAGAAAAACTACCAGCCACTGGCGCAATACCTGTCAGACAAGACTGGTCAGCAGATTTCGATCAAGTCATACAGGAATTTCGTGACATACTGGATACAAATGCAAAAAGGTAAGGACATGGACTTTATACTTGATGCAGCTCACTTTACTGATTATCGGGTACAGCGTAAAAACTATAAGGTTCTGGCAAAATTTCCCGATACGGTCAGTTTTACCGTTGTTACCGGTGAAGATAACTTTGTTTTCGATATGGATGAACTGATTTCGAAGCGCATAGCAACGATGGTTTCACCGTCTATTGGCGCAGTACAGCTTGACAGAATGTTTCCGAACCCGGCCAGGCTTCCTTTCATTATTGAGGCATCTGATTCTGTGGACGCGGTGAAAAAACTTATAGCGGGTGATGTTGACGCAGCGATCATTCCCAGTCCGCTGGTAGGTAACTATAGCGGCCTGAATACCGTACTAACAACCGATCCTGTTCCGCATATGGCCATGTCTTCATCTCCCAACGTGCCTGAAGATGTGGTAACAGCAGTCAAACAGGCGCTACTGGAAGCAAACCATACAGTTGACGGTAAAAAGATGCTTGGGGAGATGAATATCGAGTACTTCGAAGATGCTGACGATGCTGAATACAACGGCTTTGCTCAGTTGCTTGATGGTGTTTTTGGCTATTGATTGATGTTCTTCAGGCTCGTCCTTTCGTGTCGGCGGGATTGTTTTTTTGATCAATCCCTGATTATCCAATAAAATCGCAAACCCAATGTAATTTAGCCAAAAAACCGGCCCATTAAGCAATTGTTCCTAATATTTGAAGAAAACTCTCACTGACCCTGTTTTTCATTTCCTCATGTTTAAGAATTACCTGCTGGATCTCAAAACGCGCCGTGTGCTCAATCGCCTGGGCCTGGTTCAGCGTCGAAATCTGCGTTGCCCGGACGGGATGGATGGCTACTACGATATCGAGCGGTTGGTGTTAACCGCGTCCGGTGTCAGCCTGGTCCAGACGGTGCGCTATGCTGGTCTGATATTTTGTGCAGAGGATATCGACGAATGGACGCAGATGATCGATGGTAAAAGTTATCGTTTTGCCAATCCCCTGGTCGAGTTGAGTCACTGTATCAACACGGTCCGTGTAAAGTTGCCCCGGGTGCCTGTAGATGGCTACCTGTTGTTTGATCATCGTGCTACCTTTCCCAGGGGGAAACCCGCGAATGTGATCCAGATCGATTCGATTCCGGCAATCCTGCAGCGTGACATGAGGACAAGACCCGATCCGGGATGGCTGACGGCGCTGGAGACACTGGTATAATGGGGGAATGCTAGCACCGGTTACACAGATGACAAAACAACCCCGCTGCCTGGGTGCGCATGAAAGGTCGTCTTGCGCAGAATTAAATTGTTGGGTGTCCATATTCTGGTTAACGACCTGTTACTATTATTGCTCGACAACTCTTCTATTTAGAAACAAACATAACATGCCGGTTTCTCATAAAGCGCTGATAAAAAAATGAGGTCTTATTATGAATGTTAAAAACAGGACGATATTCATCACACTACTTTTTCTGCTATTAGCAAGTGCATTAATGGCAGGTTGCGCCCAGTTCAAAACCCATGGAGATGTCGAAGCACTCGAAGTACCTGGTCAGGTGGTCAGGGGAGAGGGCGCTGATTCATCTGCAGGGATAGTTATTCCTGCAACATCAATGTCTGGCTTTAGTAAAGTCGTGCTTAAAGAAGATGGTGAAGCAACGATCGAAGACTATACGAAGAGCCACGGAGAAGAGCTTAAGGCGGCATATAAGGTACTGGTTGTGGGTCACACTGATACTTCGGGTAAGGCAAGTTATAACAAGGTGTTATCACGCAAGCGGGCTCAGTGCGTGGCTGATTACCTCATTACCACGGGGGTTGATGCGGATAAAATACGTGTTATCGGACGAGGTTCCAGAGAGCCGGTGGCTTCAAATGAGACCAGTGCGGGCCGTGTTCAGAATCGTCGTGTAGAAATTTTGATCATCTCTGAACATGCACTGGATAGAATACTGTTTCCAGCTGCTGCATTATTTGAAAATAAAAGTGCTGATTTAACTGATGATGGCCGCGCATTTCTTGAAGAAAAACGTATGGCAGCCAGAGATCTGTTGAATAGCGCTACTTATGTTGAAATTGTCGGACATACCGATGATGTGGGTGATGATAATGATAATATGGTGCTTTCGAAGTTACGCGCCGCGACTGTGCGCGACTATCTGGTTGGCCAGGGTCTTGATCGAGGCAAGGTGTTTACTTCGGGTGAGGGTGAAACCATGCCGATTGCCAGTAACGATAACGAGGAAGGGCGTGCACAGAACAGTCGTGTTCAGATCCTTATATTAAACCGTGCAAAAGAGTAGCTATAATATTTAACTGTAATGTGCAAACACCCGATCAGGAATAATGGCTGACCCCGATGCCTTATATCCGGGCCAGGTTGATAATATCCGATAAAGAGGAATGATTTAACCAGTTACGCAGTTGCCAAAACAACCCCGGTACCTGGATGCACATGATAGTCACCGTGCGCAGGGGGAATGCCGCGAATACCATTCAGTTTAACTACCATGGCATTGCCGTCCACTAATACTCTCCATTTCCCTTTGGGCAAATGAAAATCCGCACCCTTATTGCTGCCATTGAGTAAAACGATCAATGATTTATGGAAACGTCGCCAGCGATACCAGGCCGGTGGTGGTTTAAGAATGAAGCCGATCGCATTGACGTTATCGTGATGTGGATGACCTGTAGGATAAATCCAGTCAATGTCCCACTCACTGCTATTTGCGTCGCGTAGTCTGGGTTGCCCGGTATAGTGAAAATGGGGGAAACGTTTGCGCAGTGCAATCAGTTGAACGACTGCTTCAAGCAGGTCTTTATGCTGGTCTGTATTGGTCCAGTCAATTTGATTAAGATCCGGGCGGTTATAGCTGTTGTCGTGTCCCCGTTTGGAAAACAGTAACTCCGAGCCTTCACTCAACATCGGTACTCCCTGTGCGGTCAATACCATCAGCATACCCAGAAACGCCCGCTTCTTGTCACCTCTGACAAAATCGGCCAGTGTTTTGCCATCATGACTGCTAAGGTAGTTAATACATTGCTGTGGTCTTATCGCCCAGCCGCCATCAGCTATATTGTTACCTGTTATAGCATGCATAAGGCGATCACGATTGTGAAGATTGCCACGGCTCATTAAAAACGTTTTTCCCGGTTCACGGAAATCGTCGTTCCACACAGCCCAGCGAGTCTCTGCAAAGTCATGCGCCATATCCCCTTTACCCCATTGTGCGCCACCTAAAGCCCAGGGTTCAGCAATCAGGTAAACGTGTTTGGGTAGTCGCCGATCTATTTCTAGCATGGTTTGTTTGTCATGCAATGCGCCCAGGTCAAAGCGGAAGCCGTCGAAGCGGTAACATTTCACCAGGTGTTCAAGCGTTTCGATTATCATTTTGCGGATAAAAGGATGCTCGGTGCGTACCGTCGGCCCGCAACCTGATCCATGGCAGAAATAACCGTTATCGTGTTTCCGGTAAACAACATCCTCGCCCCATGCTTTAACCCATAACTCGCCACCGTGATTAAAAACAACATCAAGTAACACGGGTATGCCTTTGCCGTGCATGGCATCAACCAGCGCCATGACTTCCCGGTTCACGTCGTCCGGTTTGCTTGCGAAGCATTCACGCATTGCGCGAAACGAGGTTGTGAAGTAACCCCAGTCCTGCCCCAGCAAGGTGTCGCTGGCATGCAGGGGCAGAAATTCGACAGCCACATGCAGGCGCTGCAGGTGTTTTAATATGCGTGGCGACATGGCACCTGAATACGTGCCGCGATGCGACTCGTGCTCCACGCCTGAACTGCTATGCCGGCTAAGCGCAGGAAGATGCGTTTCGTAAATGACGATGTCCCGAAAAGGGGGGGTACGAAAACGGCGGTGCCGCCAGCGATAATTTAATTCAGTAAAAAATGATTTTAACTCATGTCCAACACGCGTAACTCGATGCGCCAGAGGGTCGGCAACTGTGAATGTCTGACCATTTTGCTGTATTTGAAAATGATACGCATGTCCCTGTAATTCAGGTAAAGGATGGTGCAGCTTTACTCGCCATCTGCCTTTACTGTCCTGTTTCATAGGCTGAGGATCACCCAGCCCCTCGATAACAAGGGAAACAGCTTCTGCCTCAGGTTTATAAAAGTGAATGGAGGGCATACGCCCGGAAAAACACGACATCTAAAACTCCAATCAATAATTATTTACTACCGGTAATAAGTTTAGTTTGCACAATAAAATTATGAACAAAATATTTAATGTTGATAGTAAACAAAGCAAAAACAAGAGCAAAAACAAGGTCAGCCATTGATTAAAAGATATTGAGCGAAAATTGATTTTCCATCTGTTCTTTGGTTTCGGAGGATTCCGGTGAGATGGCGATCTGCAATCTCGGACGCCATTCCCGGCCAGGGCGGGTCCTGCGGTACATTATATATCATTCCTGTGGGAGACGCGCCCACGCGGGGAAAAGCCATTAACGACGGCTTCATTGCCCAGGTTGAACCACGATCAGTGTGATGAATTAGCCGAGAGCAGTGTATTTGCGGATATAACCCTTTATTTAACAGGTGTAAGTTCACACACTTTTGTCTGAGAAAAAACAAGCAAAAACAAGGACGGCCATTGATTAAAATCAATTATTAATTTGGTTTGTATTCAATAATCAGGCCGCTTCCTGATGAGTTCCCGTTCGAGTTCATTGATACAGCGGCTGATCAGCCTTGACTGCACAGGTGAAAGCCCGACAAACTGAACACCAAAAAATTGTGCGTCTTGTGGCGGAATGTTTTTTAAGTAACGTAAGTCGGCGGTACAGTATATCCACTCATCATAAGGCAGCTTGACGGCGCACTCATAACGAGTCCTGGGCTCCATGATGTTTTTGTCTGTGAGTATAATCAGGCCTGCGCCGCTTTGAGATAAGTTATGTAATTCTCCTTCGACCATTATTCCGCTGCTAATTTCGATGATGACAGGCAGTTTCATGGCCATGGGAATGTGAACCCGGTAATTCTGGCGGCGTTGCTGGTATTCAAGCAGACTCGGCAGTTCCATGTGGTAGGTAATCATTTTGTCTTTGTCATCCACATGCTTTAGCGTAGTAAAGAACTGGATAACAATGCCATCAAGCTTTCCCGTGGCCAGAAGTGCGCGTTCAGTAACCAGCAGTTCGTGACCGGTAGTTGGCAGCAGTTCGTCGAATAGTACATTTTCCCCGTCGACATCTACAATACAGCTGGTGTAATGCTCCTTATGGCCAGGTACTTGAACAGTGATGGGGATATATCGTTTTGTGAACCGTTCGAGTAATCGTAAGATTTTTGCGGGGTCGGATATTTGTTCACTGTCAGGTAGCGTTTTGTATGGATTGGATAATTGCATAATGAAAGGGTAGCAAAACTGTGTTCATTATGTAAATAATAATCATATCGGGTGTACTTCACTCCATCCCCTTAAAAACACTGGGGTCAAAAAAAGAAGGTTAAAACCGGCTGATTTAAAAGATATTATTCACCGCATGAGCCTGGACGCAATGATGACGTATAAGACAAGACCAACGTTACATTTTAATTCCGCCTTAATTCAATACCCTCAAACTGCTAGAATACAAACTCTTAAAATTCAAAGCATACAACCCGGTGATTAAAGCTTTTCTACTGACTCGCCAATCCATTGATACCGGCACCGGTGTTCAGCTCGTGTTCTGGTATCAGAGCGAAACCGGACCTCTTAAAGTTATTGTTAATGGTCAGCAGCCTGTCTTTTTTATTCGACAGCAGGATATGGCACGGGCAAACGAATTGTTAGCACGCACTCCGAGCGTGGAAATAAAACCGCTGGAATTAAAAAACTTTGAAAACGAGGCCATGGCCGGTGTCTATTTTAAATTTCAACAGCAGTTTTACCGTGGCAGAGACATTCTTCAGCAAAATAATATACGCTGTCTTGAAGCGGATGTGCGCGCAGCAGAGCGTTATTTAACCGAACGGTTTTTAACAGGACCGGTTTCAATTCACCGTGATGAACTCGCGGATGAGCCAGCGGCAGTGCTTGTTAATCCGCGAATAACCCCCGATGACTATCAGCCTGATCTTAAACTGATGTCGTTTGATATCGAAACAGACTTTTCCACAGATGATCTGTTTTCCATTGCAATTGTAACCAAAGAGCACAAACGGGTATTGATGCTAGGGGAGAATGTCCCCGCCCTTGATGATAGCGAAGATGAAGACATTGCCGAAGGCATTCATATTGAATACCTGGCAGATGAGACGACGCTGATACAACGGTTTCTAGCCTGGGTGCAGCTGACAGATCCGGATGTGTTTATCGGCTGGAACGTGATTAATTTTGATTTTCGTTTTTTACAGAAAAAATGTGATCAGTTAAAAATAAAATTCACTATCGGTCGTGAAAGTTCGAGCATTGTGTGGCGCAAGACACAGGATGAGTCGGATCGATATTTTCTGGTGATACCGGGCCGGGTGGTGCTGGATGGAATCGATACCTTAAAAAGCGCGACTTATTCCTTCGCAAGCTTTTCACTGGAGTCGGTCGCTAACGAGCTACTCTGCCGGGGAAAGCTGATTCATGATGGATTGAATCCTGGAAAGCAGAATAAAGAAGCCAGGAATAATGAAGCCGGGCACGACCCTCTGTTCAAAGCCAAAGAGATCAGGCGCCGGTTTAGAGAGGATAAAGAATCACTGGCTGCTTATAACCTGGAAGACTGCCAGCTGGTCTGGGACATTTTTGAAAAAGCCGACCTGGTCAAATTTGCGATTGAACGCTCACGCCTCACCGGCCTTGAGATGGATCGTACAGGTGGCTCGGTTGCTGCCTTTGATAATTTATATTTACCACGCCTGCACCGTAAAGGCTATGTAGCGCCAAATATTGGTGACTATGAGGGAAGGCTGAGCGCGCCGGGTGGTTATGTGCTGAACTCACAACCCGGCATGCACGGCAGTGTTCTGGTGCTTGACTATAAAAGCCTTTACCCGAGTATCATTCGCACCTTCAATGTTGATCCTTATGCGCGTATCGCGGCATTACAGGAACCAGAGAGTGATACCATTCCGGGATTTGATGGCGCTCGCTTTTCCAGGACGGAATATATATTACCCGATATTATTAAAGAGTTGTGGCAGGCAAGGGATAAAGCCAGGCAGGATAAAAATAAGGCGTTATCGCAGGCGATAAAAATCATCATGAATTCATTTTACGGTGTGCTCGGTACTCCCGGCTGCCGCATTCACGATTCGCGCTTAACCAGCTCCATCACTAAACGCAGCCATGAATTAATTCAGACTACGGTGAATTTGATCGAGGACGAAGGCTATTCAGTTATCTATGGCGATACCGATTCGGTTTTTGTTTCGCTGAATCAGGCGGTCGATAATGCTAGCGCAGACATCGTGGGTAATCGGCTGGTTGCAATGATCAATAGCTACTGGAAAGAGTATCTTGCAGATGTCTTCGCTATCGAGTCGTGCCTTGAAATGGAATATGAAACGCATTTCAGTAAATTTTTTATGCCGACCATCCGTGGCTCAGAGAAAGGCAGCAAAAAACGTTATGCCGGGCTTGTTGTAGACGACTCCGGGAAACAGCGTCTTATCTATAAAGGGCTTGAAGCTGTCAGAACCGACTGGACAGAGATGGCGCGTGAATTTCAGCAGGAACTGTATCAACGCATTTTTAATAATCAGCCGTATGAAGACTATATCCGGTTGACGGTAAACGCGCTTAATGCCGGAAAGTTTGATGACAGGCTGGTGTACAGAAAAAGACTCAGGCAAAAACTCAGTGACTACCGGAAAAACATTCCACCACACGCACAGGCGGCGATAAAAGCAGAGAAATTGTTTGCAGAGAAAAATTTACCGTCGCGTTATAAACGCGCAGGCTGGATCGAATATGTTATTACGGTAAACGGGCCGGAAACGCTTGAGTGTCATACATCAGCAATAAACTACGGGCATTATATCGAAAAACAGTTAACGCCGATCGCCGATACCATTCTGGCCGCTTTAGGCAGCTCGATGGAATCAATTTTTCAGGACCAGTATGAGCTTTTTTGAGATACATCTCATTGTGCAATGAATAAAAGGGGGCGGTGACTAATGAGAGGCATTTACATGCTATTAATCCGGCGACATATATTGTCGCCGGGTTAATAGATAAAATAACCTTGATCACATAGACTTAACAAATCAAATACTGACAAAGGATTTGTCATGCCAGACAATAATCAATGAGCAGACCCCCTTTTATTCAAAATAAAAAACAACAAAAATATGCCGCCCTTACCCGACCAACACGCGCTTGCTGTACTTGCATTGACGGTGATCGCACTGTTCCTGTTCACCAGGGAAAAAATTCCCCTGGAAACTTCCAGCCTGATTGTGCTGGTATTGCTGACCGTCGGTTTTCAGGTTTTTCCCTACAGTGATGGCGTTAAGCCGCTGCACTCAATCGAATTTTTTACCGGCTTCGGTCATGAGGCGCTGGTGGCGGTGTGTGCATTGATGGTTGTTGGTCACGGCCTGGTCAGAACTGGCGCGCTGGAACCTGTCGGCCGCACATTGGCGCTGATGTGGTCTCACAGTCCGCAACTTACATTGTTGCTCACCCTGGTCGTTGCCGGCCTGTTGAGTGCTTTCCTGAATAACACACCCGTTGTGGTGTTGCTGCTGCCCATTCTGATCAGCGTTTCGATACGCTCTGGCGCCAGGGCCTCCTCAATCCTGATGCCGATGGGACTGTCAACACTGGTCGGAGGCATGGCTACCACTATCGGTACCTCGACTAACCTGCTGGTGGTGAGCGTGGCTGCGGAGCTTGGTGTGCGACGACTGGAAATGTTCGATTTCTTTGTACCGGCGATTATTGCCGGCAGCATTGGTGTGCTCTATCTCTGGCTGATCGCACCTCGAATTTTACCTGAGCGTGAAGCCATGCTGGCGGATACTTCACCAAGAGTTTTTTCTGCCAGCCTTAAGATTCCTGAAGGCAGCTATGCCGATGGCCGTCCGCTCAACGAGCTGTTCAAAAAGACCGGAAACAGGATGAATATAAAGCGTATTCTTCGCGGTGGCAGTGTTTTGACATCTCTGCCCGATGTAATCATCCACGCTGAAGACCAGTTATACCTGGTGGATACACCGGCACACTTAAAAGAATTTGAACAGGTGCTGGAAGCCCGGTTATTCTCTGATGAAGACGAAGTTGACGAGGATCACCCACTGAAAAATTCTGATCAGCAGATCGCTGAGATTATCCTGGTACAGGGATCGCCCCTCATCAATCGTACCCTGAACCGGTTTCGCTTCGCGGATCGTTATCAACTGCTGACGCTGGCACTGCACAAGGCTGGTGCCAAAAAACAGGCATTGGTCGAAAATATAGGCGATATTCGCCTGCAGGTTGGTGACATTCTGTTAGTGCAGGGTGCACGCGAACAGCTCGCCAATATCAAACGTGAAGGTGACCTGCTGGTACTCGACGCCACGGCTGACCTGGCGACAACCAGTAAGGCGCCTATGGCGGTGATCATCATGGCATTGATCATTCTGAGTGCGGCGTTCGGCCTGCTGCCGATTGCCATTAGTGCCGTTGCCGGTGTCTTATTAATGTTACTGATCGGCATACTCGCCTGGCGGGATGTCGGCAATGCATTGAGTGCCGGCGTTATCATGATCGTGGTAGTGAGCCTGGCGCTCGGCCTGGCATTGACCAGAACCGGGGCGACTGAGTATCTTGCTGACCTGTACCTTGCGCTCACTGACGGCCTGTCTCCCGGTATTATACTTTCTGGTCTGATCCTGCTGATGGCCGTTTTGACCAACATTGTTTCAAATAATGCGGCAGCGGTAATCGGTACCCCGGTTGCCATATCGATTGCCAGCGCACTCGACCTGCCAGCAGAAGCATTTGTGCTGGCGGTGCTGTTCGGCGCCAACATGAGTTACGCCACGCCGATGGCCTACAAGACAAATATGCTGGTGATGAATGCGGGCAACTATACCTTCGCTGATTTTTTACGTGCCGGCCTGCCGCTAACCATTATCATGTGGTTAACATTGAGCTGGCTGTTGCCGCGTATGTATGGATTTTAAAGTACAGGTTTAAAGACCAGGAAAATCCCGGGATAATTAAAGACGAAGCTCACCCCAATTCAATTACATAGAGCTACTTTACAACCGGCAAAGACTTTATCAAACAGCTGGCCATAAAACGCCAATTGAATATGAGATGATGAACCTTGCTTAACTAGTTGTACGGAAAAAGGGAGCAATCCAGTGTGAACCTCCCCCAGGACCCTGTTATAGTGACCGGGAACCTGTCGCGTAACTGCCGGCAAATAATTTACATAAGGAAAACACTTCGTGTCAGAACCAGAAACCGGTCACAACACCGAGAAAGAGACGTTAAAATCGGCGCAAACCGAACAGGCAAACAATAAACCTTTTGCCGTACTGGGCATCGCGGTTTTAGGTGTGGTCTATGGTGATATCGGTACCAGCCCTATTTACGCCTTGCGCGAAACCTTTGCCGGCAAGCACCCGATCCCGGTTGACACGGAAAACGTACTTGGTGTGCTGTCGCTGATTTTCTGGTCGTTAATCCTGATCATTTCACTTAAGTACATGATGTTTGTGCTGCGTGCCGATAATCGCGGCGAAGGCGGCATTTTCGCCCTGCTGGCCTTGTTAAGGCCCAATGTGCACCAGGAAAGGCGCAACCGGCGCTGGCTGATTTTGCTCGGCATTCTGGGTGCATCAATGCTGTATGGCGGCGCCATGGTCACCCCGGCCATCTCCGTGTTAAGTGCGGTTGAAGGTCTGCAGGTAGCCGCGCCGTCACTTGGTAAATTCGTCATACCGATTACCGTTGGCATCCTCTGGTCACTGTTCGCCGTGCAGCGCCACGGAACGGCAAGAGTGGGCGCGATTTTTGGCCCGTTAACGCTGATCTGGTTCGTGGTTCTGGCCATTCTCGGGGTACGCGGCATCATGATGCAACCGCAGGTGCTGCTGGCGATAAACCCTGGATATGCTGTCAGCTATTTTATGAACAACGGTCTCAACGGCTATTATGCATTGTACGGGGTGTTTCTGGTGACCACCGGTGGCGAAGCGCTGTATGCCGATCTCGGCCACTTCGGGCGCATTCCGATCAGGCGAGTCTGGTTCGCCGTGGTATTGCCGTCTTTGTTATTAAACTATTTTGGCCAGGGCGCCTTGCTGATATCGAATCCGTATGAAAATCTGCACTCGTTTTTTCATCTGGCGCCAGGGTGGGCGCTCTACCCGCTGATTGTTCTCGCGGCAGCCGCTACCTGCATAGCCTCGCAGGCGGTCATTACCGGGGTTTACTCGTTAACCAGCCAGGCAATTCAGCTGGACCTGATGCCCCGGTTCAGGGTGCAGCAAACCTCCGCCGAAGTACGTGGTCAGATCTATATGCCGGGCATCAACAGCATGTTGATGATCGCCGCAATAAGCCTGGTGCTGTTGTTCCAGACCTCGGGCAATCTGGCTGCGGCTTACGGCGTTGCGGTGAATTCGACGATGGCGATCACCACGGTGCTGGCGTTCAGAGTGGCACGCGAACGCGGCGGCTGGGCTTTCTCGCCGTCGCTAGCCTTCCTGCTGTTCTTTCTCACCATTGATTTAGGCTATCTCGGTGCGAACCTGATGACTATCCCGCAGGGTGGATGGCTGCCGCTGGTGATCGGTGCCGTGCTGTTCAGCGTGATGACCACCTGGCGGCGCGGTTCCATCATCGCGACACAGCTGGTCAGCAAAACTACCACCGACCTGAAAACCTTTGTCGGCCGTATGTCTGCCGAATCAATTAGCCGGGTCGCAGGGGTGGCGGTGTTTTTTACCGGCCAGCTCGAGCATGTGCCGCTGGCATTGCAGCAGTTTGTTCACCGTACCGGTGTGCTGCATGAAACCGTTATCCTGACCACGGTGATAATTGAACCGGTGCCCAAGGTCTATCCCAGCGAGCGCATCGAAATCATCCGGCATGATGCCGGGTTTATTCGCCTGGTACTGCATTACGGGTATATGCAGGGCACCAACATACCCTCGGACCTGGCCATGTGCACGGAACATGGATTGCCGATCAACCTGGCGACGGTGAACTATTTTGTTGGTCACATTAATTTTCTGGCAGACCGCAAGCAACAGGGGATGGCCTCCTGGCGCGATAGCCTGTTTGCGCGCATGGCAGCCAATACCGAAGACGCCACCGCGTCCTATCAGCTGCCGCAGGCGCAGACTATGACAGTCGGCCTGACCATTGGCATATAAAAGAAGAAGGGAAAAGAAGCAGTGCTGCCTGGTCTGAAGCGTACTACCCCCAGTTCAACTACTTGAACGTGTTGTTGTATGGCCTGTCAATGGCGATACCCCAGACACCCATGTGGCGTGAATGTGCGATGCGTTCAAGCACCTGGTATTCAACCGGCGCATCATGCAGAGCGGCTGCCCAGCCACGTTCCAGCAGGTATGCGCTCAGGTCTTCGCCATCGTCGTTGACGAAGGCTTAACTGGATTTAGAGTGCCTTAGATAATGATCGATCAACTTCATAGTGCCACCATCAATTTTACTGTCAACCTGTTGGCGCTATTTGTCAATAATGACCATTTGGGTTGTTCTATATTCAATGCAAGGTATAGCAGTGAAAAACCATGGCTATATCATGCTGAGAATTATTGGCAGGTCAGGCCTTAAAATCGAAATAATATGAAATCCATGGCCTGTCCCTGATAATATTTCACCAGTACCGGTATGTGGGAACTTATTTTACATGAAGAGGACAAATATCCTGTAACGTGCTACCGGTTATTACTATCGATTTTATTGTGGCATTAATTACCTTCAAAATTGTCAGGTATGAATTATTTCAAAATTCTTTGCTGCTGTTATATTTTCCTGTTTATTACTGCGTGTAATACGCAGCAACAAGTTGTGTCCATTAAAAAACTTACTGCAATAAAACCCGCACCAGTTGAAAGACCCGCTAAAGCAAGTACTGTGCCACAGCAGTCCAGCAAGTTGCTGTTTCTATCAATTGACGATATTTCTTTTGAGAATGAAATAAAAAACGACGATATGTTTAGTAATGAACATCGCCATACAGAAAAAAACAGTGCCCTGTTTAATGCACTAAAAAAGAAACCAACGGAGCATAGTCTTAACTTCAGCGGTAAACTGCTGACAGATAAAGACGCAGACGAATCAATAGACCTGCTTAAATTAGTCAATGGTATACAGATAAATGTACAGGGTACTTTTAATTAAAAAGCAGTTAAAGCAGACGGTACAAATAAAACGGCGTCAGAACATAGTTGTGTTTAACTTAGTAGTATGGTGCCCTTGCCAGACGCTCTGACCGTAATTTTATTAAAATTAATCACGCTCCTTAAACTACAGTCTGCGCCCGACAAAGGCAGTAACGACTGAATAGAAACGACAGAGTCAAGTCTTACATTTCGTATCTAAAAGAAGGCAGGATTTCAGGCCATGTAAAAATAAAGTGGTCACTGCATTTTTGATTTAAAATCGCTGCATAACAGCAGAGCATTTACAGCCTCATTGATCAACGAGTCCTTTAATGAAACAAGACTGGCGTAATACAAATTGTGCCATGCTGAACTTTTGTGCTGTGAATATGATCTGTACGCTGGAGGCAGATATAGAATGACGAAAAAGGTAACAGATCAGGACAATACTATCAGCGACGTGTTGAAGGTCGCGCAGCCACCAGCCAGGCGCTTGCGCTGGGCAGGCGCCGCACTAATAATTCTGCTGGCGGCGACTGCTGTATATACCGTACTGATGAACGGCGATAGCGCTGCTGTCCATTACGAAACCGCCGAAGTAAAGAAAGGAGATCTCACGGTAACGGTTACAGCCACGGGCACGCTGGAACCGGTCAACCAGGTAGATGTAGGCAGTGAGCTGTCCGGCATAATCAAGACGGTGGAGGTTGATTTCAATGACCGGGTGCAGCGCGGCCAGGTGCTGGCGCGCCTCGACACCGACCGCCTGAAGTCTCGTGTCATCGAGGCGCGCGCCTCGCTTGAATCCGCCAAATCGAGGGTGGAAGACGCCAAGGCAACCGTGCTTGAAACACGCCTTCGTTTTGAGCGCTGTGAAAAACTCGCCAAACGTGACCTTTGTTCAAAAGAAGATCTGGATACCTATACTGCTGCACAGGCACGCGCCAAGGCGGCGGAGGCCAGTGCCCGCTCACAGGTAGCCGTAGCCCGTGCCACCCTGGACGGTAATGAGACCGAGCTGGCCAAGGCTGAAATCCGTTCACCCATCGACGGCCTGGTATTACAGCGCCAGATCGAACCGGGCCAGACGGTAGCGGCATCGCTGCAGGCGCCGGTTTTATTTACCCTGGCCGAAGACCTGGCAAAGATGGAGCTGCATGTTGCGGTTGACGAAGCCGATGTCGGCAAGATTGCTGAAGGCCAGGCTGCCGTGTTTAACGTGGACGCATACCCTGAACGCAATTTTGCGGCACGCATTACCCAGGTGCGTTTTGCACCGCAAACCGTTGAAGGTGTGGTCACTTATGAAACAATACTTGCCGTGGACAACTCGGACCTGTTACTGCGCCCGGGGATGACCGCCAATGCAGTCATTACGGTACAGCAGCTAAAGGATGTCATTCTGGCGCCCAATGCGGCACTGCGTTTTACGCCGCCGGCAGAGAAAAAGACAAACAGCGGTGGCGGCGGGATTTTTGGCGCAATGTTTCGGCGGCCGCATTCAGCGAAGCGACGTGTTGATAGCAGCAAGGATACTGCACGCAAGGTCTGGATTCTGCGTGACGGGCAGGCAGAAACTTTAGCGGTTAAAACCGGCGCCAGCGATGGCAAGTTTACCGAGATACTCTCTTCGAATCTTAGCCCCGGGATGGCCGTGGTAATCGATGCCAGTCGTGTGAACAAATGAGTGAACAATCCGCCGCTCAAACGGCATTATTAATAGAGCTGCATAATGTAAGCAAGGTTTATGGCAAGGGCCAGGCCGCCATGCATGCTCTGCGCGGCATCGATCTCAATATAAAGCAGGGCGAATTTGTCACCATGATGGGGCCAAGCGGTTCCGGCAAGTCCACCTGCATGAATATCCTTGGCTGTCTTGACACACCCTCTGCCGGCAACTACCTTTTCCAAGGCGTTGAAGTGAACAGCCTGTCGCGCGACCAGCGCGCCCTGTTGCGGCGCAATTATATTGGTTTTGTTTTCCAGGGGTTCAACCTGCTGTCACGAACATCAGCGCTGGAAAATGTCGAACTGCCATTGATTTATCGCGGTATACCCGCGGCAGCCCGGCATAAACAAGCGCTCAATGCCATCGCCGCGGTGGGCTTGTCGGGCTGGGAAAGCCACTCCCCGGCCGAACTTTCCGGCGGCCAGCAGCAGCGCGTTGCCATCGCGCGCGCCATTGTCACCAGGCCGGCAATCCTGCTTGCCGATGAACCTACCGGCAATCTGGATACGGCACGCAGTCTGGAAATCATGGAACTTCTTACCGCATTCAACCGTGAGCAGGGCATCACCATTGTCATGGTTACCCACGAAGCCGAGATGGCTGCCTATGCGCAGAGAACTGTGCGCTTTCTCGATGGCCGCATCGAAGGCGAAAAACATCGCAGGGAGCAATATAGTGAGGAGCATGGCTGATGCTGTGGAATGCACTGTTGCTTGCACTGCGCGAAATCCGCCGTAACCTGATGCGTTCCGCGCTGACCATTCTTGGCATCGTTATCGGTGTGGCGTCCGTTATCATCATGGTCAATCTCGGCAGCGGCGCGACCGCGCAGGTTTCCGCGCAAATTTCCAGCCTGGGCAGTAACCTGCTGATGGTGCGTACCGGTCAGCGACTCGGTTTCGGGCAACGCTCGGAGGCCGAGCCATTCGATATCGATGATGCTGAAGCGATAGCGGCTGAAGTCGGTGGCGTTGCGGCCGTCGCCCCTATTGCCTCGCAGTCCATGATCGCCATCTCCGGTAACCGTAACTGGTCCACCGCCGTTACCGGCACCGATAACAATTATATTAAGGTGGGTAACTGGAACCTTGAAAAAGGACGTGAATTCAGCGACAGTGAACAACGCGCCGGCGCAGCCGTTTGCCTGCTCGGCGCTACCGTGCGTGAGGAACTGTTCGGCAACCAGAATCCGCTGGATGAAAAAATCCGGCTGAACAAAATCTCCTGCCAGGTGATCGGTCTGCTTGAAAGCAAAGGCCAGTCCGTCGGCGGCCGCGACCAGGATGACCTGGTGGTGATTCCGCTGCGCACTTTCTGGCGGCGCGTATCCGGCAAGCAGGATGTGCAAATGATCTATGTCTCCGCCCTTGACGGTGTTTCCACCAGCAAGGTTCAAAACAGTATTGAACGGCTGATGCGTGAACGCCGGCGCATTTCACCGACGGAAGACGATGACTTTAACGTTCGCGACATGCGGGAAATTGCCGATGCACTGACCGGCACCACCCAAATTCTTACCACCCTGCTGGGAGCAGTGGCTGCCGTCAGCCTGCTGGTAGGTGGCATCGGCATCATGAATATCATGCTGGTTTCGGTAACCGAACGCACCCGGGAAATCGGCATACGGCTGGCGATCGGCGCCATGGAAAGCGAGGTGCTGCTGCAGTTCCTGGTGGAGGCTGTGGTGCTGTCATCCTTTGGCGGCGTTATCGGCATCGGCCTTGCCGTAGCGACTTCTTTCGGCCTGGCATCACTGATGAATATGCCGCTGGTGCTCAATCCCGGCATCATGCTGCTGGCGTTTTTATTTTCCGCTGCTGTCGGCGTGATCTTCGGCTACTTCCCGGCCCGCAAGGCAGCGCGGCTGGATCCTATCGAGGCCTTGCGCTACGAGTAGCGGCCGTACTATTACGGATAACGAAAAATACACCTGCATCCTTTGGTTGATAATGGCTAATATTGCTAGTGAAATAGTTGTTGCCCCGGTTGCAGCTGCAGTAGACTGTAACTGCCGATGAGATGGAACGGGAAAGCCCATGCCACAACCTGAAAATCCTCAAAAATTTCCGATACCGTTAAACTGGGTTATCAGTTTAATGCTCGTTATTCTGCTGGGCGCGTTTTATTTTTCGATGACACAGGAAGCCGCTGTGCAACCCGTGTCAGACATCCCCTACAGCGAGTTCAAAAATTTATTGAATAGTGACGAGGTGATGAGCGTAACGTTCAGGGGGAACCAGGCGGAAGGGACGCTGTTTCATGAAACCGGTCTCGGCCCGCAGCAACTCATGAGCAAGCGTTTCAAAACCCGTATTCCCGACATTGGCGACGCAAAACTTCTGTCCGAACTGGAAGCTAAAGGTGTTGAAGTGCGTGCCTTGTCACCGGAAAGCGATGGCATTCTATGGCAGTTGCTGATTAGCCTGTTGCCGTGGATCGTTATACTTGGTTTCTGGTTCTGGATCATCAAACGCGCGCAACGCAATATTTCAGGCGGACTGGGCGGCAAAGGCGAGCTGGGAAAATTTCTGCGCGGCTCAACCAAAACCGCGGAAATTCCCGATGTTACTTTTGATGACGTTGCCGGCCAGGTGACGGCAAAACGTGAAGTCACCGAGCTGGTTGAGTTCCTCAAGTCTCCTGACCAGTTTCGCCAGCTCGGCGCCGAAGTGCCTCGCGGCGTATTGCTGATGGGGCCGCCAGGCACAGGTAAAACGCTGATGGCCAGGGCGCTGGCCGGTGAGGCAGGCGTGCCCTTTTATTCCATTTCAGGCTCTGAATTCATCGAGGTTTTTGTTGGCGTCGGCGCTTCGCGTGTCCGCCACCTGTTTGAAGAAGCCAAGAAAAATTCGCCGGCGATTATCTTTATTGACGAGCTCGACAGCATCGGCCGCACCCGTGGCACCGGTCTCGGCGGCGGCCATGATGAGCGCGAACAGACGCTTAACCAGATACTCGCAGAAATGGATGGCTTCAGCGGCCGTGAGGCCGTCATTGTACTGGGCGCAACCAATCGCCCTGACGTACTGGACCCGGCCTTGCTCAGGCCGGGGCGCTTCGACCGTCATGTGGTACTGGAATTGCCGGACCGCCAGGACCGTGTTGCCATTCTCAAGGTACACTGCCGCAAGGTGCCGCTGGCTGAAGACGTCAACCTGGAAAATGTGGCGGCTGGCACACCCGGCTTCTCCGGCGCCGATATTAAAAACCTGGTGAATGAAGCGGCCATGCTGGCGGCACGCGATAAAGCAAGCCGTGTCACCATGACGCATTTTGACGAAGCGCGTGACAAGCTGATCCTGGGGACAGCACGTACCCTGGCTATTCAGCCGGAAGAACGGCATCGGCTGGCGGTGCATGAATCAGGCCATACCCTGGTTGCCTATTTCCTGCCGAATACCGATCCTATTTACAAGGTCAGCATCATTCCTCGCGGCCGGGCGCTAGGTGTCACGCACCAGTTGCCGGAACAGGAGCGCCACACGCTGCCGGAAGAATATCTGAAAGACCGACTGGTGGTGATGATGGGCGGGCGCAGTGCAGAAAAGGAATTGCTGGGCAGTGTCAGTTCCGGCGCCGATGATGACATCGCACAGGCAACGGCCCTCGCCCGCGCCATGGTTTCACGCTGGGGCATGTCCAGCGAAATCGGCCCGGTCGATTTACGCGACAGCGAGGAACACCCGTTTCTGGGCAGGGAAATAGCGCAACCGCGGCACTTCTCCGAAAATTCGGCGACGTCGGTGGATAAGGCGGTAAAAGAACTGCTGGGTAATGCCGAAAAACAGGCTATCGGTTTAATAGCACAACACAGGGACCTGCTGAATAAACTGATTATCGAACTGGAAGAACACGAAACTCTGAACCGTGAACAGGTGAAGGCCTGTCTTGGCGAAAAAGTACAGGAATTAAAGCCCACCGTTATCAAAACCAGCCAGTAATACGCAATGATGACAAAAGAGTTTATGTGCATTCGTAGGTCCGACTAAATCGTGTGGAACGATTTGAATGGCAGCCCTGAAAGGGTGAGGCATATGGACATGCCGAATAATTTATTCGGACAAACGCCATATTCTGTACCTCCTGAGGCGTGAGGTTATATTCCCTTGCATTCTTTAAGGTTTAAGCGTAGAAATGTTTTTCAACTCTGTTGCATATAACAGAAAAACAAAAGGCACGGTGTTGAATATTCCACGTTCTGTCAATGCACGTTAGCTTCAATGGAATTGGTCCACTAACAAACATGCTTCATGCAAATTATTAACAGGAACACTGTCATGCATCCATTACTGGAAAAAGAGCATCAGCAATTGATCGATTTGCTTGATGCTCTGGATAAATGTATATCGAAAGGTTGTTCAGCGAACCAGGTACATAAATACCTTAGTGATTTTGTCGCATTAGCAGAAGTGGATTTCAGCAATGAAGAAGCAATAATGCAAACCTATAAATATCCAGAGATGATCGATCATAAAAAAGAACATGCCGATTTACTGGAGCAGCTGTTCGTTTTAAAAAACAGACTAGATAGTGGCCAGGCCCCATTCGGCAAGGAATATATGCAAATATTGCGAAAGTGGCTGGAAGAGCATTTATTAGCTGCGGACAAAAGACTGGATAAATTCCTGTATCAGGTAAATGCAAAGTGTAATAAAACGGCTGGTTAATTTTAAGGGGGCAGGCCCCGTAATACCTTTATTATGAGAATTGCATTAGCCATTTTTATCTATTTCGTAACAGTCTGCCAACCAGCTAATGCTGTTATCGATGATAGCATTATCGATATTGCTGTTGATGAAGATATAAGTCCGGTTCCCTACGGCAATGGCAGTGAGCAACCCGGTAAAGATGAAGCTGGTTCAGCAGTAAAAGTTCTACCTGAAGCCTCACGTGGTCAAATGCTCTATGAAAATCATTGTACAGGTTGTCACGAAAGCATGGTTTACATACGTGCCAAACGTAAGGCAAAGAACTTTAAACAAGTGAGTTACTGGGTCAGTCAACGCGCAGACTGGCTTAATCTAAACTGGACTGAGCTGGAGAAGCAGGATGTTCTGCAGTATCTTAATGAACGTTTTTATAAATATCCTTTGACCGAGTAATTAATTATAGAGGTCTGAGCCGTCATTCCCGGCCGGGGGGCCGGTCCTGCGCTGCATCACATCTCATTCCCGTAGGACCTGCGCCCTCGCGGGGAACAGCCATCCCCTGCCGTGGACCTGGTTCTTTAATTTTCGAAAAAATCCTGCTTTTTTTCTCGCAACTAGCCTTGCACTAGCTAAGCAAGAAGCGTAAAAAAGGAATTACAAATCTGCTGCACAGGGCAAATAAGGGAGGGTGCAAAATTGAGTCTGTCAGAAATTATTCCAGGTAAAGCTATCGAACTTCACCGCAGTTTGAACAGCTATCGTTTATCACTAAAAGCTTTGAGTAAAAAAGAAAGATGAAACATATTATCGATCCTGTCACCGTATGTTTTGTATTTCGGCTGCCTGATCAGAGGCTATATGATTGATTTAAGGAAACTCTGATTAATTTCAGAAAATAGTATACTACCGCACAAACAACGAAATGCGTAGACACAAGATGAAGCAACAGAGTTTAGAAGTATCGGGATTTGAAAAATACAGAAAAAGGACCCGCAAGGAACAGTTTCTGAGTGAGATGGATAAAATTATTCCATGGAAAGAACTGTGTAAAGCCATAGAGCCTTATTACCCGAAGCCTGAAGGCGCAGGCAGGAAACCCGTTGGTATAGAGCGAATGCTGCGTATTCATTTTTTACAGCACTGGTTTGAGCTATCCGATCCTGGAGCTGAAGAAGCCTTGTATGATTCCAGAGCGATGCGTCAATTTGTTGGGATTGATCTTGGTAAAGAACCTGTACCGGATGAAACGACGATTCTTAACTTTCGTCATTTGATGGAGCGCTACAATCTGGGTGATGAACTGTTCCGTCTGGTCAATGTTTACCTGGCTGAAAATGGCATGAAGATCAATCGAGGCACCATTGTTGACGCCACCATCATAAACGCGCCGTCCTCGACCAAAAACAAAGACAAAAGTCGTGACCCCGATATGCATCAAACCCGCAAAGGAAACCAGTGGTACTTTGGTATGAAAACGCATATAGGTGTTGATAACAGAACGAAGTTGATCCATTCGGTGGCAGTGACAGCGGCCAATGTTCATGATTCACAAGTGCTGGAAGATTTACTGCATGGTGATGAAACGCATATATGGGGGGATTCGGCTTATGCCGGACAAAAGGAAGTCATCCATGAACATGCACCCAATGCGAAAGACTTTACCCAGAAGAAAGGGAGTCGAAATCGACAACTGACAGACGCGGAAAAGTCAGCGAATCGCTATAAATCCAGGATACGTTCAAGGGTTGAGCATGTTATTGGTGTGATGAAACGTCAGTTTGGTTTTACCAAAGTGCGTTACCGCGGACTCGATAAAAACGCGCACTGCGTGTTTACGAAGTGCGCATTAGTGAATCTGGTACTGGCGAAGAAAAGGTTATTGGCTTCTTAACAGGCAAGTTGCGTCCGGATACACTGGAATAGTAAAAATAAGCCGTCTATTGAGCAGCAAGATGGTCATTTTTCTTGCGTATTTAGCTGATGGACTTTGATGAAGCAAAATAACATCA
>JAJDNP010000029.1 GCA_022340645.1 Gammaproteobacteria bacterium | reverse complement strand
TTTCTTTGAGCAAACCAGAGGATGATTCATTAATTACTGATAAAATTTCAGCAACCGGTACGTCTTCATCAACCAGGATCGCAAGGTCTCTTCTGACCTCGGGGAAACGCGACAATGAAGAAAATACCGGAATATTATTATTCTCAATCGCAGACTGCTTTAATTCAAAAACATAAACACTCTGGTCTATATCCAGTGCTTTTTGCACTTCAGGGTGCAGCGCCCCTATCCAGCCAACAACCACATCATTTTGCCTGATGCAGGCGCTCTGTCCTGGATGTAATGCCGGGTGTTCTGCCGCGGTAAACACCGAACTTGCCGCAGAGAATGACAACAATGCTTCTACATCCGCCTTGATGTCAAAATAATCGACTTTACGGCTTTTTTCTGCCCATTGCTCGTGATAAATATCACCGCATACTACGCCCGCAATCATCGGCTGCTGAATGATCGCATCTATGCCTGTTTTTTCCACCGCTGAGACAGCATCCCGGCCAGAATTGGGGGCTGTGAAGCATAGCCCCGTCTCGAACAGACGCACACGGTTTTGCTGGCGATTGACATTATATTTTAACGCATTCAACAGGCCGGTCCACAGCGTGGTACGCATAACGGACATTTCTGAAGACAAAGGGTTGGCTAATGTGATGGCTTTAGAAACGGGGTCTAATATTTCTTGCCACCCTGGATCAACAAAGCTGTAACTGATTGCCTCATAATAACCACGACTTACCAGACAATTGTTAAGCTCATATAATGAGTTGCGGGCTTCAGGCAGCGACTCGATAGATGCATGATAACTTGGCCTGGTTCGCGGAATGTTGTTATAACCATGAACACGAACAAGTTCTTCCAGCAAATCCGCCTCGATCTGAATATCAAAACGGAAACTCGGTGATGTTACCTGCCAGCCATCAGCAGCCGTTTCTAGCTGCATGCCAAGGCGCTGGAGTATCCCGGTAACCTCTTCATTGGCTAACTCGATTCCAAGAACGCGTTTAATCTGGCTGGCGCGCAGATGTATCGGCGAAGATTCATCCGGGTGTGACGGTGTTTTCTGCTCAATGACGGGGCCTGCCTCTCCGCCGCAAATCGAACGTACCAGCGCTGTTGCTCGATCAATGGCGCGCACCTGCAGCCGGGTGTCAACACCGCGTTCAAAACGGTGAGAGGAATCGGTATGCAGGCCATAACTGCGTGCTTTGCCCGCAATGAATTCTGGCCTGAAGAAAGCGCTTTCCAGGAATATATCGATGGTAGCATCATTAATGGCCGATTCTTCGCCGCCCATAACGCCGGCCAGTGCAAGCACTTTGGCATCATCAGCAATTACCAGTGTATTTTCCTGAAGCTCAATACATTTACCATCCAGTAAGGTAACCTTCTCTGCATTTTCAGAAAAACGAACAACAATTTTTCCGCACAGCTTAGCCATATCAAAGGCATGCATGGGCTGGCCCAGTTCCAGCATCACGTAGTTGGTAATATCAACCAGAGGATTCAAACCGCGAATGCCACTGCGCCGTAAACGTTCAAGCATCCATAAAGGTGTTTGAGCGTTTGTATTAACGTCCCTGATTACTCGGCCGGCATAATGTGTACAGGCCTCGTCAGCCTGGATTTCAACCGGAAACACATCAGCAATGCTTTGTTTACATGATTCCCATTGCTGCGCAACAAACTCGCACCGGGTAAGTGCCCCAAGCTCACGCGCAATACCTTCGATACTTAAGCAGTCACCACGGTTCGGTGTTAGATCCAGTTCGATCGAATTGTCGTCAAGTTCCAGGTATTCACGCAAACTCTGCCCCAGCGGCGCATCGGCGGGCAATTCCATTAAACCTTCCGCACTGTCTGCCAGACCCAGCTCTTTTTCCGAACATAACATGCCTGATGATGCAACGCCGCGCAATTTCGCCGGTTTAATCTTCCACGATTCTCCCGCTGCCGGGCCGGGTAAAACCGCACCTATTTTTGCCAGCGGAACCAGCATTCCCGGCCTGACATTAGGCGCACCGCACACTATTTGCAGTATTTCCTTGCCGTCAGTTACCTGGCAGACATTGAGCTTGTCAGCATCGGGATGCTTTTCCAGCGATTCAATGCGGGCAACAACTACCGCGGTAAAATCGCCTGCTACGGGGTTAACACTTTCAACTTCCAGTCCCGCCATGGTCAGCGTATCGCACACTCCCTGTGTAGATATATCAGGATTAACCCAGCTCCTTAACCATCGTTCGCTAAATTTCATCTATAAAACTCCTGATTTATGCGAACTGCTGTAAAAACTTAAGGTCATTTTCAAAGAACAGGCGAAGGTCATTGACCCCGTAACGCAACATTGCCAGACGCTCAACGCCCATGCCAAAGGCATAGCCGGTATATTTTTCGGTATCGATGCCCACTGCCTCAAATACTTTGGGGTGTACGATGCCGCAACCAAGAATTTCAATCCAGCCAGTCTGGCCACACACGCGGCAGCCTTCGCCTGCACACATGACACATTGAATATCGACTTCTGATGAAGGCTCTGTAAACGGAAAATACGAAGGCCGAAAACGTGTCTGCAAATCTTCATTTTCAAAAAACTGCTTCAGGAAGTCCGCCAGCGTGCCCATCAAATCGGCAAAGCTCACATTTTCATCAACCAGCAAGCCTTCCACCTGGTGGAACATCGGGGTATGCGTTAAATCCGAGTCACAGCGATAAACTCGCCCCGGCGCTATTATGCGAAGCGGCGGCTGGCTGGTTTCCATGTGCCTGATCTGTACCGGCGAGGTATGGGTGCGCAGCAGGGTATTTGCATCAAAATAAAATGTATCGTGCATTGCCCGCGCCGGATGATGTGAAGGAATGTTCAGGGCTTCAAAATTATGAAAATCATCTTCGATTTCAGGCCCCTGTTCCACACTGAAACCGAGTGGTGAAAAGAGCATCTCAATTCTTTTCATGGTTCTGGTTACCGGGTGCAAACCACCTCTCTGCTGTCCACGACCCGGCAAGGTGACATCAATTCTTTCACTGGCAAGTTGCGCGTTAACCTTTTCGCTCTCCAGTGCTTGCCTGCGTGTCTCTATCGCCAGCTGCACTTCACGCTTCGCATTATTAATATCCTGGCCCGCATTTTTCCTTTCATCCGCAGGCAACTGCCCCAGTGTTTTTAACAGGGAAGTCAGCTCACCTTTTTTGCCCAGGTAATTAACACGAACCTGGTCTAAAGTTTCCAGATTGTCAGCCGCATTTATTGTTGTTAGTGCATCAGCGGTCAACTTTACTAAATCCACGCTTCGACTCCGGTGCGATGTAATCTATTAAACAAAAAACTGTTTTTTTCACCGCAGAGACGCGGAGGCGCAGAGTTTATTCACCGAACAAGAACAAATAAATCATTTAAATGATTTTCTCTGCGCCTCCGCGTCTCTGTGGTAATAATTCTATTAATTAACACAACAAAAAAGGGGAAGCGCACTTCCCCTTTTGTACTTATCACGCATATATTAGGCGATGCCGCCTGGCACTGAATGCGCGTAGTTTTAAGCTGCGAGTGCTTGTTTAGCCTTATCAGCGATTTTGGTAAAGGCAGTCATATCATGAACAGCGAGATCGGCTAATACTTTACGGTCTATATCAACGTTTGCTATTGCCAGACCGTTGATTAGACGGCTATATGACATACCGCACTCACGTGCAGCCGCATTGATACGCGTAATCCACAATGAACGGAACATGCGTTTTTTCACACGGCGATCACGGTAAGCATATTGGCCAGCCTTGATAACAGCCTGATTGGCAACACTATAAACACGGCTGCGCGCACCATAGTAGCCTTTTGCTTTGGCTAAAACTTTTTTGTGCCTGGCTCTGGCCTGCACACCTCTTTTTACTCTTGGCATTGTTCCAACTCTCTATTAATTATGGCCCGCTTATACGTATGGCAGCATGCGCTTAAGCATGCTGGTATCGTTTTCATGTACCTGGACGTCGTCACGCAAGTGACGTTTACGCTTGGTACTCTTCTTGGTCAAAATATGACGACGATGTGACTGACCACGCTTGAATCCGCCGCTACCATTTTTGCGAAAACGCTTGGCAGCACCACGGTTTGTTTTCATCTTAGGCATATGCCTTCTCCAAAACTTTAAAAAATAGTTTTAAGTTTTAAGTTGTGAGTTGTAAGTTTTTCGCTTATTAACTTAAAACTTATAACCTATAACCTAGAACTTTTATTTCGTTTTCTTGGGCCCTAAAACCATTACCATCTGCCGGCCTTCCATATTCGGCATCTGTTCAACGTTAGCAACATCTGCAAGATCCGCGACTACACGTTGCAGTAACTCCATGCCCAGTTCCTGGTGCGCAAATTCACGACCTCGGTAACGCATAGTTACCTTGGTTTTATCGCCGTGCTCAAGAAACTCTTTCAGCTTGTTTAGCTTGACCTTGTAGTCACCCACCTCGGTACGAGGGCGGAACTTGATTTCCTTTATCTGGGTGCGGCGCTGTTTCTTTTTGGCACCCTGTTTCTTTTTACTGTTTTCGAACCTGAATTTTCCAAAATCCATAATCCGGCAAACAGGCGGCTCCGCATTGGGAGAAACTTCAACCAGATCCAATCCGACGTCTACCGCCTTTGCTAGCGCCGCCTCGCTCGTCATTATCCCAAGCTGCTCACCCTCATGATCGATAACTCGAACTTCAGGGTAAGTGATGTCGCTATTTATGCGCGTCTTTTTTGGTGCTGCGATAGTTTTATTCCTCCAAAACGGCATGACCGCGGCGCGCGATCTCGGATGAGAACCTGCTGGCGACTTCGTCAATTGACATAGCGCCCAGATCTTCACCGCTTCGCGTACGGACGGCCATTGTATTCGTTTCAAGCTCCTTATCGCCGACTACCAGCATGTAAGGAACCCGTTGTAATATGTGCTCGCGAATTTTATAGCCAACCTTCTCATTTCTCAAGTCCAATTCGACCTTAAATCCTTGCGAGACAAGACTTTTTTGCATTTTTTTGGCAAATTCGGCCTGTTTGTCCGTAATATTCAGGATCACGGCATGCACCGGCGCCAGCCAGAGTGGAAATTTGGCCTCGTGTTCTTCAATCAAAATACCGACAAATCGTTCCACCGATCCCAAAATTGCGCGATGCAGCATCACCGGCACGCGCTTGCTGTCATCAGCAGCAATATATTGTGCATCCAGCCGGCCCGGCATGGAGAAATCGACCTGCATGGTGCCACACTGCCATTCACGACCCAGACAGTCGCGTAACACAAACTCTATTTTCGGACCATAAAAAGCACCTTCGCCGGGCTGCAGTTTCCACTTCAGCTGTTTATTATCCAGCGCCACTTCCAGCGCTTTTTCAGCCTTGTCCCAGGCGGCGTCATCTCCCACCCGTTTTTCAGGCCGCGTCGATAACGCAACCTGAACATCGGTAAATCCAAAATCAGCATAGACCTCATAAACCAGGTCAATAAACGCTGAAACCTCATCCTGCAGCTGTTCTTCGGTACAGAAGATATGGGCATCATCCTGTACAAAGTTCCGCACCCGCATCAAACCATGCAGGGTGCCGGAGGGCTCGTTACGGTGGCAGGAACCAAATTCAGCCAGACGCAGTGGTAAATCACGGTAACTTTTCAGCCCCTGGTTAAATATCTGAATATGACAGGGGCAGTTCATCGGCTTGATGGCATATTCACGGTTTTCTGAATTCGTGGTAAACATCATGTCGCCAAATTTGTCCCAGTGGCCGGACTTCTCCCACAGACTTCGGTCGACAATTTGCGGGGTATGGACTTCCTGGTAGCCATGGTGACGTAATTTTTCCCGTATATAGTTCTGCACCGTGAGATAAATGGACCAGCCTTTGTCATGCCAGAATACCATGCCCGGCGCTTCTTCCTGCATATGAAAGAAATCCAGCTTTCTGCCCAGCTTGCGATGGTCGCGTTTTTCCGCCTCTTCCAGCTGGTGCAGGTAGGCATTAAGCTGTTTCCTGTCCGGCCAGGCGGTGCCATAAATACGCGTCAGCATTTCATTGTCAGAATTACCACGCCAGTAGGCGCCGGCTACCTTCATCAGCTTGAAGCCCTTGCCCAGCTTGCCGGTACTGGGCATATGCGGACCACGGCAGACATCAAACCAGTCGCCCTGACGGTAAATCGAGACTTCTTCACCTTGTGGAATAATATCCTGGATAATTTCCACCTTGTAGTCTTCGCCGATATCAGCAAAAGTTTTTATCGCTTTATCCCTGTCAATCACTTCACGAACAATTGGCAGGTCTCGCTTTACAATTTCATGCATGCGTTGTTCGATAACTTTCAGGTCATCATCGGTAAACGGCTTGTCCCGGGCAAAATCATAATAAAAACCATTTTCGATTGCGGGTCCAATTGTTACCTGGGTTCCCGGGAATAACTCCTGAACGGCCTGCGCCATAACATGCGCAGCATCGTGACGTATAAGTTCTAAAGCATCCTCATCGCGTGAGGTAACAATAGCCACGTCAGCATCATCATGAATCAGACTGGAAGCGTCAACCAGTTTACCGTTGACGCGGCCTGCCAGCGTTGCTTTTGCCAGGCCCGGGCCAATATCACTGGCAATATCCATCACCGTAACCGGTGAATCAAAAGAACGCTGGCTTCCATCTGGTAAGTTAATAACAGGACTGTTATGAGGCATGTATATCTCCAGTGGCGATCACTACAAAAGACCGCTTGTTTATTTAAAGTTTGCAGTAGGCAGTCGTCAGTTTGCAGTTGTACCCTTAACTGCCTACTGCAAACTGCCAACTTTGATTTCTGGTAGGCACGAGTGAATTACTACGGGCTCCTGCCCTCCGCCCTCAGGGCCGCCTAAATAACAGGCGTTCTAAATTGTTCCAGACAATTTAGTCGAACCAACCGGTGGTTCTCACCCACCCGCACCTTCCGGTGAAACTGGTAGGCACGAGTGGATTCGAACCACCGACCTCTTCCATGTCAAGGAAGCGCTCTAACCAACTGAGCTACGCGCCTGAATTCTTGTTTAAAACTATTACAGGTACAACTCTAAACTGTGGATTACTCCGGGCTCCTGCCCTCCGCCCTGCGGGCCGCCTACAAATCAGGCGTTCAAAATCGTTCCCGACGATTTTGTCGAACCACCGACCTCTTCCATGTCAAGGAAGCGCTCTAACCAACTGAGCTACGCGCCTGTTAAGGGCGCGAACACTATCAAAAAATACGTAATTTCTCAACCGGCTTTTTAATTAAATAAAACGCCTCATAAAATCAAATACATACAATAAGGACTTTTATGTCTTTACTGAAATATTATTCTACAATCATAGCTGAATCATGGAAATGTACAAAATTAACTGCTTATTTATGGAATCATCAAGGAGATATTAATGAATAAATTTATAACATTTCCAACGTCCACTGCACTCCTTCTGGGCGCATTTTTAATTACAGCTTGTAGCAGCAGTGGTGGCGGCGGTGGTGGTACTTCTAATATTACTTTCGACGGTACAACTACTGCGGCTATAATCGATAGCACTAATGCAGAAGCAATAGGTACAGCCTCAGGTGAAGCTATTCAAAAGGCTGATGCTTCAACGGGATTGCCGACACTTATTAGCATTAGTAATACAACAAACATGGATGAGTTAAACAATATAGTAATATCCAGTGTAAATACGTCTAATCTGCCGGCAGGCCTGGATATTTCTTCTGGACTGTGCACCTCTGGCAACGCATCAATCTCAGACATACCGCAGGTTCAATCCGGCCCTGTCGCTCTCACAATAACCTATAACAATTGCGCTCTTAGCGGTAGCACTATTACCGTTAATGGTACTGTGTTCATGGATTATGACGATATTAGCAATCCATCCAACTTTTCTATCACCTATAGCAACTTCACGGTTACCGACCCGGATAACGGTACCACAACCGTCAATATGACAATGATCTGCACAAACAGCTCATGCACAATTAATTCTGACTTTGTAGGTAGTGATGGCGTAACGCATCGTATAACGAACTTCAGTATCGTTGGCGACGCATCAAGCGGCTTTAGTGGCAGTGCATCCTTCTTCCACGGAACATACGGCGAAGTTAATATCACCTTTAATGGTATTACATACGGTGGCTGTGGCGCCGTACCGGATGGTGGAAACATCAACTTTACTGGCAGCAGTTCATCATCTGGCTCAATCACTTTCAATAGCGACTGTACGGTATCCGGCACCTGGGATACTGGCAGCACTGCTGGTAGTTTCTAATTATTATCGAAACATACAAAAACGCGGGCATTATGCCCGCGTTTTTTTTGCCCGATAATATAACTCACCTATAATCAAAGTATGTTATATGCAAAGTCCGGATTACTGTTTGTTATTGCACTCTTTATACTTACCCGTCACGTTTTCGCCGAAACCTCTGCAGAATTAAATCTTAATTTTCTGAATTTTAACTATGAGGAGTTTGATACAACAGATGAATCCTTAGACAAAGAAGCCGGCATCATTCCAGGTTTTACATTCACAGTATCCAAATATCTAAACAATTTCAACAATACCATTTCATTTGAAGCATATGATGGAGAGGTAGATTATAATGGCCAGTTACAATCAGGCATCCCCCATTCAACCAGAACAAATGAAACGCTGTACCGTGCATTTTACAAACTCAATTGGTCCCCCACGGAAAACAATATCTCAATCTATGGAAAAACAACATGGCAACAATGGAACCGAGATGTCCTGCCGGAAAATAATATTTCCGGGTTATTTGAACAGTACCAATGGTGGTCATTTGAGATAGGCGTATTTACAACCTTATTTGAAAACAGCAGGGATAAATGGTTATTAGAATTTGGCACATCTAAAATAAATCATGGCACAATTAAAATTGATTTAAGCTCTCAAAATTTCGGGCAACCTGTACTACAACTCGGCAATGGCTCAGGCATTTCTGTAGCGCTGATATATCAACACAAACTCTCCGATAGAAATGAGCTAGGTTTAAGCCTCCATTACCAGCGCTGGACTTTTGGTAGAAGCAATACTAAAACAATATCAAACGGCTTCATCACTATAGACATTACCGAACCACGCAGCGTTTCAAATCAAACCGCATTATCTTTTAGCTACAAATATTATTTTTAAGGAGCCAGGGAACCTCTGATTAATAAGTTAATTTTTCTTACCTCAGGGAAGAATTCGGAGTCGCGTGGGTTTTATAATTAAGCGGCACAACAGGCAGAGGCGTTACCATTGCAGTTGGCAGATGGCAGATGGCAGATGGCAGATGGCAGAAAATTTAAATAAATTTTCTGCTTTAAAAATAGTTTTTTGCTTTTAACTGATAACTGCCAACTGTTAACTTTCTCTTCTGATAACTGCAAACTGTCGACTGCCAACTGTTCTTTTTCTGATAACCGCCTGCTGCCAACTGATAACTTTTTGTTACTCGGCTGCTGCATTACGTAAATCATCAAACACGGAGTAAACATCACTTTCCCAGCGCCTGAATATCACCTTGTCCTTTTCATCATCGATCATATCAGCATAGATACTCGGATTCGCCGTAATGAGCACGGTATCTTCTTCCTCGGCAAAAATAGAAATCTGCGGCGGCATAAATGCTGCCAGCACCGGGTACTTGTCCACCAGGTATTTAATTTCTTCCGGTTTACCAACAAACACCACACGGTATTTATCTGTTTTATATCCCTTGCCTGTTAATCCGACGTCAATGCGCTGTACACGTGTAATATTGTATCCGTGTTCTTTAATTGAAGTTTGCAATGCCAGCATTGCTTCAGGAAATGTCTGCGACGTGCGAACCATCAACAAATCATTTGCCAGCAGCGGCATTGTCATGCTCAACAGAATAACGGCGATAACAGGCTGAATCAGGCTTTTCATAAGGTCGCGTCCTCTAACAGCTTGCTATAAACACCATACATTTCATCGCATGCCTGATCCAGTTCCTGGTTATTGAATAATTTGCTTAATCGCTTCGGATTAATAGTGCTTAACTGGACTTTTCCGTCTTTTTCTATAATGGTTACGCGGCAAGGCAGAAACATACCTACACGTGGATCGATTGCCAGCGCATGAAACAGAAAATCAAAATTACAGAAATGCACCACGACCTGTTTCTTGTTTTCCTTGCCCTCCTCCACCAGGCCATGTTCAAGATAATCGACACGTATTAATGTGAAGTTCTGGTCGATAATCGCCTGTTTTAAATTTTCAACCGTCTCATCCAGACCGTAGGGAGAATCCATCACGATGACGGGCGGTTCTTGCCTGGCATGCCTGTCCATTTGAATGGATTCAATAGATGATTTCTGCCATGAACGAATATAAGAAACAATATCATTGATGTCTTCTTCAGACAGTCCGGCAACCAGCATGGATGTCATTGGCGTTCCTTCGCGCCCCAGCATAATAGTATCGCGTATCATGACATCACTGGCGGCAGCCAGAAATCCCGGGTTATTCAGGGCTGGCGCTATAATCGGCAAGTCCCGTTTCCTGGAAAGCGTCACACCGGTGCCCTGACCGCCGCGCCCGTCTTCACCATGGCAGCGTATGCAATATTTTGTAAACAGCTGCTGTCCGCGCTTGCGATCACCTACAATAGTTGTAGTGTCTTCAACGGGCGCCGGCTTATCTGACCAGGACCTGATATATTTGACAATG
Source organism: Gammaproteobacteria bacterium (assembly GCA_022340645.1). GTDB lineage: Bacteria > Pseudomonadota > Gammaproteobacteria > SZUA-229 > SZUA-229. Next base: position 30,014 of record JAJDNP010000029.1, on the reverse strand, counting down.
GCTACCAGCTGCGCATCGCTGAGATACGCAAACGCGGGCATAATTCTGCCTGGCCGCCCATGACGAATTGTTTTTTTCAGGAACTCGTTGGAGACACTATTCAGGAAAGAAGTAAGCGCGATCGGCACACCTACACCGCCCATGCCATCGAGTCCATGGCAGGAAGAGCAGTGCGTGACATACAACTGATCACCATGCGGCGCGCTGTCGGCGTTAACGCTGAACAATAAAGCAACAAGGAATATATAAATTCTCATACGCATAGACTGTTGATTAATACTTACTAGCCCGAATATTTCATAGGAATGCAGAGTTGTGGAGAAATCTCAGTGAGTCAGTTTGATCGATTCGTTGAAAAGCATAGCCATAGCTATGGTTACAGACGAATCGATCAAAATGGCCGCTGAGATTTTCCCAAAAACTGCATAGCGATGCCGAGTGCATAGTGTACTTTTCTAATACACCTATATTTCTTTTTATAATCATAATGTTAAGTGATATTTTCAGTGTTCCTATGAAATATTCGGGCTAGCCTGGCGGCCAGCCCATGTTGCGTCCGGCCAGCATATGCATATGAATATGAAAAATGACCTGTCCGGCATTAGCATTACAGTTTACAACCAGGCGATATCCATCATCGCTTACACCCAGTTGCTCAGCTATATTTTTTGCTGCTGAAAACAGTTTACCCATAATCGCTTCTTCCTTGGCTGATACATCATTCACTGTCGATATATGCTTTTTGGGGATAAGCAAAACATGCACCGGCGCCACTGGATTAACATCGTTAAACGCAACCACGGCATCGTCCTGGTAGACAATATCGGCAGGGATATCTCCATCGCGAATTTTGCAGAATAAGCAGTCAGTCATAACTATCCCTCATGTAGTAGTGTCTGTAAATCAAGCGCTACTATTGTAGGTTCGAATTTATTCGGTGTAGATTCGGATTTATTCGGACGATGACGATAATGGTTAGCTTAGTTGTCCGAATAAATCCGAATCTACAAATCTTAACTTATTGATATTACGCCATAAATGTTCATTTAAACTCAGGCACATGACAAATGTGTTGATATTTGTCAATTTGACCTCAATCCAGCAAATCATTTTCGAATACAATCAGGAATCGAATCGCTGACGGCCGCTAAATGCGTGCGCCAGGGTACCCGCATCAATATATTCCAGCTCACCGCCGAGCGGGACACCATGTGCAATCCGCGTAGTCAACACCTGATGTTTGGCCGCCATATTGGAAATATAATAAGCGGTCGCTTCGCCTTCAACGGTAGGGTTTGTGGCCAGAATTAATTCCTTAATTTCACCGCTTGCCAGCCTGCCTTCAAGCAGACTTAACCCCAGCTCTGCGGGTCCGATACCGTCTAATGGAGACAGATGCCCCATCAGAACAAAATATTTACCACGGAACTCAGCGGTCTGCTCAATTGCAAACACATCGGCTGGCGTTTCAAGGACACACAATATACTGCTATCCCTGGATGCACTGCTGCATATCTCACACAATTCAGTCTCACTCAAGGTGCGGCACATTGAGCAATGACCGATTTTCTCAACTGCTTCGGTGAGTGCCGATGAAAGATTTTTTGCACCGTCCGGATCACGCTCAAGCAAATAAAATGCCATGCGCTGTGCGGATTTCGGTCCCACACCGGGCAGGCATTTTAAGGCATCGATTAATTGCTGTAATAATGGTGACATAATAATATCGTTTAATGGTGCGACTAAATCGTATGGAGCAAATTGCATGCTAACCCTGATGGGGCGGAGTGAAAAAATGTTCGGTACATTTTTTTCGCACCTGCGAACAGAAATAATCTCATCAGACCAATCTAAAAAGGCAATTTCATCCCACCTGGCAGATTTAGGCCTGCTGTCAGTCCTGACATTTTTGCGGTAGATTCCTGCTCGATTTTTCTGACGGCATCATTTACCGCAGCGGCCAGCAAATCTTCAATCATTTCCTTATCATCCTGCATTAGACTGTCATCGATGCTAACACGGCGTAATTCATGTCGACCATTCATCAGTACTTTCACCATGCCGCCGCCTGCCTGGCCTTCGACTTCCATATTAGCGATTTCCTGCTGCGCTTTTTGCATATCTTCCTGCATTTTTTGCGCCTGCTTCAGCATATTGCCCATTGCACCTTTCATAAACTACCTCTTACTGTTCACTATTCACTGTTAACTGCTTCGAAAGCTGTCATCTCGACCAACGGGAGAAATCTTAACATCTCGATCATAAGATCCTTCACTATCGTTCAGGATGACAGCCTGAATCATTTTGATACTACGTTATTCACTGTTCACTATTAACTATTCACTGGTTTTACCGACCCCGGAATTATCTCTGCATTAAACTTATCTTTTAATGCCTGGGTAAAACTGTCTTCAATAATCGACTGCTCTGCCTGTTTTTGCCGTTGAACGGTTTCACGCTGTATTGTTTGTGCGGGTGATTCACTATTGACCTGGCTCGTTACCTCGATATCAAGTTTCGCATCAATATTAAAATATTCACCTAAAGCCTGCTGTAACCGCTGTTTTGCCTTTGCATTAAGCAAATTGCGATGCCCGGCAGCAATTTGCAAAACAATATTGTTGCCATCTCGCTGTTTCATTGTACAGTTTATCGCAAGCTGTTTAACCAGCCCGCCTAAACCAAGCACACTCACAATTTCCCGCCAGTCGCCTGATACGGTCTGCGCTGATGGTACCACTGCTGGCTTAGCGAGCTGTGCAGCGTTTTCAGCGATAGCTGCAGATTTTACTGCAGGCGGGATAGATCCCGACTTTGTAGCATCAGCATCTGCCACGCCACCGGTCGAACTAAGCGGAGCGCTCGAATTTGCCACAGTCTTCGCCTTATCCGAGGCGGCATGTTTTTTATTTTGTGACGAATGATGTTGCTCTGTGGGCGAATGAGCATTCGAACGGGAATTAACTTGAGCCGTCGATTGACTTATACGGCTAGCATCTGCAGTTGCCGGCCTGAAAGCCAGCATACGTAACAGGATCATCTCGAAGCCGCTTCTTGCATCCGGAGACAAGGGCAGATCTCTGCGGCCAATCAATGCAATCTGGTAAAACAGCTGTAAATCCTCTGCGGTTACGTCTTCTGTTAACTGCAGTAAAATATCACGATTACTGACAAACTCATCTAATGCCTCGGGTACCGTTTTTGCCAGGCTCATGTGATGCAACAAACTTAATAATTCAGCCAGCACGTTTTCAAAGTCAGGCGAGAACTCAGCCAGCACGGCAACCGCCTTCATGGTTTGCGTTGCATCTCGCTGTAGCACGGCTTTTAACAGGCCAATCACTTTGTCGCGTGACACACTGCCCAGCATGTCGCGTACTTCCTGTTCCTGCACAGCGCCGCCGCCAAAAGCAAGCGCCTGGTCCAGCAAACTCAGGGCATCTCGCATACTGCCATCAGCGGCCTCAGCGATTAACTGCAGGGCGACGACATGATGTTCAACATTTTCTGCCGTTAATATATGCTGCAAATGGCTGATGATTAAGCTCACCGGCAGCCGCTTCAGGTTAAACTGCAAACATCGAGACAGAATGGTAACCGGTAATTTTTGCGGGTCGGTAGTCGCCAGCAGAAATTTTACATGCGGCGGCGGTTCTTCGAGTGTTTTCAGCAAGGCATTAAAACTGCTTTTCGAAAACATGTGTACTTCATCAATCAAATAGACTTTATATCGCCCGCGTGTCGGCGCGTATTGCACGTTTTCCAGCAGTTCACGGGTCTCATCGACACCCGTGCGTGATGCAGCATCCACCTCAATTAAATCCACATAGCGGCCTTCAGCTATTTCAACACAGGTCGCACATTTTCCACAGGGCGTAGAAGTAATGCCGGTTTCACAGTTCAGGGATTTTGCAAATATTCGGGCTATCGTGGTTTTGCCAACGCCGCGCGTACCGGTAAACAGATAGGCATGGTGTAACCTGTCGTCATTCAGTGCATTAACCAGGGCACGTTGAACATGCTCCTGCCCAACCAGCTGCTGAAAATTTTGTGGACGCCATTTTCGCGCCAGTACCTGATAACTCATCTGGGATAGCTCATACGGCACAACTCATTGACACTCTTACCTGGCCTATATTTGCAAGTAATAACATCTGCAGAGTTTATCGAAGAAAATCGCTGGATGACAGCGAGAATTAGAAATTAAGGTGGTAACCTGCCCCAGCTGCACCTCGGCGCCCGAGATCACTGCTACCGTTGCTTCCTTCCGGACCTGGCGGGGTTCGCGGCTTATCGTCGCGAGGGAACCAGAGCAGGCCACCATAAGCGTGCATTATACATTAAAAAAACAGTCGTTGCTCATTAGTCATGGGTGTTTGATCAACAACCAGACTAACAACGAAAGACATATGACCAAAAACCTCGTTTTTAACGTATAATGCGCCTTTATTTTTCCAGGCCGAATGACATTCGCATAGTTTTGATGAAATCTACGCTCCGTATCGCAACCCGTAAAAGCCCGCTGGCACTGTGGCAGGCTGAACATGTCAAAACACGTTTGATGCAGGCACACCAGGGTTTAAATGTGGAACTGGTCACTTTCACCACGAAGGGCGATAAAATTCTGGACACACCGCTGGCAAAAATCGGCGGTAAAGGCCTGTTTGTGAAAGAGCTGGAAACCGCCATGCTGGAAGGCAATGCTGATATTGCAGCCCATTCCATCAAGGACGTGCCCATGGAATTCCCTGAAGGTTTATTCCTTGCCACCATTCTTGAGCGCGAAGAACCCTGTGATGCGTTTGTTTCGAACACCTTCAATGCCATTGAAGAACTTCCTGATGGCGCTGTTGTCGGTACCTGCAGCCTGCGCAGAAAGTGCCAGCTGCTAAGCAAACGCCCTGATCTAAAAATCAAAGATTTACGCGGCAATGTTAACTCAAGGTTAGCGAAACTGGATAATGGCGATTATGACGCCATCATCCTCGCCTGCGCCGGCCTGCTGCGGCTTGAAATGGCGGATCGCATAAAGCAGCGTCTGTCTTCATCATGGATACTGCCTGCTGTTGGCCAGGGCGCTGTTGGGCTGGAAGCACGTGAAGGCGATGAAGAAACGCTGAATTTACTATCCGTATTGAACCATACTGACACCGCAGACAGGGTCATAGCCGAACGCGCACTTAACAAACGCCTGGAAGGCGGCTGCCAGGTGCCGATTGCCAGTTACGCCACGCTTGATGGCGATACCCTGCATTTACAGGCCCTGGTCGGCGAGCCCGATGGCAGCCATGTCGTTAAAGGTGATATTAGCGGCCATCGCAGTAAAGCAGAACAGCTTGGCGAAAAGCTGGCTGTTGATTTATTATCACGCGGTGCCAAAGTAATACTCGAGAAGTTATATAACGAATAAATAACGTAGTCCGGAATAAGGCACTGCCGTTTCTGGCATTGCTAACGCCTGTAACGTTCCTTATACAGGCCTACGTCTTAGAGTTTAAAATTGGCGCAATTAAAATTATACAGAGGTGTCCGACAAAATTGACTGGATCAATTTTGAACATGGTGTTTTTTACCATGGCCCGCAGGGTGAAGGGCAGGAAGCCCGAAATAGTGGTTGACTAAAATTGCAGGAAGCAATTTTGAACATAGCCTGTTTTTCAAGGCTATGGCCCGAAGGGCGAGGTACAGGACGTACCGAGTAACGAGCGCGCAGCGTGCTCCTTCGGCTCAGTAATCACTAAAAATTAAAAAGCATCACAATTTGAAGAATTTACAGAGAGGTGTCCGAGTGGTTGAAGGAGCACGCCTGGAAAGTGTGTATACGGCAACGTATCGAGGGTTCGAATCCCTTCCTCTCTGCCATATTACAAGTCCCCATATAGAGGCTTTTTTTATACATGCCAGTTAACAATATGCTTTGTTGATAACTGCTCGAAAATTAATTCTAGAAAAAGAAACCATGAACACACCATTTTTACCGCTTTCAAAGCCTTCTATTACTGAAGGCGAAATTGCGGCTGTTGCTGAAGTGCTGCGCTCAGGCTGGATAACGACCGGCGCGAAAAATGCCGAGCTGGAACGCACAGTATGTGAAATTACCGGCGCAAAGTTCGCGGTGGCACTGACCTCTGCAACTGCAGGCATGCACCTGTTGCTCAAGGCACTGAATATAGGCCCGGGCGACGAGGTAATCACCCCCTCGATGACCTGGGTGTCCACCGCCAACCAGATCGAACTGTGCGGTGCGACGCCGGTATTTACCGATGTTAACCGTCACACCCTGATGGTTGAAGCGGATATGATTGAGCCGCTGATCACTGAACGGACCCGATTGATTGTACCGGTGCATTATGCCGGTGCCTCGCTTGATCTGGACCCGTTGCGTGCGCTGGCTGAACGTTATGCAATTCCCCTGGTCGAAGATGCGGCGCATGCAATGGGCGCAAGCTATAAGGATCAGCCTACGGGACAATCGGGCACAGCTATTTTTTCATTCCACCCCATTAAAAACATTACCACCGGCGAAGGCGGCATGTTTTGTAGCGAAGATGGCCAGCTAGCTGATAAAATTCGCCAGCTGCGTTTTCATGGGCTGGGCGTTGATGCTTTTGACCGAGAAACTCAGGGGCGGGCGCCGCAGGCTGAAGTTATAGTGCCCGGTTATAAATATAACCTGCCGGACATGAATGCAGTGCTAGGCATTGGCCAGCTGGCACGCCTGGATGCAATGAATCAAAAGCGTGCTGAAATTGCACACACGTATTTAGAACAGCTGAAAGAGATAGATGAAATTGAACCTTTACAGCTGCCCGAGTACAAAATGAAGCATTGCTGGCACCTGTTTGTGATTCGCCTGGATATTGAGCGCCTGGCAATGAACCGTGATAGTTTTATGCAGGCATTAAAAGACAAACAGATTGGAACCGGACTGCACTTTCGTGCCACGCATACGCAAAAGTACTATCGGGAAAAATATGATATCAGCAAAACGGAATTACCAAACACGGAGTGGAATTCTGAACGAATCTGTTCATTGCCTTTATTTCCTGATATGACAATGGAAGACGTACAGCGTGTGGTCACGGCCGTTAAAGAAGTAATTGCAGAAAAATAATACATAAGCCGCCACTGTTAAACAGCTGTAATAACAATACTAATAAACCGATATGACAACCGATTTTAAAAGCGACACTGCTAAATCAACAGCTGCTGAAATCAGCCTGATTTCAATGGTTATTCCTGTATACAACGAAGAAGCTAATCTGACAGAGCTGATAAATCGCTGTGTTGCTGTAGGTGATGCCCTGGCGTTTGACTATGAACTTATTCTGGTCGACGATGGCAGTGCTGACAGTTCCGCGCAAATGATTCAGCAGGCAGCCGAGGACAAACAGGGCAAAGTGGTGGGTGTATTGCTCAATCGAAATTACGGCCAGCATGCAGCCGTGATGGCGGGTCTGGCTCAGTCGCGCGGTGACGTGGTAGTGACGCTGGATGCCGATTTGCAGAATCCCCCGGAAGAAATCCCCAAATTAATCGAAAAATCCGCGCAGGGTTTTGACGTTGTCGGCAGTGTACGCATGAACCGAAAAGACAGTTTTTTCCGCCGCACTGCTTCAAAAATCATCAACAAGGCTGTACAAAAAGCCACTGGCGTGATGATGACGGATTACGGCTGCATGTTGCGCGCCTACCATCGCAACATCGTCAACGCGATGCTGCAATGCCACGAACGCAGCACGTTTATCCCTGTACTGGCAAATACCTTTGCACGGCAGCCATGTGAAGTGCCAGTCGCGCATGCAGGGCGCAGTCAGGATGAAACCAAATACAGCATTATGAAACTAATCAACCTGCAGTTTGATCTGCTCACCAGCATGACAACCTTTCCTTTGCGTTTATTGAGCATACTGGGCGGTTTGCTCGCACTGGCAGGTTTTGCGTTCAGCATTGTGCTGCTCGTTACACGGTTAGTTTATGGTGCTGCGTGGGCGGGCGAAGGCGTGTTTACCGTGTTCGCCATCCTGTTCATTTTTATCGGTGTGCAATTGCTGGCGATGGGTTTGCTCGGTGAATACATCGGCCGCATTTATCATGATGTAAGAGCAAGACCACGATATTTTATTCACAAGGTCGTCGGCATCAGTGAATAGCTTTACTTATATTTCAATCGTTTAATTCAAAACAAAGGGGAAACCGTGCGTACAATAATTGCTGGTTATCACAATATGGGCTGCGAAGGGCTGGAAGCGCTTATTCGCAATGGTTATGACGTTGTTGCTGTATTTACCTATGCAGATGATACAAATGAAAACATCTGGTTTTCGTCACTGGCGGAAGCAGCCGCCCGACACGACATTCCTGTGTATACGCCGGACAATATCAATCATCCATTATGGGTCGAGAAAATTCGCGAATTAAAGCCTGACGTTTTATTTTCATTTTATTATCGAGATATCCTGTCATCTGCCATCCTGGATATCCCCTCCTCCGGCTGTTTCAACTTGCACGGTTCATTATTACCAAAATACCGCGGCAGGGTGCCGACTCACTGGGCAATTATCAATGGCGAAACAGAAACCGGTGTAACCCTGCATCACATGACGACCGGCGTCGATGACGGTGATATCGTCGCGCAGCAGAAAGTAGCAATAGACCCAAATGATACCGCACAGACACTCATTGACAAGCAGGTGGCGGCTGCCCGTAACATGCTCGATGCCTGCCTGCCGGCAATAAAAGACGGCAGCGCAACACGTACGCCACAAAATAATGCTGAAGCAACATATTTTGGCGGACGCTCAGCCGAAGATGGCGCCATTGACTGGAACCAGTCGGCGATGGCCATACACAATCTTGTGCGTGCGGTCACGCGCCCTTATCCTGGCGCGTTTACTTATGCTGGTCAGCGAAAATTATTGATCTGGGAAACCGAGGTGTCAGGCCAGCAGGCGGATGCACAACCTGGCACGATACTATCGGTAAACCCGCTTGAAATCGCCTGTGGTGAGGGCGTACTTCGTGTCCGCTTTGGACAGCAGGACGGCGGAGTATTCTGCACCGGCACACAGCTCGCCTCAGGTATGAATCTGGTCAATGCCATGCGCCTTGGACCAAGATTTGAAAAGCGCTCCAAACACAGGAAAACCAGCGTATTGATCCTGGGCGTTAACGGTTTCATCGGTAATGCACTGGTGGAACGCTTACTGGATGAAGGTAATTATGAAGTGCACGGCATGGACCTTTCAAGCAGCGCCATCACACGCCTGCTGGACAGGGAAGATTTCTATTTCCATGAGGGCGATATCACGGTGCACCGGGAATGGATTGAATACCATGTTAAGAAATGCGATGTCGTTCTACCCCTGGTGGCGATTGCCACGCCCATCGAATATACACGCAACCCTCTGCGTGTTTTTGAACTCGATTTTGAAGAAAACCTGCGCATCGTTCGTTACTGCGCGAAATACCGCACCCGCATCATCTTCCCGTCAACCTCTGAAGTTTACGGTATGAGCCAGGACCCCTATTTTGATGAAAATACATCAAACCTGATCACCGGTCCGATTAACAAGCAGCGCTGGATTTACTCTACCAGCAAACAGTTAATGGATCGCGTTATCTGGGCATACGGTACAAAAGAGGGTCTGCCATTTACCCTGTTCCGTCCATTTAACTGGATGGGGCCGCGCCTGGATTCGCTCGATTCCGCCCGTATCGGCAGTTCCCGCGCCATTACCCAGCTGATTCTCAACCTGGTTGAAGGCACGCCCATACAGCTGATTGACGGCGGTGAACAAAAACGCTGTTTCACCGACGTGAAAGAAGGTATTGACTGCCTGTTCCGCATCATCGAAAACAGCGATAACTGCTGCAACGGACAGATTTTTAATATCGGTAACCCGGAAAACGATGCCAGTATTAAACACATGGCAGAAGTGCTGGTTGAGAAATTCGAGAACCATCCGCTGCGTCATCACTTCCCGCCATTTGCCGGTATGGTTGAAATAGAAAGTCACAGGTATTACGGCGACGGTTACCAGGACGTGCAACATCGCCGCCCGAGTATCGAGAACGCCAGAAAAATTCTCGGCTGGAATCCAGTCATTACCATGGATGAAACCATTGATGATACGCTGGATTATTTCTTAAAAGATCATGTGAACAACGCATAACTACAGGTTGATCGTTTGACTGAGACAGCAGACAAAGCGCCGGCCGTAACCGCCGGCCTTCGTGTTGATGTTGATACTTTTCGCGGCACCCGAGATGGTGTACCGCAACTGCTCAACATCCTCAAAAAACACGATATACGCGGCACCTTCTTTTTTAGTGTTGGCCCGGATAATATGGGACGTCACCTGTGGCGGCTGCTTAAACCTGCCTTCCTGATAAAAATGCTGCGCTCCAATGCGGCCAGTTTATATGGCTGGGATATTTTACTGCGCGGCACATTCTGGCCGGGCACCCAGATAGCAAAAAAGCTCGCTTCAGTGATTCGCGATACCGAAGATGCTGGCCACGAAGTCGGCCTGCATGCCTGGGACCATCACCGCTGGCAAATGCATATGCACAGTATGAATGCCAGCCAGATACATCAGGACATACAGTCTGGCGTGGAAGCAATCAGTGCAATTCTAAAACGGACGCCGCGATGTTCAGCCGTGGCGGGCTGGAAAGCAAACAAACAGGTGCTTGTCGAAAAAAATCAGTTTGATTTTTTGTATAACAGTGACTGTCGTGGTGACACTATTTTTCGTCCCGTGATTAACGGTATTGAATGTGCTCCTCAAATACCTGTCACCTTACCAACCTATGACGAAGTTATCGGCGACGACGGCATTACCGCAGAAAACTATAACGACCATATCCTTGGCCTGATCAAACCGGGACATTTAAATGTATTAACGATACACGCTGAAGTAGAAGGCATTGCTTGCGCCGATATGTTTGATGATTTTTTAACCATGGCCAGAACAAGAAATATCCATTTTGTACCAATGATTGAGTTATTACCTGAGGACACATCATTATTGCCGATTGACTCAGTCACAACCGCAGCACTGCCTGGCCGTGAGGGCTGGGTTTGCTGGCAGGCCTCGTTTGTATTATGAATAAAGATAACGACACAATAGTTAACTGGAAACGCTATGCATTAATCCTGGTATTTGCCTATCTGCTTGTTTATATCTTACCGTTAGGTGTTCGCCCGGTGATTATTCCGGATGAGGCGCGTTATGCGGAAATACCACGGGAGATGATAACGACCGGAAACTGGGTATCACCGCATCTTAATGGTCTGCGCTACTTTGAAAAACCGGTGTTAGGGTACTGGGCAACAGCAATCAGCATGCAGCTGTTTGGCAGTAACAACTTTGCTATGCGCTTACCGAGCGCCCTCGCTGTGGGATTAACAGCCCTGGGTATCTTTCTGCTGCTGCGCCGTGTAACACGACGCCCGCAAACCGCACTAAACGCCGCCATGATTTACCTGAGTATGCTGGGGGTTTTTATCATTGGCACCTTCAACGTACTGGATACATTATTCAGTTTTTTATTAACCGCAGCATTCATTGCTTTCTATTATTATTTTTATGAAACAGATCCCAAAAAACGCCTGCTGCAGCTGATATTGCTTGGTGTGTTTTGTGGCGCCGCTTTTCTCACCAAAGGTTTTCTTGCTTTTGTATTACTGGCAATCGTCATTGCGCCTTTTGTTATCTGGCAGGGTCGCTGGCAGGAGTTATATTCACGAGGCTGGATAGCATTGTTAGCAGCCCTGGTAGTCATTGCGCCATGGTCTATATTAGTTCATCTGCGGGAACCGGACTACTGGCATTATTTTTTCTGGGAAGAGCACGTAAAACGTTTTGCCGGCGAAGACGCACAACATCCCGAGGAGGCCTGGTTTTTCTTAATGGTGTTGCCTGCATTAATACTTCCATGGATAACTCAATTACCGGTCGCCCTGAAAGGTCTGTTTAATAAAAAGCTGCCTGAGCATGACGATACTGGTAACCTGTATAAATTTTCTCTATTGTGGTTTCTGATTCCATTCATCTTTTTCTCTGCTTCACACGGCAAGCTACCAACATATATTCTGCCATGCACCCCGCCGATCGCTATTATGCTGGCAATCGGTTTTGAAAAGTATATGAATACCAAAAAAGCCGTCGGCTTCAATGTCGCAACAGTATTGATGGCTGTTATTTATATCGTTTTTGCAGTGATTCTCGTGCTTGTCCAGAACGGTGTTATTGGTGAACCGGTGTGGTATAAAAATGAAGCCTGGAAATGGGTGGCACTGGTTCTGGCACTTTTAGCTGGTGCGGTTTTATTGCTATATTCTCTGCGAAGCCAGTCTATGAACAAACGTTTAACTGTTCAGGCAGCAAGTATTGTTGCTGTTATGCTACTGTTAACGGTTGCACTGCCACGGCAGACGGCAGAAAGCAAAATGCCCGCAGCATTTTTACAGGAACATGCAGACAAAGTTACCCCGGATACCATTCTGATATCTGATGACATCATGATTCACGCAGTAAACTTTTATTATAAACGTGCCGATGTTTATATGACGCACTCGGGAGAGTCAAAACACGGACTGTCATTTGCTGATTCAAAACACCGCTTATTGTCTGGCGACCGTTTCAAACGCTTTCTAAATGAACACCAGGGTAAAGACAGGATAGTGTTCACCTATCATGCAGATGCAGACGCTTATTTCACTCCCATGATGCCATCAAACGCGGTCAGATCAACCTGGGGTTATTTTGTACTTTGGTATATTCCACTGGCTACTGAGAGTTAAAGGTGGAATACCTGCTTATTTTCCTGGTAGTTATTCTGACATCAACAGGCCAGGTATTACAGAAACTCGGCGCTGACCGCGGCCTGAAGAATGCCACAACCTTTTCACAGGTTATTTCCGCACTATTCCAATGGGAAATAATACTGGCTGTTATCTGTCTTGCTTCCGCCGTTATAATATGGCTGATGGTGCTCTATATGATGGATGTCAGCAAAGCCTTTCCATTTATCAGTCTGGGATTTGTGGTCGTGCTGTTTACGGCACGTTTTTATCTGCATGAAGCTATTCCGTGGACACGCTGGCTGGGTGTTATTTTTATCGTTGCAGGCATTTCATTGCTGACACAGACATGAATAGTATTAAATCAAAAGCCGTTATACTGCTCGCGACCACTATTATATTATCCGCCTGTGCCCAGTTGTTTATGAAGATCAGCATGATACAGCTTCAGCAGATGGAAACGATGAATATCGACCTCACAGGTTTATCGCTGATAACTGATAATATATCAGTTGTTGTCTGGCTGGTTGCGGGTCTTGCCTGTTATGCCTTGTCCATGCTTTCGTGGATGTTTGCCTTAATCAAATACGAGATTAGCTTTGCCTACCCATTCCTTGGCATTACTTACATTCTGGTTTATCTGGGTGCGGTATACTGGCCACAAATTGGAGAACAGCTGTCCTGGCAAAGAACAGGCGGAATTGTACTGATATTAGCTGGTGTGGTACTTGTAAATCATAAAAATCCGGAAGATAAAGTTGCTTAAACAATATACTCGCGGCGCCCTGGAAGAAGCTGTAAAACGTGCACAGAACTCTGCGCGACTGCGCACAAATTTGAATATCCATGAATCAGCCGAATCTTCAGTACAACGATTATTTTTAGCTTTTGAACCCGATACCTACATAAGACCTCATCGGCACCCACAGGCGCATAAATGGGAGCTGTTCATCATTCTTGAAGGCGAAATTGACCTGCTTATTTTTAATGATGCCGGAGATGTTATCGACCGGATTGAAATGTCAGCTAATGCAACACCTGCCAGTTCGACGCGTGTAGTCGAAATCCCACCAGGTATATGGCACTCCTATATCTGCAAGCAGACAGGATCGCTGGCTATGGAAATTAAAGAAGGCGCATACCTGCCAACCGCAGAAGCAGACTTTCTGTCGATGTCACCTGCCGAGAATACCATCGGTGTTAGCGAATATTATCAGTGGATGAAAAATGCAGAGCCGCCACAAGCAATGTAACGGCGACTGTTCTCTCTGTTAATGTCAATATACATGCACATACGCAGGTAGTGAATGATTCATCTCTTTTTTACTTTAGAAAATTGTCTTGGCAAATATGTAAATAACACCTAGAACAATTATGCATGCGGCGATTTCTATTGTCATGATTTCACACTGATTCTCTATATTTTGTAATACATTTATTACTGCTGTTAAACTTATAACTGCTATTAGTAAAGCAAACTGCATGCCAGAATAAATTATTGCATTTGTAAGCACAGGCAAGCATGGAAATGACATTAACTATATTGATATCAGGAGCCGAAAAGCCCGTCATATCGGGTTATCAGCGGTCCTGATGGCTGTTTTTATGGTGTTAATTACTGCAGCAGCGAGGTGAAGGGTTTTACATAGCTTTAACAAGATTGTCATATTATGGTCGATATTGTTGAAATATCAAAATTTAAGCCTTGCAGCACCGGCAGATGACCGGATACATTCAGTTAAGCCCGGTCAGTTGAGTGCAGGGAGTTGAGTCTGGAAATTGATGCGCAAAATGTAGCCAACCCTGATAATTTTCAGGCACGCGCTACAGATTTGAAAATATGCTATAGATATTTATGGTAATCTCTTTTATCTTCGGAAGAGAAAACTCCGATTCAAATTAGTGGATATATGAAAAAACACTAATCCAGCGAAGGACCCAGCTTAAATTCAATAGCCTCAAAACCCCTGTCTTCCAGCAAATCTAAAATGTCCTCCCAGGTGTAACCCGGGTTTTCTTCCTCTATCTTTGCAATCAGGCCTGTTACGTATCGAAATACCTCATGTTCTTCGAAATCTTCTGGAATTCGTATCAGTCGAATTTTTTCAGGCTCACTCGCCGGCAGTATCATTAGATTTTCATTCATTGAAATCTCCATGTTGATTGCTCACGTTTATGGGTGTTGAATAAATCACTATTAAACCAGAAAATCAGTCATAAGGTTAGATATTCTAAACTAACCATTAATTAAGCAAACACGGTAAACTGTCATCTGTTTTGCCTGCCATACTGTAACGATATGAATTCAGCACACTCTACTAATTTACTGGAACATGATCACCGGTTTGTCTGGCATCCTTATAGCTCTACACATTCAGATGTTCCAGTATTCGCTGTCAAATCAGCCACTGGCGCGTATATAACACTCGAAGATGGCAGGCAACTGATTGACGGCATGTCATCATGGTGGTGCGCTATACATGGTTATAATGTGCCAGAATTAAACAATGCCGTTCATCAGCAACTCGCTACAATGGCGCATATCATGTTTGGCGGCCTGACCCATGCACCGGCCGTCAGGCTGTGTAAAAAACTCGTCGAGATCACACCAGAGCAGCTTGAAACCGTATTTCTGGCAGACTCAGGCTCAGTATCGGTCGAAATAGCCATGAAAATGGCCGTACAGTACTGGCAGGCCAGGCGGCAGCCCGGCAGACAAAAGTTCGTCAGTCTAAGAAATGGTTATCACGGCGATACTATGGGCGCAATGTCAGTGTGCGATCCTGTTACCGGGATGCATACCCTGTTTAGCGATATCCTGGCAAAAAACTTTTTTGTTCCTTCGCCCGAATGTTGCTTTGGATCCGCATGCAAAGCCGAGCATTTAATGGAGTTGCAAGCTGTTTTAGAACAGCATCACGAAGTAATAGCTGCGCTCATTCTGGAACCGGTGGTTCAGGGTGCCGGCGGCATGAAATTTTATTCTGCCGACTATTTGAAACAGGCCAGGGCATTATGTGAACAATATGATATTTTGCTCATAGCGGATGAAATTGCCACTGGATTCGGCCGCAGCGGCAAACTGTTTGCCTGCCAGCACGCTAATATCTCTCCAGATATCATGTGTGTTGGAAAATCGCTTACCGGTGGTTACATGACCCTGGCAGCAACACTTTGTACTAAAAAAATCAGTGATACTATCAGTAGCAATCCTCCTTTCGTCTTCATGCACGGCCCAACGTTCATGGGCAATCCATTAGCCTGTGCCGTCGCACTGGAAAGCATACGGCTGTTAGAAAAATCGGACTGGCAGGCAAAAGTACAGGCTGTAGAAAAATTACTATGCAAAGGGCTTGATCCCTGTAAACAATTTGATGATGTCATGGATGTGCGTGTGTTAGGCGCCATTGGCGTTGTCGAACTCAAAGCTGCGGTGAATATGCCAAATATTCAGCAGGCTTTTGTTGATGCCGGCGTCTGGATAAGACCGTTCGGCAAACTCATTTACCTGATGCCGCCCTATATAATTGGTGAACACGAATTAAACACCTTAACCGGGGCAATTTTTGATATTCTTAACAATGGCAAACACCGATAATTTTCATATAATCTTATTCATACACGTCAACATGAGTATCACACTTCTCAGCTTTGCAGGACAGAACCATCGAAAGTAACAAGTCACATAGCCGCACCCTGTTCATGTGGCTTGCCCTGGTGCCTGCTAGTATTATATTTATCTTTAATATAGTCCCCAAATTAATCAATCCCACCATAATTGAGCAAATCAAGAGTAATGGCCAGCTAATTGTATTAACCCGCAATAGCCCGACAACATATTACGAAGAAAGCGATGGTCCCGCTGGCATAGAATATGAAATGGCAAAAATGTTCGCCAATGAGCTGGACGTTGACCTGGTTTTGGTGGTTCCCGCGTCATTCAATGACCTGCTGAACCAAATCAGAAATAACTCTGCTCATATTGCGGCAGCGGGACTAACCGTCACTAATGATCGAAAAAAGTTTTTATTTTTCGGCCCGGCCTACCAGGAAATCACAGAACAACTGGTTTACAACTCAGCCAATAAACGTCCGAAAGATATATCTGACCTGGATGGCGGTACGCTTGAAGTTGTAGCCAATTCCAGTCATGAAGAAACATTAAGGTCTCTGAAGCATGATTACCCGCATCTAACCTGGAAATCTAATCATGAACTTGAAAGTGAAGATTTATTACAGATGGTATCAGACGATATTATCGAATACACAATCGCCGACTCGAATACATTATCTTTGAACCAGCGCTTTCTGATTAACCTGCGGACCGCTTTTGATATAAGTGAACCGCTGCAACTTGCCTGGGCATTGCCAAAATCGGATGACAAAAGCCTGCTTCTGGAAGTCCAGAAATTCTTCAGGAAAATAACAGAGAATGGTGAACTGGCTCGAATAATTGAGCGCAATTATGGTCATGTGGAAAAGTTTGACTATGTTGGCACCAAAATATACAGACGGCATATTCAAACCAGACTGCCCAGTTACCGGGTATTTTTTGAGGAAGCCGCTAACATGTATGACCTGGACTGGCGCTTAATTGCCGCCATGGGTTATCAGGAATCTCACTGGGATCCTGACGCCATATCACCTACTGGTGTACGCGGCATTATGATGCTGACACTTAAAACTGCAAATGACCTCAATATAAAAAACAGGACTAATCCTGAACAAAGCATTAATGGCGGTGCACAATACTTCCGGCAGACGAAAGACCGCATCAATGAAACCATCCCGGAACCGGACCGTACCCTTCTGGCGATGGCTGCCTATAACGTGGGCTATGGCCATGTGCAGGATGCGCGGGAATTAACACGCAAACTTGATAAAGATCCAGATCGCTGGGCAGATGTTAAAGAGGTGCTGCCACTGTTAGCAAAAAGAAAGTGGTACAAACAAACCCGATACGGCTATGCGCGGGGCTGGGAACCTGTCGATTATGTTGAAAATATTCGCAGTTACTATGACATTTTAAAATGGGTGGATGAGAGCAACATTACGGCCACCCCGGTACCTGATGAATTCTTAAAAATACCTAATAGCCTGTAGCACAAGATCAGCAATATCCCGGGCAGGTCAGCACAAGGCACGTTTCTGGCGGGTTATTTTTACCAGGCAAACAGCAAGATTACTATTGTCAGCACCTGGAGTGAATAAACTGTATCCCGGCGTGGTTTACTAAATACCCTGCCAGGCTGAGGAATGTATTAGCCTTTTTTTCTGTAAAATATTCCCGCGGGGTGCTCCACCCGCTCCAGACCCCCGACCGTTGTCATAATAGCCTGGCTATTGTCTGTCAGGAAAATGCCGCCTGATTTCAGTAAAGCCGAGAACTGCCTGAAGATACCGGCTTTGATATCATTGGAAAAGTAAACGAGAACATCCGGACAAATAATCAGGTCCATCGCCCCCAGTGACTGAAAGTCTTTAGTTAAGTCACATCGCCCGAAGCTGAGCAACTGTCTGATATTCCCTTTGATCTGCCCGTAGTCTCCAGTCTCATTCATCGTGACAAACTGTTTTTTATTTTCGTCACTCAGGCCGTGTAACTGCTGCTTGCTGTATGTTGCCTTTTGAGCATAATCAATGTGGCCCTGTGAAATATCGGTTGCAATTATCTCAATATTCTTATGTTCGTCATTTTCATGCTCATGTTTTGCCAGTTCCATTGCAACGGAATAAGCTAACTGTCCCTGCTGACATCCCACGATCCACACCCTGGCTTTCTCAGGCAATTGCTCAAAAATGTAATTACGTAAAATACCCCTGATTTCAGCGCTTAACGACCAGCTCGACTGACTTTGTGACACGGCTTCGAGCAGGCCTGTTTTAATTTCATCACCCTGATCACCGCGAATGCGGTCTGCTAAAGATGCCAGCGAATCCAGTTTATAAGTAGATAACAGCGGTTCAATTCTTTCTACAAGATCGCTGCGCTGCTCATCGGCAACAACGACCCCCAGAGTATTTTTCAGGGTTACCAGCAATGGTTCCAGATCATCGATATTATATGATTCGACGGATGTCATTTTTATACCTTTTTATTAGAAGCTTAGCCCTTCATTAAGCATAGAACGAAATTAGCAAACTTCAATAATCCATGATATTTATAACGCGGGTTTACAGCATTAATAACATTTTTAACCATAGAGGCACAGAGTGCGCAGAGAAAAGCTTTATTATTGTTAGATGCGTCGCAGGCGTAACAGAAAACAAACCTCTGTGTTCTCTGTGTCTCTGTGGTGAAAGTTTTTTATGCTTTTTAAATTGAAATCAACCTGGTTGCTGGCCTGCCAGGCTGAATAATTCCCTGCTTTTCAACTTCTTATTACCCAGGTGATGACTGATAACGAACCGCATCAGTTGCTTGAGTTCTGCCAGGTATTGTGGACTACGGGCCAGTATTTGATACTGTTCATTTGCCAGTGCAAGCAAGCAGGCTCCCGATATTCGGGGCATGCTGTTTATGCTATTTTCCCGGCTTCTTACCGGCCCGTATTCAAGGTGATAGTCATACATCGCGTCGGCGATGATCTCATCGCCCGTATCTGCTTCACTATGAATATTGAGACCGAATCCCAGTAATTCGAGCAACCTGCTTTCAAATATTCGCAGCGTTAGTTCAACACTATTGTCTTTTTCCAGCAGGTACAGGCAATGGTGATAATGCTCAAAAACTGCCTCGTGAACATCATCCTTGTGTAGCAAATATACCAGTAATTCATTCACATACATCGCGGAGAGTAAGGCTTTATTTTTTAGCACTGGGGCTTTAAGTTCGGCTCTTTCGACATTTTTTAAATATGGCAAATTACCCCTCCCCTGCCAGCTGAGCACCAGCGGGGTAAATAACAGCAGGTTACCGGCTATTTTTGAACGTGTACCACGGCTTCCCCGCGCCATCAGTGACACACGACCATAATCCCTGGTGAACACCTCCAGAATACTGCTGCTTTCGCTGTAGGCGCGTTTATGCAGGATATAGGCAATCTGTGTGTTGACAACATTCATTATTCTATTTGTAAATTTTCCGCAAATGAACGCTAATAAACGCTAATAAAAACATTTTGATTTGTTTCATCATTGGTTTTTTTTGGGCGAATACAATTTTTATAAAATATATTCAGCCTCGAAGAATGTGAAAGCACAAAGAGCAACAAAACTATTCATAGCTTTTTAATTGCGTTTATTAGCGTTCATTTGCGGAAAAAATAAAAAAACTACAATTTAACGAAACAGGAATTTATTCGCTATAGCCTAAACCACGCAATGCCTGCTCATCATTTGACCAGCCTTCTTTAACTTTTACCCACAGGTTCAAATAGACTTTAGCGTCAATCAGCTTGCTGATATCCTGGCGTGCTTTTGTACCGATATTTTTCAGCCGGCTGCCTTTTTTACCTATAATGATGGCTTTCTGCCCTGCACTTTCTACGTAAATAGTTGCATGGATATGCGCTATATTTTCATCCTCATCATACTTGTCGATAGTAACTGCTGTTGTGTATGGCAATTCCTGGCCTAACTCACGAATCAGTTTTTCACGTATGACTTCGGCTGCGAGAAAACGCATGCTGCGGGTGGTAACCTGGTCATCAGGATATATATGCGGATTTTCCGGGAGTAAAGATGAAATTTTCTGCTCCAGTATTTCAACATTGATTCCATTGAGTGCGGAAACTGGAATAATTTCAGCGAAATTGTAATATGATGACAATTTCTTAAATAATGGTAACAACTGTTTTTTACTCGCCAGCTTGTCCGTTTTATTAACCACCAGTACAACCGGACAGCTGACCGTGTTAAATCTTTCAATAATTGCCTGATCTTCATCAGTCCATTTATTTGCCTGTACCACAAAGAGAATCACATCGACATCGTTCAACATCGATGTCGCCGCACGATTCATATATTTGTTAATAGCGCTACCACGACGCTGATGTATACCCGGCGTGTCAACATAGATGGTCTGTGTATTAGCTGCGGTTTTAACCCCAAGTATCTGGTGGCGCGTGGTCTGTGGTTTACGTGAAGTTATACTCAACTTCATACCAAGGATATGGTTGAGTAAAGTTGACTTACCTACATTTGGGCGCCCGATAATCGCAACATAACCGCAACGCTGTGCCTGAGCAGGCATACTTTGATCAGAATTTCCGGGGGTAATCATTCGCGAATCAACCGCTCTGCTTCTTTGCAAAGCCTGACTCAACTTCAACAATCGCTTTTTCAGCGGCTTTCTGTTCGGCTTTACGGCGGCTTTTCCCCTCGCCAGTAACTTTTATATTCATTTTTTCGATACTGCAGGTAACATGAAAAATCTGCGCATGCGCATGTCCGGTAACGTCTACCACCTCGTAGTCAGGCAGTTCGAAACGACGTGCCTGCAATAGTTCCTGCAATTGAGTTTTTGGATCTTTTAAACTTTGCAGGTCTGGGGGTGAAGCCAGGCGATCCGCATATAAGCGGACAATCAGTTCGCGACAGGCATCAAACCCGCCATCACAATAAACGGCACCCAAAACACTTTCTACTGCATCTGCAAGAATGGACGGCCGTCTAAACCCGCCGCTTTTAAGTTCGCCAGAGCCGAGCTTGATGACTTCGCCCAGATTTAACTGGTTTGCAATTGTAGCCAGCGATTCCCTGTTAACCAGGTTGGCGCGCAACCGGCTTAAATCACCTTCCTGTACATCAGGATATAATTTGTATAACTCATGAGCAATGACAAAATTCAATATGCCATCACCGAGGAATTCCAGGCGTTCATTATTCGTGGCGGCATAACTTCGATGTGTTAGCGCCTCATTCAATAATTCAATATTGTTAAATGAGTAGCCAAGTTTTTTTAAAAAAAATTCCAGGGCATTAGACGGCGCCATAGCGACTACTCACACATCGCCTGGCAATCAATCAGTTGCAAAATCACGATAGCTAATCGTTGCAGTGATGACATCCTGCTAGGGCGCCTTGATTCTGGCTTCGTGCTTAAAGGTGATAATATAATCAAGATTAGCGAATAAATTACCACGAGGTTCATATTCGATGGTAACAATATTTTCATCTCGGTTTTTTCTTACCTTGATGTCCTTTGGTTCGATATTATAAATACTATTCATACTTAAACGTTTAGCAACCAGGTCTTTTAAGCCTGACGTTGGTGTTACCCTTGCTTTAGGATCATTAGGCAGATCCTCAATGATGCTTTTAACACCTGCATCTGTCATATAAACGGGAACCACTTTCATAGCGATAACGGCCTGAAACAATAAGAAGATAATTATCACAAGCCAGCTAATCAGGGTTAAACCTCGCTGCTTTGTTACAGATTTGTTCATGACCTTGTTCATCATATAACTGCCTCGCTTACTTGATAAAGTTTCCGATGCGATCGAGATGTAATTCATCACTGAAATGCATCCAGATCATAAATGCTTTGCCGACCAGATTAATTTCCGGTACGGGTCCCCACACGCGACTATCATTACTGTTGTCTCTATTATCACCCATGACAAAATACATGCCCTCAGGTACAACATATTCACCCTGTAAATTATTAGGCCTGGCAGGCATCAATAATATCGAGTGCTTGCTGCCCGGCAACTGTTCAAGATATTCGTTCGCGAATGTCTGCCCGGGCCCCTTGTACTGCCCAACGAAGTCTCTCGCTACCGGCTTACCATTAACGTAAAGAACTTTATTGTAATATGCGATGTGATCCCCCGGTAAGCCAATAACACGTTTTATATAATCCAGGTCAGGGTCACGGGGATAACGAAAAACGACAACATCGCCTCTTTCCGGCTCGCTCATGTCGATAATTTTTTTATTGAGCACAGGCAGCCTTATGCCATAAGCAAATTTATTCACCAGGATAAAATCGCCGATATACAAAGAGGGCAGCATGGAACCTGATGGAATCCTGAATGGTTCAACAACAAAGCCTCTAAGCAAAAACACGATCAGCAGAACGGGAAAGAAGGATTTGGAATATTCAACAATGACGGGCTCTTTCCCTTTGCGGCTGATTGCAACGCCCTGGTGGAGCGGGCTTGTTTCCTGGATGACTTCTTCCCGCCTGGGCTTAAGATACCATTTGTCTATCAGCCAGACAACACCGGTAAAAACAACAGCAATAAATAAGTAAAAAGAAAAATCAATTATCATTATGAATTCACAACACTTGTATTTAGGAAAAAGTTTAGGTGGTAATCTATGAATTATCCACTTTCAAGACGGCTAAAAAGGCATCCTGCGGTATCTCAACCTTGCCAAACTGCTTCATGCGCTTTTTACCTTTTTTCTGTTTCTCCAGTAATTTACGCTTGCGGGTGACGTCGCCGCCATAGCATTTCGCAGTTACATTTTTTCGCAGGGCCTTTACCGTCGAACGCGCAATAATATTGCGTCCGATTGCCGCCTGAATAGCAATATCGAACATTTGGCGCGGAATCAGTTCACGCATTTTGTCTACCACTTCACGGCCGCGGCGGACACTCACATCACGGTGTGCAATGATAGACAGCGCATCGACCCGCTCAGCGTTAATCAGAATATCTATCTTGACCAGATCAGCTGCCTGAAAACGGTCGAACTCGTAGTCAAACGATGCATAGCCGCGGCTGACTGATTTCAGACGGTCGAAGAAATCCAGCACAACTTCGCTTAAGGGCATTTCATAATGCAGCGAAACCTGGCTGCCCATGTACTGCATGTTTAACTGTACGCCGCGTTTTTCAATGCACAGCGTAATAACATTGCCCACGTATTCCTGCGGCACCAGGATATTGGTTTTAATAATCGGCTCACGCAGCTCTTCAATATAATTGACTTCCGGTAAATCCGCCGGGTTATGAATTTCAATCACTTCGCCCCTGGTCGTCAGCACCTGGTATACCACTGTCGGCGCAGTAGTGATTAAATCAAGGTCATATTCACGTTCCAGCCGTTCCTGTATGATTTCCATATGTAACAGGCCAAGGAACCCGATACGAAATCCAAGGCCTAAAGCGGACGAGTTTTCCGGTTCATATTTCAGCGATGCATCATTTAAGGTCAGTTTTTCAAGCGAGTCGCGAAAATCATTATAATCATCCGAACTGATCGGGAACATACCGGCAAAGACCCGCGGCTGTACCTCCTTGAAACCCGCAAGCGGTTTAGTGGCGGGATTATCGCTCAACGTTATGGTATCACCCACCTTGGCAGAATCAATTTCTTTCATACTGGCGATGATATAACCCACCTGGCCAGCCGATAAACTGTCACGATCCTTGAGTTTCGGGGTAAATACACCGACCTTGTCAACCAGGTAGCTGCGTCCTGTGGACATCACCAGTATTTTCTTACCAGGCGATAATTTTCCCTGCATAACGCGAACCAGGATAATGACGCCTACATAGGAGTCGAACCAGGAATCGATAATTAACGCCTGTAAAGGCGCGTTCAAATCACCCTGCGGCGGCGGAATTTCAGCGACAATCTGTTCCAGCAGCTGATGTATGCCTTCCCCGGTTTTTGCACTTACCCGCAATGCATGACTGGCATCGATACCGATGATTTCTTCGATTTCCTCACAAACACGATCCGGGTCGGCTGCCGGCAGGTCAATCTTGTTTAACACGGGTATAACTTCCAGTCCCTGCTCTATCGCGGTGTAACAGTTTGCTACGCTCTGTGCCTCAACGCCCTGAGAAGCGTCAACGATCAATAGTGCACCCTCGCAGGCAGCCAGCGAGCGTGAAACCTCGTATGAAAAATCCACGTGGCCGGGGGTATCAATGAAGTTCAGCTGATAAGTTTCACCGTCATCAGCGCGGTAATTCAGGGTGACACTTTGCGCCTTGATGGTAATACCACGCTCACGTTCCAGGTCCATGGAATCGAGTACCTGCGCCGCCATTTCTCGTTGAGTTAATCCATCACAGGCCTGAATCAGCCGATCAGCCAGTGTCGACTTACCGTGGTCAATATGCGCAATAATTGAAAAATTACGAATGTTTTTCATCGAATTATCATGTTGGAAAATTATCGAGTACTACTGCCTGATTGCGCATTAATTGCGGATAATAAAGGTTCTGGATCAAGGAAATATTCGCAAAGCGTGTGTTCATCCTGTGTTAAAACCGGTACTTTATCGCCATAACGCCGTACCAGTTCAGGCTCGTTGTCAATGTACCGGCGCTTCACTATGATGTGATATTTTTTTATAAATGGTCTTATTTCTTCTTCCATGGCTTCGCACAATGGACAGTTACTGCGTGAATAAAGTGTAAATTCCAAGGATGCACCCAATTAAGTGGAAAAAATCCGGGTAACAAGCCTGGCTGGAATACCTCTACTCAGCAGATAATCACGGACAGAAAAAAACCGGCCAGGCCGGTATTTACCCCAGGGATTTATCTACAGGCTCGTGAACCAGCCAAAATACCCGAATAAAACTAAAAGCGGAGTTTATCATGATAGTCAGCTCTCAGCGAATGCACAGATCAGCTCAGGTAATAATTTTTCTCAATACCACAGGCGTAAATAAATGGGCACTGGAACGAGAAGCGAAATATCTTCTTGCGACTAAAGCGCCAAACACCAGTCCCACAAAAGCAGTTACAGCAATAACAAAATCACGATACTGAAGTGCCGGGTCAAGGACATAATCTGCCAGCAGGGAAATGACAATCATCCCCAGGATGGGAACGAGATACATGACCAGCGAACCTTTGAGCATCGCGTCTTCTGGAATAGCAACCACAACAGTATCGCCGACACTGGCATTAATACTGTTATCTGCCTGGAAACGGGTAAATTTTCGGCCCACAACTTTTGACAGCACCGAAGTACCACATCCCTTGTTTGCGGCGCAACTGCCGCAGGCAGACTGTCTCTGCGCCTGCAATATCATATTATTCCCTTTAATATCAATTACTTGTGCAATCTCTTCAATCATTTGGCTAGGATCACTCTGGCAGTTTAACCATGGTTTGCGCCATTTGCTGGACCGTTTTTGCCGGCACCTCGCCCACTACGGTGACGACATAGCCATCCACAACATTCCCATAGGCATTCATCGCCCCCATGGAAGCCTCACCCTGTAAATGATTCTCTTCCCCGTGATCTGTTTCAATAAATACAGAAACAGACGCCAGCCCGTCAGAATACACCATGTGCAATAAATCGGCTGGTAACTTTTTAGATAAGGCGTCCGTTAACTGATTACTACTGATTGCAGGAGGCTGCTGAGAATAACGCATGGTAGATTGCGTTAACACAAAACCTTTCGGGAGATGGCCAACTTTCCATCCAGCCTCTTCCGGCCGTTGTGCCGAAACTTTCGGTTCATCCACCAGCTGCTGCTTAAATTGCTCAAACTGTTTTAAATCAAATGTCTGCGCCGGCGCTGCAGACAGGTAATCCAGCTCTGTAAACATCATTTGTTCAACGACCATATTATCTTCATCAATTAAATCGCAACGCAGCAGCATTCCACTGGTTTTATCTACCCAGTAACGATAGCCATAGCGGTACTGGTCCCTGGGTTTTAAATTAACGACCAGCGTCTGATGTTTCGCGATACGGTCATCATCAAGCCGCTCCATGGAATAAAACTGCGCTAGCTGGTCAATATTATCGGGCAACTGCTGATGTAATGACTGTTTTTCGTCGGTATGGCGTATCGTGAGTAATTTGCGATCCGGAAAAACAGATATCACACGGTCATTAAATCTGAATACTTTTCTTGATTCGCCGTTAAGGGACTCCAGGCTTTCCCACTCGCCGTTGCTATCGACAGCATGCGTGACGCGCAAAGTTGATAAACTGTCTGCCTTTCTTAAAATAAAGGTACCCTGGTAGTTCTTGTTCTGATCAGCTTCAGACATGCGTTTTAACATGTCAAACAGATCGTCGGCAAAGCTGTAAGTGCCTGATAAAAAAATAAATAAAGCGGTAGAAATTTTAACCAGTTTATTGCGGCAGAAAGACATCAATAGCTAACTTAATGTGGCTTATATCATCTGTTCTTCTGATAACTCACCGCTCTTACATAAGGCAACCTGCCCTGCAAGGCGTCCTGCGTGGCAAATTCCAGATGCTGGTTCACCAGGCGTGGATCCAGGTTTCTGGTGTTTTCATCTATTGCTTTACGCTCCTCGGCGAGCCGCAGCATAGGAGCAGCGGCAGGCAGTTGATCAATATTGTTTGCAACAGGTAATGGCGATGTACTATCCTGCCCGGAAAAGGTGACCACCATTACTACCGCAACCGATGCCGCCATCGCCATGCCAGCGACAGGCTGCAACCAGCCATATAAGCTGAATTTCCCGGTATTAGAATTGTTTTTTCTGCTGGCCGGTGTACCGTGAGGCCTGGCAGCAAGGCTTTCTTTGAGCAACGCTTCATGTACTGCCTTGCTGACATCAACAAAACAGGCTTCGCTCATCTCGCCCCGCATGGTGTCGCCTATCATTTGATATCGACGTGCAACCTCAGCATCTTCAGGTTCAGATGACAAAGAAAACGACATTATCTCATCGCGATGTATTTCATCATCCAGTAAAGCCGAGATTTTTTCTCTACGTTTATTCGTTGACATGACTTATCACCATAACCAATTATTAATATTTTTACCTGCGCATTTACCGGTCAAATCTGCAGCCTTACCAGTTAGTCCATAATTATTCATAATGGTTCGACACGTGATGACTATAATCATCCAGCATCGGCTCCAGCTTGTTGTCTATTGCTTCACGAGCACGAAATATTCGTGATCTCACGGTACCAACCGGGCAATCCATTACCTCGGCAATCTCTTCGTAGCTTAGCCCTTCAATTTCCCGCAAAGTTATTGCTTCGCGTAAATCGGGGGGCAAATCACCCATCGCCTGATAGATGGTTTTTTCGAGTTCTGCTGTCAATGCCTCACGTTCTGGCGAAGAATACTCTTTCAGCCATTCGCTCGCACCATAATCTTCAGCTTCCTGGGCATCGATACCATTAGCCGGATTCTTACGAGACTGCGCAACCAGGTGATTTTTTGCCGTATTTATGCCAATACGGTACAGCCATGTATAAAATGCACTGTCCCCACGGAAACTGGGTAACGCTCGGAAAGCTTTTATAAACGCTTCCTGAACAACATCCTGCACATCCGACTGGTTCCTCAGGAACCGGGAAACCAGCTTGGACAATCGCACCTGGTATTTCAGAACAAGCAAATCAAAGGCTTTATTATCACCCTGTTGTACTCGAGCCACCAGTTCCTGGTCGATCTCGCGGTCACTCATACAATTCTCTTTATTATGAGCGACATATCACTCCGCATGATGTGACACACATGTTCCACTATAGTTCCCAATGTTTTATTAGCACAATACATATGCTGTGTTTTTTGTATAATCAGATAAATTTATAACGCAAACTTACCTTATTTCACCAAAATCTTAAAGCCCGATAACCCAAAATATACACAAAAGGCCAAGCACAAACATGCCAAGATCATACCAACATGACGTCCTGATTATCGGCGGCGGCGCCGCCGGCCTCAGCCTTGCCCTGCACATTGCTGATATCTGCAAGGTTGCCATCATTACCAAAGGACCCGGCAAGGATGGCAGTACCTATTATGCGCAGGGTGGTATATCTGCCGTACTCAGTGACAGCGACTCCTTCGAATCGCATATAGCAGATACGCTAAAGGTTGGCGGCGGCTTATCCAGACCAGAAACAGTGAAATTCACCGTTGAGCATGGTCCTGAAAATATACGCTGGTTACAGGAACTCGGGGTTCCGTTTAGCAGCAACGATATATATAACCAGGGCAAAAGGGAACTGCATCTTACTCGTGAAGGCGGACACGCCCACCGCCGTATTGTGCACGCCGCTGACGCTACCGGCAAGGCCATGAGTAATACCCTGGATAACCACGCACGCCAGCATGAAAATATCACTTTTTTTGAACACCATATCGCGGTCGACCTGGTCACCACGCAAAAACAGGGGCACAAAAACAGCCCGAATCGCTGCATAGGCGCATATGTTCTCAACAAAAAAAGCAAGCACGTTGAGACCTTCCAGGCACGGTTTGTCGCATTGGCCACCGGCGGTGCCAGTAAGGTTTACCTGTATACCAGTAACCCTGACGGCTCTACCGGTGACGGCATCGCCATGGCCTGGCGTGCGGGCTGCAGTGTCAGCAACATGGAATTCAACCAGTTTCACCCAACCTGTTTATATCATCCGGAAGCGAAATCATTTCTGATAAGTGAAGCTGTTCGCGGTGAAGGCGGAAAACTGTTATTGCCGAACGGCAAGCGGTTCATGCACAATTTTGACAAGCGCGGCGAACTGGCGCCGCGTGATATCGTGGCCCGCGCCATCGACCATGAAATGAAACGCCTGGGCGCATCATGTCTCTACCTGGATATCAGCCATCGTTCCCCGGCTTTTATCATCTCACATTTCCCGACAATTCATCAGCGCTGCCTGAAGTTTGGCATTGATATAACCAAAGATCCGATTCCCGTGGTGCCAGCCGCCCACTATACCTGTGGCGGCACCAATACCGATTTAAACGGCGCAACCGACATTAATAATCTATATGCGATCGGTGAAACTGCATACACCGGGCTGCACGGCGCCAACCGCCTGGCCAGCAACTCTCTGCTGGAATGCCTGGTGTTTGCACAGTCGGCAGCGAAAGATATTCTGGCACAGTGCAATAAACCATATCAGTACCGGGAAATCTTACAATGGGATGAAAGCCGGGTAACAGATTCTGATGAAGAGGTGGTGATCTCGCACAACTGGGATGAATTACGGCGTTTTATGTGGGACTATGTCGGCATCGTCAGGACAAAAAAAAGACTGGAACGCGCCATGCGCCGTGTTAAGTTATTACAGCAGGAAATCCACGAGTACTACAGCAATTTCCGTATTACCAGCGACCTGATTGAACTGCGCAATTTGACACTGGTGGCAGAATTAATTATCCGCAGCGCGATGCTGCGCAAAGAAAGCCGTGGCCTGCATTTTTCGCTGGACTACCCTGAGGCGGATGAAACCTCAAGTGCCAAAGATACCGTGTTAAAGCCTCAATAACAAATGCAACACGAGTAGTAAGTTATAAGTAACAAGTTTTACGTATAAAATCAGCTCA
>JAJDNP010000027.1 GCA_022340645.1 Gammaproteobacteria bacterium | reverse complement strand
ACAGTTACAACGGTGGTGAATACGGCGAATATGAATGCCATACTATGAGGATAAAAATATATAAAAAAGATAAGCTTACCAAACAAACTTCACCTTCATTCTGTAAAAATGATGAAGGCAAATGGGATTTTGATAAATGACATGGCTAACAGGCTAAGGAATTTGTCATTAAGCTCGCTGTATTAGCTGTTTCATAACAACTGATTTGATAGACTTACACATCATTCACCCAGAGGTAAATTCGTGACATCCCAGCCAAGTTTCATTCACCTGAGAGTACATACAGAATACTCACTGGTCGATGGCGTGGTGCGTGTCAAGCCTCTGATGCAGGCTCTGGCCGAGGACAATACGCCTGCGGTGGCGCTGACCGATCAGAGCAATCTGTTTGCCATGGTCAAGTTTACCCGTGCGGCACTTGCTGCCGGCATAAAACCGGTCATCGGCGTCGACGCACTGGTACGTTATGGCAAAAACCAGGAAGCGCCATTTCAAATGGTGTTGCTGGCGCAGAATAAAAAAGGTTATCTCAACCTGTCCGAACTTATTTCCCGAAGTTACCTTGAAGGCCAGCATCGCGGTCAGCCGATAATCCAGGCGGAATGGATCGAACAGTATGCTGAAGGCATTATTGCCCTGTCCGGCGGGCGTAACGGCGATATTGGCCGGGCCCTGCTTGCCGGGCAGGCTGATCAGGCAAGACAGAGACTAAAACACTGGACAGGCTGTTTTAAAGATCGATTCTATATCGAGCTACAGCGCACCGGGCGTGAGAATGAAGAGGCCTATATCGCTGCTGCAGTGGAACTGGCAACTGAATTCGATATCCCGGTGGTAGCGACCAATGATGTTCGTTTTCTAAAAGCCGATGATTTTGAGGCACATGAAACCCGCGTCTGTATTCACGACGGCCGTACACTGGATGATCCGCGCCGTCCTAAAAATTACAGTGAGCAGCAGTATCTGCGTACTGCCGGGGAAATGCAGGCACTGTTTGCCGATATTCCAGAAGCACTGGTCAATACCGTTGAAATCGCCAGGCGCTGTAATCTTGAAATCCAGCTGGGTAAAAGCTATTTACCGCAATTCCCGATTCCTCAAGGCGAAACCGAAGCCAGTTATTTCTGCCGGGTATCTCGCGAGGGCCTGGAAAAACGCCTGAAGGTACTACTGGATGAGACGGCAGAGGATTATGCCAGCAGGCGTAAAGAATACGAGGAGCGGCTGCAGATTGAACTTGATGTTATTAATAACATGGGTTTTCCCGGTTATTTCCTGATTGTCGCCGACTTTATCCAGTGGTCAAAGGATAATGATATACCTGTCGGGCCCGGCCGCGGTTCAGGGGCGGGTTCACTGGTTGCTTATGCCTTAAAAATTACCGATCTCGATCCGCTGGAATTTGATTTACTGTTTGAACGCTTCCTTAACCCGGAACGTGTCTCGCTGCCGGATTTCGACGTTGACTTTTGCATGGAAGGCCGCGACCGGGTAATCGATTACGTGGCGCAGAAATATGGCCGCGATAGTGTTTCGCAGATTATCACCTATGGCACCATGGCGGCAAAAGCGGTAGTACGTGACGTTGGCCGCGTCATGGGGCAGCCATATGGTTTTGTAGACCGGCTTGCCAAAATGATTCCGTTTGAACTGGGCATGACGCTGAGCCGGGCGTTACAGGAGTCCGAGGAACTCAAAGCGGCTTATGAAAGCGAAGAAGAAGTGACCGCGATACTTGATATGGCGTTGTCACTGGAAGGTCTGGCAAGGAATGCCGGTAAGCATGCCGGTGGCGTGGTGATATCTCCGACCGTGTTAACCGATTTTTGCCCGCTTTACTGCGAGGAGGGAGGCCAGAGCATTGTCACCCAGTTTGACAAGGACGACGTCGAGGCAGTCGGCCTGGTGAAGTTTGACTTCCTGGGACTGCGCACCTTAACCATTATCGACTGGGCGGTGAAGCATGTTAACCGCCGTCGCCGCAAGGCAGCTGAAGATCTGCTGGATATTGCGCGTCTGCCATTAGACGATAAAGATGCTTTTAAGCTGTTGCAGGCAGCGAATACCACCGCGGTATTCCAGCTCGAGTCGCGGGGTATGAAAGACCTGATTACCCGCCTGCAGCCGGATACTTTCGAAGACATCGTGGCACTGGTGGCGCTATTCCGCCCGGGACCATTACAGTCGGGCATGGTAGATGATTTTATCCTGCGCAAGCATGGCAAGACAGTGGTGGAATATCCCCACCCCGACCTCGAGCCGATCCTGAAACCGACCTATGGTGTTATCCTCTACCAGGAGCAGGTGATGCAGATTGCGCAGGTGCTGGCGGGCTACTCGCTCGGTGGCGCCGACATGCTGCGCCGCGCGATGGGCAAGAAAAAACCCGAGGTAATGGCCGAACAGCGCGAGATTTTCATGACGGGCGCGGTCGAGCGTGGCGTTGATGCCGACCAGGCGAGCTACATCTTCGACCTCATGGAAAAATTTGCCGGTTACGGCTTTAACAAATCCCACTCCGCCGCATACGCATTACTGTCTTATCAAACGGCCTGGTTAAAAGCGCATTATCCGGCCGAGTTCATGGCTGCCGTGCTGTCTGCCGATATGGACAATACCGATAAGGTGGTGGCCCTGATCGAAGACTGCAACCAGCAGGGGGTTAAAGTATTACCGCCTGATATAAACCAGTCCATATATCAATTCAGCGTACCGGAGCAAAAATCCGTACTTTACGGTCTTGGCGCCTTAAAAGGAGTAGGGGAAGCCGCACTTGACGGCATAATTGCCGAGCGCGAGAGTAATGGGCCGTTTGTTGATCTGTATGATTTCTGCCGTCGCAGCGATACCCGCAAGGTCAACCGGCGTGTCATGGAGGCGTTAATAAAATCCGGCGCCATGGATTCGCTGGGGCATAACCGGGCCAGCCTGATTGCCAGTCTTAGCAATGCCGTTCAGCTTGCCGAGCAGCAGCAGAAAAATGCCAGTGTCGGCCAGCATGATATGTTTGCTTCATCTGATGAACCCGACAAGCATGCCAATGTGCATATTGTCGAAGTTGAAGACTGGGATGATGAAATCCGGCTTTCATATGAAAAGGAAACGCTGGGACTGTATTTAACCGGGCATCCTGTGTCGCGCTATGAGGCAGAATTGCGGCGCTTTACCGAGTGTCCGTTATCCAGGGTTGCTGATCTTGTTCCGGAAGCCGAGAAGAACGCCGGTTTTGGCCGTTATGGCAATAAAAATAAAAAACAGTATTGCCTCGCCGGTTTGTTAATCAGCAAGCGTGTACGCAAAACCAAGACTGGCAGCAAAATCGTTACCGGGGTACTCGATGACAGAACCGCTCGAATAGATGTAGTTCTGTACGAAGATGTTTTCGAGCAATACGGCAACGCACTGGTTAAAGACAAGGTGTGTGTAGCTGTTGGCAGTGTCAGTTATGATGACTTTAATGCGACATACTCGGTCAACGCAAGTTCGATTTACACCATGACCCAGGCCAGAGAAAAGTTTTCACGAGGACTGCAAATTAAACTGGACCGTAGCAAGGCCAATGGCAACTGGTCCGATACCCGCATTACTCAACAGCTAACCGATGTCCTGCATACCTATCGAGATGGTCACTGTCCAGTTAATATTGAATACAATACCGGTACAGATATTTCACAGTTTGTACTCGGTGAAGCATGGAATGTTGTCCCATCGGATGAACTGATAAGCCGACTGGACAAGGTGTTTGGGCCGGAACAAATTGAAATCATGTACTGATAAAAATAGTTATAAGTATTAAGTTGTAAGTATCAAGTTGTAAGTAGAAACAAAATTAATATCACAGGACATAATAGCGAAATCAATGTACAGCTAATTTCCAACAACTTATAACTTTCAACTTAATACTTATAACTTAATACTTAAAATTTAAAACTTAACTCAGCCTTCTTATGCGTCATCAAGTCCGTAAATTAAAATACCATTTATTCCAGCCGCGTGCATGGCGTACCAACCTGGTGTTCTGGGGTGGCGCCATACTGGTCGGTCTGGTCGCAGCGGTATTTGCACTACTGGCGGATCGGGGTGACAGGCTGTTTCGAAGTATCATTGCATATAATGAATTCCTGCCCTTCATTATCACGCCGGCAGGTTTTGTACTGACAGTTTACATTACCCGGAAAGTTTTCAGCGGCGCCGAGGGCAGCGGTATACCGCAAACGCTTATTGCGCTGGCAGATCCGGGAAGCAGCTTAAGTAACCGTTTATTATCAATGCGTATGGTAGTCGGCAAAGTGCTGATGGCCGTGCTGGCGTTATGCAGCGGTGCTTCGCTGGGCAGGGAAGGTCCCACCGTCCATTTAGGTGCGGCAATTTTGCATTCTCTTGGAAAATATGCACATCTGCCGACAAGTTATTTTGAACGCGGTTTGATCCTGACCGGTGGCGGTGCAGGTATTGCAGCGGCATTTAATACGCCGCTCGCGGGTATTATCTTCGCCATCGAGGAAATGGCGCGTTCCTATGATCACCGAAACAGCGGCATGATGCTGGTTGGTGTTGTGCTCTCAGGGATGACAGCCATACTTGTTCATCAGAATAATTACAGTTATTACGGCACCACGCCGGCGGCACTGGATTTCAGCTGGGTATGGCTGGGCGTTGTAGTTTGCGGCACGACAGGTGGTTTGACGGGCGGGGTGTTCAGCCACTTGCTGATTACTGGATCGAAAAAGCTGCGGCCTTACATGCAGGCACGCTGGCCGTTGATTGTCATGGTATGCGGCCTAATTGTGGCGCTGTTAAGTATTCTAAGCGGCGGTACCGCAAATGGTACCGGCTACCACGAAGCAAAACAGATTGTCAGTTGTGCCGGTCTGGAAAACTGCAATGCAGATTTTGGTTTGATGTACCCGTTATATAAAATACTGGCAACAGCGGTGACCTATCTAACAACCATTCCCGGTGGACTGTTCGCGCCATCACTGGCAACCGGTGCCGGTCTTGGTGCAAACCTGGCTATGCTGTTTCCCGCTGATATGACCTCGACCATCGTTATCCTCGGCATGATTGGTTATTTCACCGGCGTCGTGCAAACACCAATCACCGCATTCGTTATTGTTATGGAGATGACTGATAACCAGGAACTGGTGCTGGCGATGATGGCAACCGCACTGATTTCTGCGAGTATTTCGAGGTTAATATGCAAAAAACCGATTTATGAAGCACTGGCCGAGAACCTGCTGGCGATGATGTCGGATGAGAAGAGTCATAAAATGTCGTCCAGCAAACCGTAACTGTTTTCACTTTATAGCGGTCAAAAACATATTTTAGGGCCGCTTTCTTTTTTTGCCAGGTACATCTTTTCATCAGCAGCCTTAATCAGTGAATCATCATCAATATATGACTCTTTTCCGGTTTCAGTTATTCCCATACTTAGTGAAAAATCCGGGTATTTCTTAACGAAACTTTTGATAATTTTCTTGCAAACAGGTTTGGCATTTTCAATATCGCAGTCCGGCAAAATAAAACAGAATTCATCACCGCCATAGCGGCATGGGATATCGGATGCTCTTAGATTGCCAAGCAGTATCTGTCCAATATGTTTAAGCACCTCATCGCCCTTGATATGGCCATGTTTATCATTTATTTGTTTAAAGTTATCGATATCAAAATACACGAATGATAATTTTGTTTTACGCCTTTTTGCTACGACAAGCTCTCTGCACAATACCTCTTGCATCGCCCGCCGGTTGTAAATATTTGTCAGCGGGTCGAGTTTTGCCAGCTTTTCCAGTTGCTGGGTTCTCTCTGTTACTTTCTTTTCCAGGCTTTTTGCGTAGGCTTCCGTTCTCCTTTTTGCGTTTTCGATTTCACCAATCAGGCTTTCAATATAGGTATCGAAAATAAGTGTAGTGTCAAAATAAAGCAGTTTGTCCAGTGTTTCCAGGGTTGGTTCTACTTGCTCTTTTTTCTGTATATTTGATTTTAAAATACAGACAATAAGATTTTTTAGCGTCATGACCGCCGAAAGATACAGTTTTGGTTCGACGCCGATGCGTTTATGCACCATGCCGATTCGCAGCCTGTTATTAACATACTCACTATCATATTTCCCGGAAAATAAATCAATGACGTACTTGCGCAGCGCGGTATGCAATCGCTGCAGGGTATCAGTGTCTCCAATCAATAATGCTATTTCATCTATTTCGGTCTGTTTTTCGTAAAACTCGTCAACGATGATATCGAGATGATCTTCTATTAGAGATTTGTGGCTGGAGAGAAGATTTAATTTTTCCGCGGTAAGACCCAGTAGCTCCATGCGATGCTCGATTTCAGCATCACTGATCTGCATTTGTTCGAGTAATGTTTTGTTGACTCGTACCAATGTATTATCCTCCATGTAATAATTATGATTCCCGGCGCCGTGCGACAATGCTGCAACCTGTCGCACTAATGTGAATGGTATTAAAACTGTTTTTAGTCATTTAGTCCTGCCAGTAAATTTTTTTCACGCGTCCTCATTGCGGACACTCAGTTGCAGCTAATTCATCAATATGAGTCAGTAGTGCTGGTTTTATGACTGCTTACGATCTGTGGTGTCAAACAATGTCTGCGTGATAAGCAACCCAACATACTGCAGTTATAGGACAAATAAGCAAGATGGGTGATTATTGTGACAATATTTTTCTACGGATGATATCGAACAGGGTACCTGATAATTGTACTATTGATGAATTTTATCACAGCCGGTACTGGTGATATTTTTCTTTTCCAGTTAAACCGGTCAATATCCTGGCCCTATATCGGCCTGAAATAAAGCTTATAGTATATCTATCCCGGTTATATAACCGGTTATATACTGTTTGCTCTGGAATGTCCGCCTCGATATCTATTTACCAGTCGGACGCCTGAAGCTCTTGCGTGCGCGTTCAACCCTGGCCCTGATCACGCAGTCATCCACGTGATCGTTAATCAATCCCATTGCCTGCATAAAGGCATACACTGTCGTCGGTCCGACGAATTTCCAGCCCAGTTTTTTCAGCTCCTTCGACAGGGCGATGGATTCCGCGGAAGTAGATATGGTCTGCGGTGCAGCAAGCTGCTTAACATCAGGTTCATAGCGCCAGAGGAAAGCAGCCAGTGAACCTTCCCGCTTAACCAGTTCCTGGGCGCGCTTGGCGTTATTGATGACTGCCTCAATTTTGCCGCGGTGGCGGACAATGCCTTCATCCTTGAGCAGGCGATCAATGTCGCGCTGGGTGAAACGCGCAATCCTGTTAAAGTCAAAATTATGGAACGCTTTGCGGAAGTTCTCGCGTTTGGCAAGGATGGTGCGCCAGCTCAGGCCTGACTGAAAACTCTCCAGGCTCAATTTTTCGAACAGGCGGTAATCATCACTAACCGGGTAGCCCCACTCATTATCGTGATAGGGAAAAAACTCCGGCACGGCAGCGCACCAGCTGCAGCGTGGCTTACCGTCGGGACCAGGTATTGATGTGCTCATATGTTGTACTCGTATTGAAGGATAAAGTTGTTGGAGGGGATGTTTGTTATCCATTTTCTAAAGTTGATCAATATATAATCCCTTCGACACCATTGCTGTCCCATTTAAATTACAGGCGTACCCATAACTCACTGTTATACATGAAAGAGATAACTGTTTATGTCATCCGAAACATGAACTGGCAACGGTCGCCCGAGACACGCTGTGAATACCTCCTTGTACGCTCGAATGCCGCATTCATGCGGCATACGGTCTCGCACAACAGTTCCCAATCCATGTTTCTAACATTAAGTGGGACAGCAGTGCCTTCGACACCTTTTTTCCGATCAGGTATAACGTTTAAGTCCGCGGGAACTGGTTACAACAACTACTCACGTGTAAGCATACCCGCACGCAGACCTGATATAAGAATTATAACTCCGACTGTCTGAACCAGATGGAAAACTCCGTTATGATCAAACTGCCAGATAAAAGTAATCATGATGGAATGACTGGCCTGAATTCCAGCAGCAACAATAGTTATTAATACCCCAGCCACCATTTGAGCGGATCCCTCAATACGTCTTTTATAGGCCAACCAAACATACACCCCTAAAACAAAAAACAGCGCCACGGCCTCATAAATAATAAATACTATAAAGCTATCAGACCATACTAATGTGAGACAAAAAAAACCTGCTCCTATTGCCAGCATTATTAACAATATACGTTTTGCTATAAATTCACCCCATATATCATATACGCTGCCAACGACGAAGAGCGCTACGAACAATCCAAGAGCAAGATAAAGCGCATGCCAGAGAAGCGCTCTAAGTTCATCGGCGATGATAAAGCCGTGAGCTATTGCGCCTGATAACGCAGCGAAAGAAAGCAAATAAAATGCCCAGGCCCATATGGTAGATTTCCAGAGTTTATGTTTGCCAATGTGTTTCAGGTATATGGCTGATATCATGACTATAACTGCCAATATAGCATCAGTAGCAGCGGTGGTCTGTTCAGTAGGAATATCAATGAATTTCAACTTTTCACCATATGCTGTGAATCAACCTCGTTAACCACGTGAAATCCGCTAACTACAATTAGATGTCCCCATTGGTATGTTTAATTACGTCAGTATCATACGCCTGCTATTGTCATTTTCAATAGAAACAATAATGTAGACAGATTTCTGCAAAATATCAGAAAAGCAAACGTATCTTTGTTTCTGTCTTTTGAATCCACCGCTACCCGGATATTCCATGGTATTGAAGAATTTGGGGAAATATCAGTGAGTCAGTTTGATTGATTCGACCCAATTTGTAGTTATGGACAAAGTCATAGTTATGGTTGCAGGCGAATCATTCGAAATAGCCGCCAAGATTTTTTCTAAATACTGTGCAGCGGTACAGGAACATTGTGTACATTCCAAATCTATCTATGAATCTTTGAATAATCACAACGCTGTATGTTATTTATAGCGATACCATGAAATATTCGGGATCATTTAATACACAGCAATGGACTGTTAATCATTGGGCGGTTTTTATTTGTCATAATTCATAAATCATTGATGTGTATGTAAGTGCCTGTATTTAAGCCATTCGAGACATGAGCTGGAGGTCGTTGCCTGAGACACACTGTCCAAAAAGATAAAAACATGGCATCCATGTACGCTCGGATGCCGCTTCCATGCGGCATACGGTCTCAGGCAACGACCTCCAGTTCATGCATCTAAAAGTTTACAGGATAGCAATGTTCATAAATATAAAAAGTCATCGCTTCTCAGGGCGATGACTCGGCAGGTTTCAGGACAGACTGGAATATTCAGTCTGTCCTGGGTCAGGTTATGAATGATCCGCAGTCTTCGGTATAGCATCCGTGTTGAATACCTCGGTGATTACTGAATCCTCGACGGACTTCAGCACAAGATTGGCCTGGTAATACTTTCCATCTCCGATCAGTTTGGCGGCATCTTCAATCTCCACCTTGGCCGCTTTTATCGGCAGCAGCTCGGTACTCAGGGCGACATCAATGCCGTTGACCTTCAAGGTTTCCACGGCCTTTTTGGTCTGGCCTTTATGCATTTGCCCGTTTGCCCTGGAGATGTGCTTCATATTTTCCTTGTTCGGCACCAGGGTTTCCGCTACGGACAGGCCGGCATTGAAGGGGACGTATTTCTCGCCATCATTTTTCGCTGCCTTGATGTCCAGGGCGTATTTATCTGCGTCCCTTAGCGTAGCCGAAGCTCGTGTGACTGCTGCGTCGACGTAGATCTGGGCACGGTCAGGAGCTCCATCAAAGATTGCCAGACGGGCGCCGCCAACATTACGCATGGTCATCAGCGCGTCATCAGAGACCTTGATATAGTCCTGCTTGGTTTGCGTTTGCTCCATGGTTTTTTCATCAGCCTTATGCTGGAGCTCTGCCGCAACGACGGGCGTCAGGACGGTAGCCGCCAAACCGGTTGTAATTACGGCAAGCAATGCCGCGGTTGTTAATTTTTTCTTGTTCATGGTTTTATCCTCTTTCTTGTTGATGACTGTTTCCTGTCGTTCTTGGCAGGTTATCAGCTTGACTGTAATCATAAGCGAGGTCACATGACGAGAAGGTGGAGGCAATATTAATTTTTGTTCATGAAAGACCAATCAAGTCATAAGGTGTAACTGAGGCTGAGCACAGAATTACCACGCTGCACCATGGCCTGATGATATTGTAAAACCCAGTGTGATTCGGGTGCCTGGAAAATTGTCCGAAACCCTGATCGCCATGCCATGTAAACGGGCAACGGCTTCGACAAGACTCAGGCCAAGACCGCTGCCTGGTGTCGAGCGGCTGGCTTCGAGGCGGAAGAAGCGCTGGAATATCTGCTGGCGGGCGGCAGGCGGAATACCCGGGCCTGTGTCGGTAATGGTCAGCTCAGCTGTAGTCAGGGATAGCTGTATCTCTCCACCAGGCGGGGTGTACTTGATGGCGTTATCCAGCAGGTTTGCCAGGGCCTGAAACAGCAGGTCACGGTCAGCGGGCAGTTGCACAGCGGGAGCCGCACTGACGGCCAGGGTCTGGTTGCGGGCGTCGGCCAGCGGCTCGTAGAATTCAGCCACATCATGCACCAGTGCCGTAAGGTCGACAGACGTGAAGCCCTCGGTGCGGGAGCGCGCCTCGATACGTGCAATGCGCAGCAGGGCATTAAAGGTGGCCAGCAGGCCCTGGCTTTCGTTCAGAGCCTGTTCTACGCTGGCGGTATCCAGCCCAGCCTGTTGCAGCTCGCTGCGCAGATTGTCCAGCTGGTTGTGCAAACGGCCCAGAGGAGTGCGCAGGTCGTGGGCGATGTTGTCCGATACTCGCCTGACGTCTTCCATCAACGCCTGGATCCGGTCGAGCATCTCGTTCAGGCTGCCGGCAAGCCGGTCCAGTTCGTCGTTGGTTCCCTGCAGGGGTATGCGCCGGGAAAGGTCACCGCTGATAATGTCGCGGCTGGTGCGGTTGATGGCCTCGATACGGCGCGCCATGCGTTTACTCATCCACCAGCCAACCAGGCCGCCGAGTAACAGCATCAGTCCCAGACCCCAGGCCAGGGTGATGGCGATGCGTTCCTTCATGGCCACCAGGTGGGAGATAATGCGCCCGACCAGCAGGTGATAACCGCCGGGCAGGATGAAACGGCGGGCCCGTACTTCGTGTTCGCCGTGGCTTCCTTTTTCATTGCTGACCATTTTAAAATCGATCCAGCCCTGTGCATCGAGGCTTGCATTCGGCCAGGTGTCGAGATTGCCCGCCAGCGGCTGATAATCCTGGCTGGCCAGCAGGTAAATTGAAAGTCCCGTCTGCTGGCGGGAAAGCCGTTCATTGATCAGCGACACCAGGCCATCCAGCCCCAGCATGTCATAGTGATCAGCAAGTTCATTGATTTCGGTTTCGATGAGCTCATCGGATTCACGTACCATGTAGGCAGCGGTAAACCAGTAGATGAACAGCATCAGCAGCAGCACGGACAGGCCGAACAGGGCCATGTAGGTTAAAGCGAGACGAAAGGTAAAGCTGCGCGGCAGTTTCAGCAGCATCAGTCTGAGCCGGGTTTAGCACCACGGTCACGCAGGCAATAGCCAGCGCCGCGCACAGTGTGCAGCAAGGGCCTTTCTTCACCCCTGTCTATCTTGCTGCGCAAACGGCTGATATGTACGTCTATTACGTTGGTTTGCGGGTCAAAGTGATAGTCCCAGACGCCTTCCAGCAGCATGGTGCGTGTTACCACCTGGCCGGCGTGCAGCATCAGGTATTCAAGCAGCTGGTACTCCCGCGGCTGTAATTCGATCTGACGAGCACCACGATGCGCGCTGCGTGTGAGGCGGTCCAGTTCCAGGTCGGCAAGGCGCAGTGCCGCCGTATCGGCAGGCTTGACATCGCCGCGCCGCAGCAGTGCCTCAAGGCGTGCCTGCAACTCGGCCAATGCGAAGGGTTTGGTCAGATAGTCGTCGCCCCCTGCAT
The DNA here is from genome assembly GCA_022340645.1 of Gammaproteobacteria bacterium. Lineage (GTDB taxonomy): Bacteria > Pseudomonadota > Gammaproteobacteria > SZUA-229 > SZUA-229. Next base: position 6,893 of record JAJDNP010000027.1, on the reverse strand, counting down.
GCAGGCCTTCGACCCGGTCATCAACCTCGCCGAGCGCGCTGAGGAGCAGTACAGGCGTGTTTTTACCAGCAGCGCGCAGGGTTTTCAGCAGCGTGAGGCCTTCCAGACCCGGTAACATGCGATCGAGAATGATAGCATCGTAAGGGAACTCAAGCGCGAGAAACAAGCCGTCCTTGCCGTTAGCTGCGTGATCCAGGGTATAACCTGCCTGGCGCATTCCCCTCAAAATAAAATCTGCAGTATTGGAGTCGTCTTCAACAATCAGTATCCGCATATCGCCCCTGCTTCCCGGGTAACCTGAGAGTCATTAATTTACACAATTTAAACTTACCTGATTAGTATCAGTGACTATTAGAGATTGACATATGGTTATGGTTCAGTCGGTACTTGATAGTGGTTAAGCACGTCACGAGATAGTTGTATATGAAATGCCTGATCATCAGCGTCTACAGAATGAGATAAAAATTGCTATACAGGCCTGGTATAAACAGCGTATATAATTTTTCAGACGAGGTAAGCGGATAGGGCATTGAAATAAAAACCCCCATTACTAAAAAATGGGGGTTTTTAAGGTTTTGATGATGAAAGCTTGTTTATTGTTAATTACGAAGCAGGTTCCATACAGCCATAGCCAGCAGCACGGCACCGGTTGAGGTGATCAATATACTGCTGAAGCCGCCAATCAGGCACAAACCGCGATGAAATTTATTATCACCCCATTTTGCTCTAACCTGGGCCCTGAAACTCGGCGATAACAGATACCGCCACCCGCAAAAATAATCGATTTGATAACTTCGATGGTAGTACATTGCCATTACTCTGAATAATTTAATCGCCATTAAATTCTATACACAGCAAATGACATTCCTATGACAAAAATGTTACGATTTTATGGCAATTTGCATTGCTGATTGCATGCATTCACGCAAGTTATGTGTATTATTGAAAATATGGCAAGATGGCGACCACTAGACTTACAGCTGAGGTAGACATGAAAAGAAATATAATTATTCTGTTGCTGCTATGCAGCACACTTGCTGCCGAGGCCAAAGACAACACGCCCGCACAATCTTCCGCTAAACAGCAATACCAGGAATGCGTTGCCGTATCGATGTTCACCAAGCAGGGTAGAGAAATTAATGCAATTGCTGAAAATAACAGGGCTATAGAAGAAACAAATCATATTCCTGAAGGCTGGTCAGTGCTTGGTGTAACGACGCAGAAAGAAGCGCTGGTTACGACACCATATCTGGTTATTTGCCGCTGAGCGATACAGGGAAATTATTTGGAAGTTGTATCATCGCGGAATTTATTCCGCGATAACATTGTTAAGTTCCACTCAGGATGACAGTGGACTGGTTAATTTATTCCAGTCCTCAGTGTTTTTCGTAATAAGCTGTTTGATAAAATGTATTGCCTGGTTGAGATTTGTATTTGCTTCGTCGGACAGCGGCAAACCTAAATCAAATTGATAGCCACGAACTGAAAGCATGTAAGCGGGCGGTGCTGACTGCCTGTTGACTTTTTCATAAACCGAAAGCAGGGACCGGGGACTCACGGCATGCGTGCTGTAGCTTTCATCCTTTACAGCGGTTAATCGGCGGAATTCAAAAGGTGCAGCTGCTGATACACTGGCGTCAAGAAACAGGATACGCTGCCTGTTTTCAAGATCAACCGCATGTTCTATCTGAAGCTGAAAGTCAGTAAGCAGGTCGACGTCATTGTGTGCCTGCTGCAGTAACAGCTCGTAGATCTGCGGACCGATCGCATCGTCGCCGCGCGATGGATTGCCCCAGGTAAAAATTAACGTAGAGGATGGTTTGTTATTCATGCATGTACAATGACGTTTTACATTGGGGGAAGTGGTTATTCAGTTGTACAGTTAAACAAAAGGGTATTGATTATAAATTTATAAGGACGCATGAATACATTCGCATAATTACATTCATAGGGCTCTGCTGCAACGTCCTGTTGCAGAAGCCTTATAAATTTATAATCAATACCCTTACCCCAAACTCGTGAAGTAATTATATTGTCCTTGTAATGGAACCGGTAGCGCGTTTTTCAAGACGGTCAACAAGCTTATCATCTTCATCTACCAGGCAGATCTCCAGCGGCATTTTACCCATGGCATGTGTCGCGCATGACAGGCAGGGATCATAGGCGCGTATGGCGACTACAATCTGGTTAAGCAATGGTTCTGTCAGCTGGTTGCCATCAAGGTACTGACTGGCGACCTGGCGGATAGATTCATTCATTGCCTGGTTGTTGTTGGTGGTTGATACAATCAGGTTAGCCCTGGTAACGATACCGTCTTTATCGATTTCATAGTGATGAAACAGGGTGCCGCGAGGCGCCTCGATAACACCAATGCCGGTGTTTTGCATCTCGCCCTTGTTGATAAGTTCGCTGCCGGATATATCCGCATCCTGTAACAGATCTTTTATTGACTCGGCACAGTGCAGCAGTTCAATCAGCCTGGCCCAGTGATAGGCGAGTGCTGACTGTACCGGCTTGCCATTGCCGGCTGCCATGAACTCTATGCGTTCTTTTTCGGCCAGTGGCGTGCCAATGAAATCGCAGTTATTGATACGTGCCAGTGGTCCAACCCGGTACCAGCCGTTTTCAGCGCCAATTGCATCGATAAAAGGAAATTTCATGTAGCTCCAGTTTTTCACGCCTTCCTTGATGTACTCGTTATATTTCGTGTAATCGGCATGATCGAAGATAGTGTTGCCATTCTTGTCGCGAGCGCGTAAATCACCATGATAGATATCAAATGCACCGTCGCTGCCAACCAGGCTGAGCATGTTGCTGTCAATGGTGGCAAAAGCCATATGGTAATCATAGTGTTCAGAGAAGATACGCTTTATCAGTGCCACAGCATCGATACTCCAGGCAATGATCTGATCAATGTCTTTCATCAGGTAATCGACTTCTTCATGGCTCAGCGATTTGTTAACACCGCCGGGAATGGCGCCGGTGCCGTGAATGCGTTTGCCGGCAGTAAGGCGGATTACTTCCTGGCCATACTTGCGCAGCAGCACACCCTGTTTGGCGATTTCCGGGTGATCTTCAATAACGCCGACTATATTGCGATGACGCACTTCATCGTCAAAACCGAAAAGCAGGTCAGGCGAGCACAGGTGAAAGAAATGCAGTGCATGCGACTGCAATGTCTGGCCGAAGTGCATCAGCCGCCGTATTTTTTCTGCCGTGGGTGTCAGTTGCCGTGCGCCGACAAGCATGTCCGTGGCTTTGGCGGCAACCAGGTGATGGCTTACCGGGCAGATGCCGCACAGGCGTTGAACCAGGACCGGCAGTTCCCAGTAAGGACGGCCCTGAATGAATTTTTCAAAACCGCGAAACTCCACGATATGCAGTCGCGCCTGCCTGATGTGTTTGTTTTTATCCTGCAGCAGGGTAACCTTACCGTGACCTTCGACCCGGGTGACCGGCTCGATCACGATGCGTTCGAGATTTTCGGGGTTACTTGCAGTCTCCAGATCGGTGGACATTAATATTCCTCTATACAGTATTTGTAGTTGCTAACCATGTAACTATACCCTTGGAAAATAATACGCCAGATAAATTCCTAATCATAATGAATTTGTTCATAAGGGAAGCTGATCGGCTTACCTTCAATCAGTTCCGTCAGAAAAGTCCATATGGTATCACCGGAAGGCGGGCAGCCGGGCAGGAAATAATCTATTTTGACTACTTCGTGTACCGGGTGCACCTTGTTCAGTAACATGGGAATTTCCTGGTCGCTCGGTATCATCGGGTTATCTACGCCGATACCATCGATATAGGATTCTTCCAGGCATTCCTTTAAGGTGAAACTGTTACGCATGGCAGGTATACCACCGTTAATCGCGCAGGCGCCGATGGCGACCAGTATCTTGCAATGCTTGCGAAATTCGCGCAGCACTTCAACATTTTCCGTATTGGCAACGCCGCCTTCAATAATCCCGATGTCGCATTCACTGATGGTTTTAATGTCGGTTATCGGCGAGCGGTCAAATTCCACCAGTGTTACCAGGTCGAGGATGCGTTCATCTATATCAAGTAGCGACATGTGGCAGCCGAAGCAGCCGCATAATGACGTGGTAGCCAGTTTTATTTTTTTAGTTGCTTCAGCGCTCATGATCAGCAGTCCTCATCCTGTTCATATGCTGCAACATCTCCGACAATGCTGACGGGCTGCTTGTCATACAGGCGCTCACCGATAGGTTTCTCGTAACCTTTATGTTTTGGCAGGATAGCGCCTACCGGACAGACGTGCGCAGCCTTGTCGCTTGCTGTAAATGCGCTGTCGCCGAGTTTGCCGCTGCTGGAATTGATCACCAGGTGGCTGTTTATACCGCGTCCGTCGATGGCAAAAATGTTTTTATGATCAACATCCCGGCTGGCGCGGACGCACAGTTCACACAGGATGCAGCGATTAAAATCAATCGCCGTATCCGGGTGTGAAGCATCAACACTGCGCTGCGGAAAAAAGTGTGTGAAATGCGAAGACAGCATGTTGCAGTAGTAAGCCACTGCCTGCAACTGGCAGGCGCCGCTTTTCTCGCAGCCCGGGCAGATGTGGTTGCCTTCAACAAACAGCATTTGCAGCAGGGCGCGCCGATTAGCCATTATTTCATCGGACGAGTTATCTACTTCACTGTTTTCTATTGCCGGCTGTGTACAGGCGGAAACCTGTTTACAGTCAACGTTAACAATACATACACGGCAACTGCCGTGCGGGGTGAATTCCGGGTTGTGGCACAGGTGCGGAATATATTCTCCGGCCCTTAATGCCGCATCCATGATGGTATCGCCATCTTCAAATTCGATGGCTTTTCCATCGAGTTTAAATGTTTTCTTATCTTTCATTGTTACTGGGTTCATGGTTCCTTGCTCACGATTCTGTTCCAATATGTGCGCCGGCATCGTTGCGTCCGGTAATATCACGTGCATCCTGTAATGCGGCATCCAGGTCAAATGCAGGTTCATAACTACTGTGTTTCAGCCGCTGTTGATAGATATGCGGGAACTTTTTCAGTGTGTCAAGTACCGAGATTGGTGCGGATGTGCCCAGTCCGCAATGACTGGTTGCCTGCATTAGCTGCGCTATCTTGCGTATCTCTTCCAGGTCATACTCACTGGCATGGCCGCTATCGACTTTATCAAGCAGGTCCTGCATCAGTGAACAGCCGACCCGGCAGGGTGTACAAAAGCCACAGCTTTCATGTGCAAAGAAGTGGCTGAAATTTCTCACCATATCCAGCAGGTCGCGCTGTTTATTGAAAACCATAAAGGAACCACCGGTGGCAAGGTCTTCAAACGATACTGCGTGTCCAAAATCATCCGCTGGAATCGTTGAGCCGGCAGCGCCGCTCAACTGGATTGCCTGGGTGTCATTTGCGCCGCAGTCCTCAAGGATCTGCTGTATTGAAACACCAAACGGGTATTCATAAATACCGGGACGCTCGCAGTCACCGCTGATGCTTAATAGCTTGGTGCCTGTGGAAAACTCCGTTCCGCAACACTGGAAGCATTCTGAACCATGCAATGTAATTTGTGCCGCGGCCATGAATGTTTCGACATTATTCACCACGGTTGGCTGGTTTTGATAACCATGCGTAACCGGGAAGGGCGGACGCTTCCGAGGTATACCGCGTTTACCTTCCAGTGATTCGATCAGTGATGTCTCTTCACCGCAGATATAGGCGCCGGCGCCCATATGGATCTCGATATCAAAATTAAAACCGTTTTTGTCCAGGATATTATCACCAAGCAGACCAGCATCGCGTCGCTTTTGCAGCACTTCTTCAAGCGGTTTGCGCAGGTAACGGTATTCGGCGCGCAAGTAGAGAAATCCTTGCGTCGCTCCTACAATACCAGCACAAACAGTCATTCCTTCAAAAACCCTGTCTGCATAGGAGTTAAGCAGTACACGGTCTTTAAAGGTGCCGGGTTCGCCTTCGTCTGCATTGCATACCACAAAGCGCTGCTCGGCTTCTGCATGTTTGCAGAACCGCCATTTCATTCCGGTTTTAAAACCGGCGCCGCCACGGCCGCGCAGATCGGATAGTTCTATTTGTTGAAGTACGGTTTCAGCGCCGTGTTCGATCAGTGATTTTAGTGCGCTACCGTTTTCCACCTTGCTTAAAAGTAAAATATCTTGCCGTTGGATATTGTCTTTGACCTGAAAATATTCTGCGGGCCACTGTTCTATAGCTGTTTGTGATTCAACCAGTTTGGCGATAGCGTCAATTCTGTTTTCATCCAGCCTGGTAACTGCCCAGCCGTTAACCAGCATGGCCGGTCCCTGGTCGCACATGCCCGTACAGGAGGTAGTGTCTACAGTGACACGACCATCACGGCGGGGAATGCCCGGGGTGACATTGAGTTTGTTGCAAAGACTGTCGAGCAATTCACGATTGCCTGCCATCTGGTCGGTAATGTTGTTGCTGAACAGGATATCGTAACTGCCGCGTGGTTTATCATGCAGGAAGGAATAAAAACCGACAACACCCCTGATATGCGCTTCGCTTAGTGACAGTTTATCGGCCAGCAGCTGGATCGCAGGTTGTGAAATATAAGAGTATTGATACTGGATTTCATTCAGATATTGCAACAAACGATCCGGATGGTTACCCGTTGAAGCTGTAATACTAGATATAAACTTATCTATGTCCATGTATAAATCCCGTCGGTTAATTTCAGCAGCAGTGCAGATAAATTAGTAGTTCTTATTATGATTGTTATGATGTACCTGAAAGGAATTATAGAACAAATATATTATTATTTGTTTGCTGGAAAAGAGAACAAATAATATTTATTGGGGTACGCCGGGATAAGGTTTTTTCGCACCTGTATGCAGCAAGTGTAGTTATGGGGGATTA
>JAJDNP010000018.1 GCA_022340645.1 Gammaproteobacteria bacterium | reverse complement strand
AATGATACAAAAAAGTGAGACTGTTTTTAGTTATTTTGACTTGTAAAAATAGAGAATTAAAGTGATCAAAAGTAAAGTGAAAAACAAACAGATCCCATTTGTTAACTTTTTAATCCTGTTGTCACTCGTTGTATCTGCTGTACTGGCAAGTAGCCCGGTATTTGCTGAAACGGCATATGTCAGTGATGAGCTGAAGATTCCGATGCGCACTGGCGCGACCAACGGGCACCGTATTATCAAGTTTCTTTCGAGTGGAACCGCGCTAACGTTGCTGGAGACATCCGAAGATGGCAAATACACCCATGTTGAAGTCGGCGATAAGGAAGGCTGGGTTTTAACTGAGAACCTGATGGACACCCCCAGTGGCCGCGACCGCCTGGTCGATGCAAATAAAAAACTGGCCAGATCGCGGCAGCTGGTACAGTCATTAAAAAGCTCGGTTGATGAATTGAAAGCAGAAATCAAGCAGTTAAAAGCTGAAAATAGTTCACTGCAGAATGAGCGTACCAACTTAAGCAACTCACTGGATGATTTAAAAATTACCGCGGCTAATCCACTGGCGTTGTCACGAAAGAACAAGGAGCTGAAAAGAGAGCTGGAAGAAGCACGTGCCAATGTGGCGATGTTAGACAAGGATAATCAACAGCTGCGCAGCAACGTTATGCAGGACTGGTTTATCATAGGCGGTGCGGTGTCAATCGGCAGCCTGTTGCTTGGCATTATACTCACGCGCATAAACTGGCGCCGCAAGCGCGATAGCTGGGGCGGCAGTTTCTAGTTTTTTTCACCACAGAGAACACAGAGTTATTTATTGTTTCTTGTCTGTGCGACGCACAAACAATATTAAAAAGCTTTTTTCCGTACTCTGAGTCTCGGTGGTTAGTAAATGCTGTTAAAGCTGCGGGGCTCGGGCTAATAGCTTGCCAATGGCTGTATGTCAGGCGTCAGGGCATTCATCGACAGTTGCTCCTCCGACTGGGTACGCTGCTGGTAGATCAGTGTATAGGCTAGTACAGCGATTACATATTCCCGGGTTTCTTGATATGGAATTGTTTCTATCCAGATGTCTGCAGGTACTGTTTCATCCTCGGGCAGCCATTGTTTTACCCGCTCGGGCCCGGCATTATAGGCGGCCAGTGCAAGTGCAAAGTGCCCGTCAAACTTATTTAACAATTTCTGATAATAATAGGAGCCATATTTCAGGTTGGTGGCCGGATTATACAGGCTGTTGCTGCCACGCCATCGCTCCTTAAGATTTTTGGCGATATGCCTGGCTGTTTGCGGCATAAGCTGCATAAGTCCACGTGCGCCAACCGAAGAATATGCATTTTCATTAAAGGCACTTTCACGGCGTATCATGCCAAACAGAATTGAAGGATTCAGGTTTTGCTTTGCCGAGTTCTGGTAAACACTCTCGGCGTAATTTAGCGGAAAACGTAATTCTACGTCATCCCAGTATTTCGCTTTGGCAATGGTAAAAATAGCGATTTCAGACCAGTTCCACTGTTGAGCTAATTTCGCGGCGACAAGAATCTCATCGTTATTTAACTGACTAACAGCGTGCCACCATTGCAGTTTGGCTTCAGTTTGTCTGTCCAGATGCCTGAGTTCAGATGCAACACGGAACTCTTTGCGGTTTTTAAGTTCGGTAATTTGCTCTGTAGAAACATCAAGCGGCCTGTCTGAAAGCTGGTACATATTGTTTACTTTGTCAGCGGCAAGATAACCATAGAAACTACGCTGCTTTGACAGTTCGGACAGCAATTTTTCGGCCTGCTCGACATCACCTGTTTCGAGACTGGCGCGTGCCAGCCAGTACTGCCATTTTTCTTCTTCTTTCTCTGTGTCATCAAGCGCATTTATTGCAGTGATTACGTTCGGCCAGTTTTGTTCAGCGAGTGCTGTTCGTACGCGCCAGGCTTTACTGTTGTCATCTGGATCATCTAACTGGCTGAGACGTTCATATGCGCCAGGTTCACCTTTATACGCCAGTTTAAATGCCAGCCGCCTTTCCAGCTGATCAATAGCCTGTTTGTTGTCAGCAGAATTATTTTCGTCAATAAAGGCCGGCTTGTTTTCATCCCATATTTCAATTGCTCGGTCCAGATCTTTTCTGGCAAGCCGTTCAATCGCGTGGGTGAACATAGCGAATGAACGAGGTGTTTTTGAAAGCTTCAACAGTTGCTGCATGTAATGTGAAGGATTGCGGTGCAGGTTAATCCATAATTGAGCGTTCGTCTGCTCAGATTTGGGCATCAGGCTTTTTATATAAGTGGCAAGACTGGTGTTATTATTCTGTATCGCTGCAGTGAACCGTTGCCAGACCAGATCGTCAGTAAAGAAACTGGATTTTTTCAGCTGTGCAAACAGTGGGTCGCATTGCCGTGGTTGTGAATGACCAACGTTCCACAGGATTTTAGCGCCATACAGCGCCACCTGTTTGTTGCCGGTGTTATACAGTGCACGGTGGTAGTAGCAACTCAGGCTGGTTTCGTTGCTCTGTGTGTAATACTGCAAATAAAGCGGCCATTTCCTGTGTTTAGCCAGATGGTTTAACCATTTATATTTTAATTTACCGGCATAACGTGACGAGGCGTTTTCTGCAAGGAAGAGCTCTATCTGTGTGTCGTCATCCAGGTGTTTTACCAGCCACTGGTATTGAAGGTAGGGCAGCAGGGGGTAACCTTGCAGCTTATCTGCGAGTCGAATATATACTGCTTTATTATTTTTTTTAACGGCTTTTTCTGCATGCATAAATACTTCTCGCAGGCGAACAAGTTCTTCTTCTGAGAAATTGCCAGCTTGAGCCGTAGCGGTGTCAGCTTCAGTCTGTTTGCTGTTGTGTTCTGCGATAATATCATCGAGCCGGCCGGCACTTTTATTATCTGTATAAGTATCGGCTGTTGCCAGCATCAGTTTATCCTGGCTGTTTTTTTTATCGACATTGTTGTCGTCCAGGTACTGGTCAAACCTGTGAGCGGTTGACTGCATTGCTGATAATTCCTGTGGAATCGCAGCTGTTTCGGCTGTAGTCTGGTTAAACGTGCCTGAGGAGACAAGCAGCAGGGATGAACACAATATTTGTCGTTGGTTTTTTTTCATGGTGCTCAGATGTAACTATCCCGGTATTCGTGTAATCTCAATGTTAAACGCAAGCCGAAAAACACGAATCAAATTACAATGTTTACCTGTTGGATATAGTTTAGACCAGGCCACACATTTATACCTGCTAATCACACAATTTTATCGGCTTATTTAAACAGAATTTTTTATGATGTTGTTAAAATATGGTTTCATTTTTATGATAACCGGGGATGATTGTTTAGGGGCCCTGGTAGGGCATCGGTAAACCACTCGCCTTTAGGTGATGGACAGGGAATGAATCATATACTCTCGCCAGGGTGCAAAGCTCGAAAAGAAAGGCGTTTTTTATTTGAAGCTAGCATGCTAATTGTTTTCTTTGCATACTTTGCGTCCTGGTGAGATAAACAAACGGCACTTTGATAAAGGTGACCGGCTGGCAGATATGAATCCGCCGAATGGCCGATCAATCGGTTGAATTCCACCGGCTTTCAGCCGGTGGAATATTCAAAATTATTAGGAATCACAAAAAATAATGCCATTTGATATTGCAAATATGCTTAAGCCGGAGGTTTATGATCATCCGGTTAAAAATATTGAACTGATAGAAACCCATATTTCCTGGGTGATCCTGACGGGTGATTTTGCCTACAAGATAAAAAAGCCGGTGGATTTTGGCTTTCTTGATTTCTCAACACTGGAAAACAGGTTTGATTTTTGCAACCAGGAATTACGCCTGAATCGCAGACTGGCGCCCGCTATTTATCTTCAGGTTGTCGCCATCACAGGTTCGAAAAAGCATCCACGTATTTCAGCCCTGGATAAGTTGCACGGCATTGAGGTAATCGAATACGCGGTGAAAATGGCACAGTTTCCGCAATCTGCCCAGGTGGATAATATGCTGGCTGCCGGTGAGATCAAAGCTGAAGATATGGATGCAATAGCAACCATGGTTGCTGATTTTCATCAGACTGTAGAAGTTGCCGATGAGTCAATGGAATATGGCAATACTAATGCGGTCCACCAGCCGGTTGCAGAGAATTTCACCCAGATTAATGAGCATCTTGATACCGGGCCGTATAAAGAAACACTAGCTGCACTCGAGCAGTGGAGCGAAGCGGAATTCATAAAGCTTGAAGCTGTCTTCCGGCAGCGTAAAACTGATGGATTTGTTCGTGAATGCCACGGTGATATGCATTTGCGCAATCTGGTATGGCTTGAAAGTGGACCAAGTGCATTTGACTGCATCGAATTTAACCCAAAGTTACGCTGGATAGATGTGATGAGCGAAATCGCTTTCCTGGTCATGGATTTACAGGACCGGAAACAAAATCAGCTCGCCAGCCGCTTCCTCAATAGCTATCTGGAAGTTACCGGTGATTATGCGGGGCTATCGGTATTGCCTTATTATCTTTGTTATCGTGCCCTGGTGCGTGCCAAGGTAAACGCCTTGCGCATGGAGCAAAAGCAGACCACAGAAAAAGAAATAAAACAGTCACTTGCAGAATTCGAGTCCTATCTCAGGCTGGCAGCGGCATATACACAGCCGCCAACACCCCGGTTAATAATTATGCGCGGACTGTCTGCATCAGGAAAAAGCACCGTATCCGGGCGCCTGGTTGAACTAATGGGGGCAATACGCATTCGCTCTGATGTAGAGCGCAAACGATTATTTGGCATAAACCCGGACAGCGTTGCACCAGGCGGCAGTACAGCAGATAAAATCGACACTGGTATCTATTCGAAACAGGCGTCCAGTAAAACTTATACAAAACTGGCTGAACTGGCAGAAATGATAATCAGTGCCGGTTATAGCGTTATTGTCGATGCTGCCTTTCTTGAATACGACAAGCGCAGGCCTTTCCAGCAGCTTGCCAGTGCTTTAGCGGTTTCTTATGTCATTATTGAAGTAACTGCCGCCGCCGATATACTGCGGCAACGTATCGTCAATAGAAAACACGATGTCTCCGATGCGGATCTACGCGTATTGGAACATCAGCTGACAAACTGGCAACCTTTGCATAAAGATGAAATCGATACAGCAATTTCTGTGGATACTGGAGAAATACTGGAGATGGATACATTAGCAGAAAAGATAAAACAGATTTGACCTCGTCTGAAACTTATCTTTATTGATCAAGACATATTCTCTCGCCAGGGTGCAAAGAGGCAAAGAAAAACATAAACATGATAATCGTTTCTCTGCGTCTTTGCGCCTCTGCGAGAAAATCTGCTTTTGTCAGTGCTGCAGGATGTGTGATGAAGCACGAACCGCATTAATCGCATCAGGTAATGAATTTAAAAAGAATAATCCGCGAAGAACACAAAACACGCGAAAAAACCAAAAATAGATCAATATTGGGTCAGTCATTGCTTCGTTCCTCGCAATGACAAAATAATAAAAAAGCTTAACGATTGGTGAGGTTCGCTCACCACATCCTTCTATGGTACTGTTATAAAAAGTATTTTTTGATATTTATCAATAAATATGCTTATGACTACATTAGTCATAAGCATATTTAAATAAAGAGGCTCTACAAACAGGAACGTTATAAACTGGGTAAACGTTCGGGTAAATGCTGCCGAATTTCCTGAGCAGTAAGATGAGACAGGTTCTTTGCCATTTCAAAACAGGCCAGTTTCGCTGTCTGGGCGTTAAACTGTTTACGCAGATTGCCTAAAAAACCCGGTGCGGCAACCAGACCAAATTGTTTGAATTTGTTGTTTTTACGAGCAAGATCCAGTTCATTGGCAATTTTTTTGGCGAAATTAATATTTTCCTGCTCTTTCGGGCTTATTTCGTCCTGATATGCATGGCCGCCCGCGCCACCGCCATTGCTATTTCCACGTCCGGGTAAATCGGTGGTCATATCCTGCTCATGCAATCTTGCTTCTGTATGCACGATGCTTTCAATTTCTTCCAATGGACCCATTCGAGAATCGACTTTAAAGATACGTGCTCTACTATTATCGGCAACAACTAACCATGTTAATTTCATTATTGCACCTCACAATTGTCATTTTTCATTGAATATTAAACATCAAGTTCCAGCTTACGTAGTTGATTCTAATCAAGTAACTTGATCAACGTCGAACCTCACCTTGATTTCGTGTCAAAGCAATTAGCTTAGCCTATTGGACAATCGTATCACCAGTCTTTGTCTGTGTCTGCAAACTTTTTTTATATTGCCATAGCGCAAAAAATACAGCTTGATTGAAAACTCACCGGGAAAAGTTTAATCATACATTTGTTTCATGGATTGGTAGAATGTCGGCCTGTTTTAGGAAATTCTCAGCATGCTAACGAATAATGATTGAACTGATATCACAATTCTTCAGATCTCCCCGCTGGCGAAATCACAGCCCATCCAGATACTTACCTTTCGCAGCGATTGCAGTAACGATAATAATACTGCTCATATTCAAACTGGTGCAACCTGAACCGCCAGTGAAAAAGAATGAGGAGAAAAGCTGGGTTGTACAGACACAGCGCCTGGTTGGCGACGCTAAAACACCGCAGCTGGAACTCTACGGGCAGGTCGAGTCGCCCTATATGGCGACCATTACTGCGAGTCTCAATGCAGACGTAGAATCGATATACGTAAAAGAAGGCCAGGTGGTTGCAAAAGGACAGTTAATGGTAAAACTGGACGAACTGGATGTGCAGCTGGCCCTGCAACAGAAAGCCGCTGACGTCGCCGAGCTTGAAGCCTTGATCGAATCGGAGAAGAACCGCCACAAGAATGACCTGGACGCCTTAAAACTGGAAAAATCGCTGGTTTCACTGGCAGAAAAAAAGCTGTCGCGTGAAGAGAAAACCAGTAAGAGCAATCTCACCAGCCAGAGCAGTTACGATTCGCAGAAACAGGCCCTGGAGAGTCAGAAACTGGCCCTGAAAGCGAGAGAGCTGGCGGTTACCGATCATCCGGCACGGCTTGCTCAACTGGAGGCCCGGCTTGCGCAAAAGCGTGCGCTCCTCCAGCAGGCACAAACTGATCTGCAGCGAGCCACCATCGACGCACCGTTTGACGGTATTATAGTCTCAACAAATGTCTCGCCGGGCGAGCGAATGCGTCCGGGTGAAGAACTGCTTAAGCTTTATTCAACGGAAAATGTGGAGCTGCGCGCGCAGCTGCCGGACAAATATCTGAGCACAATCCAGCAGTCATTAAGCCAGGGAAAACACCTGTATGGCGCCGTCAAAACAAACCATGGAAATATCAACGTTGCGCTAAATCGTATATCAGGCACTATTGCGCAAACAGGTATCGGTGTGGACGCCCTGTTCGAAGTGTCTGCTGAAGATGCCGGTTCATTAATCATCGGTGAAGTTCTGGTAATTATTCTGGAATTGCCGGCGATTGAAGATGTTTACAGTCTCCCTGTATCTTCCATTTATGGCACAAACCGTATTTACCGCGTCGAAAATGCGAGACTGGCTGCCGTTGATGTTGCTAAAGTGGGTCAACAATTTAAACAGGCTAAACAGTATGTGCTGGTGCGCAGTGAAAAACTGAAGCCCGGTGATGAAATAATAACAACTCAGCTGCCGCATGCATTCAGCGGTCTAAAAGTTGAAGTGCGCAATACCTCGGCGACTGGCCAGGCGGTATCAGCTACAGCGATTACGCCAGCGTCGGAACTTCCATAACACCGCATGGGCACTGAATCAATAGCGCCGTCAGCGCCACAGCCTTCTGCTACTGCAGAAAAAAGCGGCATTATTCATCTATTTGCGCGGCATCCCGTCGCTGCTAATTTGCTGATGGCAATCTTGATCATTCTCGGTTCGTACAGCCTGATAAAACTGAACCGGCAGTTTTTTCCAAACTTTGCACTGGACTATATCACTGTTCGTGTTGTCTGGCCGGGCGCCAGTGCGGAGGATGTTGAACAGTCCATTACCGTTCCGATGGAACAGGCCTTACGGACTGTCGATGGCGCCAAGGAGATGACATCAACTTCTACCCGCGGCATGAGTCTGGTCGTCATCGAATTCGAAGAAGGCAGTGAGATGGGCGTGGCGCTGGATGACGTCAAACAGTTTGTTTCCAATGTTCGCCATCTGCCTTCGGATTCTGAAGATCCGGAGGTAAAAAAAGTTTCCCGTTATGAACCCGTAGCGACGGTTATATTAACGGCAGAAGGCGAACTGGAAGAACTGCGGCCGCTGGCATATGAATTTGAACGGCAATTGCTGGACAAAGGCATCGCCCGGGTAAGTTTCAGCGGTATGCCGGAACAGGAAATAGCCATTGAAGTCAGTGCTAAAAAGCTGCAGCAACTTGGACTGTCACTGCCCCAGATTGGTGAACGTATTGTTAGCCAGAGCCAGGATATACCGGCGGGCACCGTCGCTGAAAACGAAGCTGCACGTGAAGTGCGTGGCCTGCAGCGCAAACGTGACGTGCAGCAGTTTGCCAGGCTGGACCTGTTAACAGATCGCTCAGGGCAAAAACTGACATTAGATGACATCGCTGAGATACAGCGCCGGCCGAAAGAAAGCCAGGTCGAGATTTTTTATCAGGGAAACCCGGCTATCCTGATGAATCTGCAACGTACAGAAAATGCAGATGCGCTCAAATCCGCAGAGATCATGGATGCATGGCTGGCGCAAACTCGCACCACACTGTCGCCTGCGGTCAAGCTGGTAGTATTCGACGAAGCCTATTCACTAATTCAGCAGCGAATCAGCCTGCTGCTGAAAAACGGCGTCAGCGGTCTGATTCTGGTGCTGATAATCCTGTATATCTTCCTTAACGGCCGTGTGGCGTTCTGGGTTGCTGTCGGCATTCCAACATCATTTTTAGGCGCCCTGGCCGTTTTATATTTTACCGGCGGCACTATCAATATGATCAGTCTGTTCGCGCTGATTATGGCCTTAGGTATTATCGTCGATGATGCCATCGTGGTCGCGGAAGACGCCCTGACACACTATCAATACGGCGAGAACTCATTACTTGCAGCCGAAGGCGGCGCCATGCGCATGCTGGCACCGGTGATGTCATCCTCGCTAACCACTGTGGCCGCTTTCTTTCCCCTGATGCTGGTGACGGGCATCATCGGCTCGATACTGTTTGATATACCCTTCGTCGTAATCTGCGTGATTATTGCTTCATTGTTCGAAAGCTTTCTCATACTGCCGGGGCATCTGCGTACCAGTTTTCACAAGAATCATCATAAAAAAAATAGCAAGGTGAGACAGAAACTGGAAGACGGGTTTAACAACTTCCGTGACAACTATTTCAGACCGCTGATGATTCGTGTTATTGATAACCGTATGGCGACGTTAACGATTGCTCTGTGTGCACTGGTACTCGCCGTTTCCCTGGTCATCTTCGGCCAGCTGAAATTTCACTTTTTTCCGCAACCGGAAAGCACGGTGATCAATGCCAGCGTCAAGTTTTCTGCCGGCACGCCGCCAGAACAGGTAAGGGCATTCGCGCAGCAAATGGAGCAGACCTTGCAGCAAACAGATGCTGCATTGAAACAGGACAGTTCATTGATCAAGGCGGCTGTGCTGCAGGTCAACACCGCCAGTTTTGATGGCGGACGTAATTTTCAGACCGGCAATCAATACGCGATGTTAAAGGTTGAACTGCTGCAGCCTGATGAACGGGATGTTCGCAACACCGCCATTATCGAGGAATGGGAGTCAAGGATCGAACTGCCGCCAGGTGTTGAACAGTTTTCGATTAACAGTCCCAGGGGCGGCCCGCCCGGCCTGGATATCGACGTGTTTTTCAGCGGCCAGGATGCCATTACGCTGAAGCACGCTGCCGAAGAACTGACGACCGCGCTGAAGAGTTATCACGGCGTCAGTAATATCCTCGACGATCTTCCCTACGGGCGCCAGCAATATATCTTCAAACTTACACCGCTTGCGCAGTCGGCAGGGTTGACGATTGCTGAAGTGGGCAGGCAATTGCGTGCAGCACTTGATGGCCAGCTGCTGCAGATATTTTATGACAGTGATGAAGAAATCGAGGTACGCATTATGCTGCCGGCGAATGAAAGAAAATTTCAGGGCATACTCGATACGCTGCCGATCATCACGCCTGCGGGACAGCCTGTGTTACTGAGCAATGCGGTGAAGCTCAGCTCGCAGCAGGGACTGGAGATTTTACGTCATACCGATGCCAGGATGGGGGTCCATGTAACCGCGGAAGTGGACGCAAAAGTAAGCAATGCGAAAGAAGTACTGGCCGGCCTTCAGCAGTCAGTTATTCCCGATATCGTCGATAAATATAGTCTGCAGGTCTCCTACAAGGGGCGAGCAGAGGAAGAGCGCGAAACCTCCAGCGATATGAAGCACGGCGGCATGCTGGCACTGGTAATGATCTATATCATTCTCGCCTGGGTATTCGCATCGTACATCTGGCCACTGGCGGTGATGATAATTATACCTTTTGGCATCTGCGGTGCGCTTTTCGGTCACTGGTTGATGGGTATTGATCTGACTATATTGTCACAGTTTGGTATGTTTGGCCTTTCCGGTATCGTGATTAACGATTCGATCATTCTGGTGACGTTCTATAAACAGCTGCGGGCCAAAGGCATGGCGGTGCGAGAAGCACTGATCGAATCCTCCTGTTTGCGCTTACGCGCGGTGTTACTCACCTCGCTAACCACCATTGCGGGTTTGACGCCGTTGCTGTTTGAGACTTCACTGCAGGCGCAGTTTTTGATACCGATGGCAACCAGTATTTCCTTTGGCCTGGCTTTCACTACTATGCTGGTATTATTTGTTGTACCCGTACTGCTGTCTTATATCGAACAGCTTGCTGAATTTTTACTGCATAAACATATTAGTGAAAATGCTGAGATATGATTAACCCGGCGACATATATTGTCGCCGGGTTAATAGTATCGGCAGTGCATAACCGTTGTCTCTTTTTGATGTTCTGAACTCACGACTTTGGACTGAAAGTCCATAACTTGCTCTCATGACAGAAAGACATATTCATTAGATATGTATCATTGCTAAAGCCTTGCACTAAAGTGCAAAGTTTTTACTATCGTCCTGGGACAATAAATGAAATTTGAACTGGTTTATGCCTGTACTACCCGGTCGGATGGCGGAAATTGGCCGTGACTCAGACACTTTCAGAAATAAATGTGCCTTTTGGCCGGTTAATGCGCAAAGTGATGAATTCAAGTCCAAGCACAAAACCCTGTTGATTAATGTCGTGATTACAGCTGACAACACGGGCAACTGCATCAAGCAAACTGCTGCATAACTTTATTACCTGGTCGGCTACCAGTTGATGTTCCAGCGTTATCATTACGCCACCCGGCGTCAGATTGTGAATATGTCCACGGTAAGCACTGTGCTGAGGCCAGTATACACAGACATCGACCGGGCAGCGGTGCTCCATACGATCAAAAGCACGCTGATCGGCCGGTGACGGGTCATCTGTGAGCGGACGTGTCAATGGGCTCTGACAGCGCAGGCACTCGGGAAAGTCAGGGCTGGCGGGTGGTGCGCCACAGAATGAACAAGGTTCTGATTTAATGCTGTATCCGCCCGGCCGCTCTGGCTGATTTACCGCTGTTGTGGTTGTTGTTTCGGCATCAGCAACATCGCGTTTGAATGTCTGTTTATTAGCGAGTTCCCGGTCGTACTTCTGTCGTTTTTCCGGGTTGCTCAGTACTGCCAGCGCTTCATTCAGCAAGGCGGCATTCCAGTTATCGCCACCCAGATCTGGGTGTGCCCGCAGTTTCTGCATACAGGTCCGATAGCTGGCCTTGATAATTTCTGTGGGGGCGTCCATTTGCACATGTAGAATGCGGTAATAATTACGACGGTTATGTCTCATTGTCATCGCTCGGTTTTTTGATGCTGTTAATTTAAATAATCATCTTTCCAGTATTTTGTCGCTTTAAGCGTTGCCTGCAGTGTTAATGCTGATTGTGTCATTTCATAAACAGTAATATCGCCAACAGTCACCGAGCCGCCTGTAGCGCCACCTGAATCGTTAAATTTAACAGCTGCATCGACCTGCGCTCCGAGTGACCAGCCATCTTCTATAAATGCGTCCCTGGCTGTTTTACTATGAAATACAAAGACGGCACGAAAGTCCTTTATGCCCAGGCCGGGACCAACGCCTGCTTCTCCCATTTTCATATAGGTGCGTTCCAGGGTATCGTTATTATTAGCCACACCATAACCACCGCCAATACTGATCAGAAGAATGTTTACATTAGCACTGCTGAATACCGCATATCCCGGTGACTCCTCAATTTGATTTCTAACTTCAGGCATCAGTGTATAAAGCTGTCTTAGTACTATATGTTCCATCTTGTCTATATTGTTTTGCCGGTCAGACACGGTTGTGCCAGTCGTGGCGCAGCCAGATATGTATATCAGCACTAAAACACAAATAATCCTGTTTAGATATAACATGCCAGCTACTCGTAATTTTTTAGTACTGAATATCTATAGATGTGTTCGGTAAAATAGCCAATAATTCGCATGTTTTTAGACAATAAATGCAGATATGGAAAATATTTATGCAGGTATTTGCAGTAACGGCCGATGAATGCGCTGCTTGCGGTCATTTATAAGTTATGATAAAAACCAGCTGATCTGTTTCAGTTTTTTTGTTCACAAAAAACGGATGTATAAACAGGAAACGAAGTTATGCCGGGCGGTATTGTATTGGGATACGGATAACGATTCTGTTATCCACAGTAGTAATGAAAGGCCCGCTGTTTTTTCCTGTTCATATTCTTTCCCATTAAAGTCTTGCGGCAGGGACTGAAGCGCAACAATTAAATAAACCAGGGAACCACTGATTTCTGTTTTTGGCAAGTCAGGGGAATAAATGAAATGAGCGATATCTCTAAAATAACAGACTTTCTTGAGCTTCTCGGCGATCCAGTTCTAATTGCAAATGTCTCCTCTGAAATAATATTTGCCAATTCAGCATGTGCCAGCCTGTTTGGCTACACAAAAAACCAGATGATGCAAATGCATATTGATGATTTAATGAGTAAACCGGACAGCATAAATCATCAGCAATATGTCAGGGAGTTTATTTATTCCAGCTCTACTCCCAAGGATATGATGACAAGGACAACAATACCCTGCATTAACTCAAAAGGCGAAGGATTCAATTCTCGAATTTCCATAGCGAGTGTCAAAATCAGTGGTGAATTATACGGTGTTGCCACAATACAGGATTACACTTCAATTCAGCGAGAAATATCGTATCTGGAATCAAATTCAAATGTTGATGTACTTACCAACCTGTTTAACCGTCGCTACCTGGAAGAAGTTCTAAAATCGAACAGCAGAATTCTGGCAACATGGCAAACAATCGGTGTGTTAAATCTTGACCTGAATAATTTCAAACCGGTCAATGACAACCTTGGCCATGCCGCAGGAGATTCTATTTTAAAAATGGTTGCCAACCGGCTAAAAGTGTCGGTTCGATATGATGATGTTATTTTCAGAATGGGCGGGGACGAGTTTTTAATTTTCATCAATCTTACTAACGTAGCAGATAAATATGAATTGCTGGGAAGCATCAGCAGTAAAATAAGCAAATTGATTTCTGATCCATTTATGCTGAAAAATCAACCTATCCATATCGGTGTCAGTGTTGGCGCGGGTATCTATCCGGATGATAAAGATGACTTGCGTGAGCTTATCCATCGTGCTGATAAAGCAATGTACCTGTCAAAGAGCAATGCCGGGATAGTTACCTTTGTCAATCAACTACCTGAGCAATAACTGAATATGCTGCCAGGATTTATCCTGTATAACAGCATCCGCAAGCCCCGCTTAAGTGCCTTTAATATTGATGTATATTCACAGTTGCCACGTTGTGTGGCGTATGTTAGTCGGCTGGCTGGAACAATGGTGATGGAATTATCGCTAAATCACTAATGCGGTGATATCACAGCAATGCGCCTGCATTAAAACGATTTTCATATAGAAAATACCAGCCTCAACTGGCAGCAGAGAAAAATTGTTACTATCATCAGTATTAGTAATACTGACTATACCATTTGTATACAATGCAGAGCGCCATCACCTGTGGTTGGGGAATACAGTAAAGATGCAGCCTGTTTTTTTAAAAAGATTAATTCATGATTCAAAAGTGCGGAGAATATATATGTCCGAAGACTTGTACAGAGTAATAGTAAATGGTTATGCAGCAGATAAGGGCGAATATTTCATAGAGATGGAATTTGCAAAGCTGTTTAAAATTACACCCGAGAAAAGCAGGAAAATATTGAGAGCTTCACCGACAACAATAAAAATGAACCTGTCGATTGAGAAAGCGAACCAGTACAAATATGCGATTGAGAAAACCGGTGTTTTGTGTGAGCTGGAAAACATGAAATATGATATTAGCGGGTTATCACTTGAATGAGATAAAAGTGAAATCTAACTGATGACTGTCATCTTCATCCGCCTGTTGTTGATGTTTATCTATTATTTACGCCTTGTATGATGTGAAATTATTGAACTTCAGCTTATTTCTTTAATGCTATTATCTGTCCCGGCTTTTCGAGATTAATCGCGGAACAAGATTCCACCCCTGCAAGAGAAATATTAAAAAAGCCCGAACAAGTCGGGCTTTTTTATCGAGTTATTTCGATACCGCTATTTGCCGGCTATAGCTTCCAGTTTTTCGGCTTTAATAATCTGTCCATTAAGACCAGATTCTTTGCCGTTTTTGCCGTAAGCAACGGACATCAATGTACTGTAGTAAGTTACCGGGATATGGAACTTGGTGCCGTACTTGGCATTAATTTTATCCTGATAGACTTCCACGTTCATCTGGCATACCGGGCAGGGTGTAACGATCATATCGGCACCGCCGTCGTAGGCGGCTTCGATGATGTCCTTGATCAGTGCCTGTGATTTTTCAGGTTCTGAGAACGCCAGTGCGCCGCCACAGCAGGAGACCTTCTTGTCGTATTTTTCAACCGGTTCGGCACCCATGGTCTCGATGAATTTATCGAGATATTTGGGATTTTCAAATGACTCGCCTTCAATGCCGAACGGGCGGTTGGTCTGACAGCCGACATAACCTGCGATCTTGATACCATCCAGCGGCTTCTTCACATGTTTGCCCATTTCTTCGTAACCGATATCCTCGATCAGCACTTCAACCATGTGACGGATCTTGGTTTCGTTCTTCAGTTTCAGGCCCGCTTCCGCCAGTGCCTCATTGGTTTCAGCCATCAGGCCGGCATCGTGGTCCAGGCGCTCCTGGGTTTCCTTGGTTGCCAGCCAGCAGGCGGCACAGGTTGCAACGATGTCCTGGCCGGCATTGTGCTGCTCGGACAGGGCAATGTTGCGCGCTGACAGCGCCAGGCGAGGGAGCTCACCACCACCACAATAACCGATAGATGCAGAGCAGCAATTCCAGTCTGGAATAACGTTAAGTTTAATATCCAGCACATCACACATTGACTGTACTGACTTCAGGTAGTTTGAAGAAGACGCTGCTTCCTGTGATGAACAACCCGGGTAAAATGAATATTCTTTTGCCATAGTTCTATACCTGCCTCAACCTATTGAGCGTTATCAATGCGAGCCGCTTCCAGCTCCTGTGCTTTTTTGATCATCGCTTTAAAGCCTTTCTTGTCTTTCACGGTGTGACCGCCTACAAGTTCTTTAAGGCTTAAACGGCCCGCCTTAAGCATACCAAAACCGATGCCGGCCATACCCATAGCAACTTTAATGCCTTCCACCAGGCCGTTCATGAAGTACAGGTTAACACCTAGCCATAACTCGTTTACACGACCGTTTTTCGCCAGGTTGTCCCAGAACAGCTGGGCAAACTGACGAGTCGGCTGGCCTTTAGGCTCAATGCCCAGGCGAGTCGCATAGTGCGCCAGACCGTGCATGATATGGGTGATTGGCAGTTCACGCGGACAACGTACGATACAGTTGTAGCAGGAAGTACACATCCACATCGATGTCGAAGTCAGCACTTCATCACGTTTACCGGCACGGATCATCATGAACAATTCCTGTGGCGGGTGGTCCCAGTATGGGCCCATCGGGCATGAGCCTGAGCACACGCCGCATTGCATGCACATTTTCACCCAATCGCCTTCTTCGACGTTGGCTTCAACTTCTTTAAGAAAGTTGTTGCGGTATTTTTCAACCATGCCTGTATTTATATCACTCATGGCAGTCTCCTAGAATTTGAATGGGCTCATACCGATCTGCTCGATGGTATCAACCATGTCGTTAATGATTTTGGGGACTTTATGAATATCGGTAATGGATATTTCATAAGTCTGTACACGTTCCTGTTCAAGGCTTAATGATTGCAGCGTATCACCAACTTTGCCCATACGTTCCTGCGCTGTGCCCGAACCTTTAACAAAGTGACACTGGTAGTCATCACCGCTCGGGCAACCCATCAGGATAATGCCATCGAATCCGCTGTTCAGAGAATCAGTAATCCAGCTCAAGCTGACGGAACCTAAACAACGCACCGGGATGATGCGGGTGAACGCACTGTATTCCAGCTTGTTCTGTGCTGCCATATCCAGTGCAGGATAGGCATCATTCTCACAGGCCAGTACCAGGATGCGTGGTTTTTCCGAGAATTCGTCAGGCATGTCAACTGCCTTAAGCTGTTGACCCACGGTATCGATCGAGTAATTCTCGAATGAAATAACACGTACCGGACAGGCGCCCATACAGGTACCACAACGGCGGCAACGCGATTCATTGTAAATCGGGTAGCCTTTTTCATCTTCGTTGATGGCGCCGAAAGGACACTCCACAGTACAACGCTTACACTGGGTACAGCCTTCTTTACGGAAAGTCGGGAAGCTGAGGTCGCCAACACGTGGATGCTGCGCACGACCCAGGCCCGAGTTCTCAGCTGCACCGATCGCTTTCATTGCTGCGCCAACGGCGTCTTCCATCGCCTGCTGCGAATCCATAGGGCGACGTACTGGACCGGCTGTGTAGATGCCGGTACGCTGCGTCTCGTATGGGAAACAGATAAAGTGTGAATCAGCAAAACCGTTGTCCATATGAGGCACGTCTTTACCCTGACGGTAGTCAAGGTTCAGGATAGACTCAACATCAATGCGAATCTCGACTTCTTCCCCCGCTTTCTCTGATGCCATGTCCTCGTTGTCCTGGTCTGTTAACTGAGCACGTGTCGGCTGGCCTGCGTTAGGCACCATACCGGTTGCCAGAACCACCAGGTCGACTTCTTCCGACATGTCTTCATCAAGAATCAGATCTTTGAATTTAACGGTCGGGTTTGCACCGTCGACCACTTCCGAGGCAATACCTTTTCTGAAAGAAACACCTTTGTTCTGGCCGCTACGGTAGAAATTCTCGCCGCCGGCGCCCGGTGTGCGCAGATCAGTAAACAGTACTGTGGTTTCAATATCAGCATTCTGATCTTTAAAGTACATCGCCTGCTTGATACTTGCGCTACAGCAGTAACCGGAACAGTGTTCCAGGTGACCTTCTTTCTTGCTGCGCTGACCGGCGCATTGAATGAACAGTACGCTGGAAACTTCTTTGCCATCGGATGGACGTTTTATCGGACCACCATTAGCTGCTTTCGCCAGTGCTTCCAGTTCCATCTGGGTGACAACATCTTTGTTTTTACCGTAAGCAAATTCAGGCAGCTTGCTGGCGTCATACGGGCTGAAACCGGATGCCTGTACAATGGCGCCAAAGTCTTTGGTCTCTGTGCTGCCACTCTCAGTGGTGATGTCAGCGGCAAAACGACCTGGCGCGCCGGCTGTATTTGTCAGCGTAGAATTCAGGTAAACCGTAATATTGCTGTCTGCTTCAACCGCCGCAATCATCTCGGCAACGCCGGTATCTTCAGGATCAGCATAAGGTGCTTTGGTAGGGATCTTCTTGTATAGCTGTGCAGTGGCGCCGCCTAATGCGCCCGTTTTTTCAACGATAGTACATGGGTAACCTGCCCTGGAAGCTTCCAGGGCCGCCTTCATACCAGAGACACCACCACCAGCGATCAGAATATTTTTATTGACTGACTGCTCACCACTGGGTGCGGGCGGTTTGGCATATTTCGCTTCAGCACAGCCCATGCGGATATAGTCGTCAGCCATTTCCTGTGTGGTTTCCTGCTGGTCATCCGTATCAGGACGCACCCAGATCACGCCTTCGCGCAGGTTGGTGCGCACCAGTGCAACATTCTGAAAGTTAAACGCATCCGTTTTTGCACGACGTGAACAGGCAGCGATAACCACACGGTTAACGCCTTCATTATCGATGTCATGCTGAATCATGTTTACACCGGCTTCTGAACACAGGAAGTCGTGCTGCTGGCAGATTGCAGCTTTACCGTCACGTTTTGCTGTTGACTCCAGCTGAGCGGAATCCAGTCGGTCGCCGATGCCGCATCCGTTACAGATATATGCACCAATTTTCATTTCATTAGCCATGCCACTCATAATTATTGGCCCTCCGCCTGTGCGACTTTATTAACAACCTGAATGGCCCTTAACGCAGAAGCAGTTGCACTTTGTACTGCACGGTTAACGTCCAGTGCATCAGATGAACAACCGGCAGCAAATACACCGCCATTGACTTCATCAAATTCGATAAAGCCTTCGTCGTTCACTTTTAATTCAATCGGGAATGTGTCTTTATCAACGCTTGGCTCCATGCCAATGGCAAGCACGACCAGATCATGTTCGTTCTGGTAGCGGTGGTAACCTTCGGTGTCCACGCCATTTAATACAGGGTTGCCGTTTGCTTTATTCTCGACGATATTGGCAACTTTCGATTTAATGAAAGTCACGTTCTTGTCTTGCTGTACTTTCTGATAGAAGTTATCAAAACGGTCAATCGCACGAATATCGATATAGTAGATAGAAACATCTGCGTCATCTCCATACTTTTCGGAAACGTATGTTGACTGTTTGAGTGACGCCATGCAGCAGATACGTGAGCAATGTTTCAGGTAGTTAATGTCACGTGAACCTGCGCACTGGATAAAAGCAACGTTTTTGGCTTCTTTGCCGTCAGAAGGACGTACCAGTTTGCCGCCGGTTGGACCAAACGGGTCCATTAAACGCTCGAATTCGACGCTGGTAATCACGTTGTCGATGCGGTCGTAGCCGTATGGTTGAATCTTGTTTGCATCATAAGGACGCCAGCCTGTTGCCCAGATAACGGCGCCGGCTTTTAATTGAATGGTTTCTTCCTGCATATCCAGATCGATTGCATCATACTTGCAGGCGTCTTTGGCTTTCTGGGCGTCGTCGGTGCCAATGATGCCTGGATCCAGCACGTAACGTTTCGGCATCGCCATGTTATGCGGCAGGTAAGCGCCTTTGTGCTTGCTCATGTTGTAGTTGAATTCGTCATCAAACTCGGCTGCTACCACATCGCCACAGGCGCCACAGGCAGTGCAGTTTGCATTGACATAACGCGGGCTTACTTTCACAGTTGCTGTGTAATTGCCAGCTTCACCCTGCAGGTCAGTGACTTCGGCCATGGTCAGAACAGTTATATTCTTGTTTGCTGCCATGCGGCGCTGATTGATTTCCAGACCACAGGTCGGGAAGCACAGCTTGGGGAAGTATTTATAGAGTCTTGTTACGCGACCGCCAACAGAAGGCGTTTTTTCAATAACAATAACCTGTTTGCCGACTTCCGCAGCTTCTAACGCAGCAGTCATGCCGCTAATGCCGCCGCCAACAACCAGGATTGTCTGATTTGTTGCAACTATGTCCGACATCTTATTCCTCCGCAGGATTTGTGTCAGTTTGAAAGCACCAGATGTAACTGAAATTGATTAATTAATGTAATCAACTATTTATCTGGATAAGTAATATTTAAATCGATCTATCTGTCAATGCCGAAGAACAGCCCTGACATCAGGAGTGCGGTATTCTACATGTTTCGGGTGATTTTCTCCATAAAATCGGTAAAAAACAGGGGTTTAGTTGATCTATGTGTGGATAAATATCGCTTATAGCCAAATAATGATATGAAAGTCGCGAGTCGTCTATCCTCAAATGGATAGCCAGCAGAAAAACTGTCTGCCAGCAGCAGATATGCTTTAAATTCCCCGTGAGATAATCCGAGCAGAAGGCCGCTATCTCCGGTAATGCTGGCTTTATACCGGGCAAGGCATTATTTCAAGCACTGCCTATAAATTGTCAAGCAATTTGCCGTACGACTTCGATCTTCTCCCGTGAAGGGGTGCGTTTATTATTTACCTTGCAATGTCAGGCGAAGGAAGCTAATTTGCCTGTTAAATTTTGTTTCAGTTAAGTTTTGATTTAAACAGTTTGTTTATATGACCAAAAAAGGTTTTTTATCCGTTAAATTGATAACTATTATCCTGAGCTGGGTGCTCGCGATCCTTTTCGCATACTCTATCAATGCACAGGCTTACGAAATTGACCCGGAAATTGATGCCTGTATCAGAACCAACGCACCCAAGTTAACTACCATTGAAAGTATCAGACTCACATCAGCAGGAAGGATGTTCGAGGACGAAAAGGTACTCTCGGCCAAGATATACTGGAAGTATAATGATTCCGAGGGGACTTCAAATTTGCTTGCCATTTTTGACGAACCAGATGATATCTTCGGTACTCGGCTTTTGTTCCTGGAAAAGAAAACAGCAAACGAAATATATCTGTATATGCCTGCACTGTTTAAAGTGCGGCGTATAACATCAGATAATATCTCATCATCAATGTATGGTATGGATTTCTCTTACGAGGATTTGCAGTGGATGTATAAGCTTTTATCGACTGCAGTTTCCGAACAGCGACCGGATGCAATCATCAATGGCAAAGCAATGCATGTGTTTGCTGTAATTCCACAGCAGGGCAAGGGTTCAAAATATGAGAAGATTTTTTCCTATTTTGACAAAAAAACCTGCGTGATCCGGAAAGTTGAGTTTTATGAGCAGGGGGATAAGCTGAGTAAAGTCCTGTCAACGGAACCTGATCAGATAAAAAAAGCAGATGGCATACTGGTTCCTCATAAGTTTCTGATGCGTGATTTGAATAAAGGAAGCGAAACTGAGTTAACTGTAATTTCGATTAGTGTGGATCCTCCTGTTTCAGACTCCTTGTTTGACCCTGCACAATTAAAGGAACATCGTGGCATCAATTGATACACGTGATTTGCCACGTGGTATATCACTGCCGGTACTGATTTCACTTTACCCAAAACTTATCATCGGCTTTGTATTCAGTCTGTTTCTGCTGGCTATTTTTCAGATATACAATCCTTATACCGGTGAATTACATATCAATGTAGACCCGTCTGAAAAATCCTTGCTTGGCCCGCAACACGAGGGCTGGGAATTTTATCAGTTAGCACGCCGTACCTTCGGGAACGACGAAACAATAATGCTTGTTGTTGACGCTGATGATGTTTTTTCACCACAGGCTATCGACCTTATATCACGCCTGACTGACAGATTATCCAAGGTACCAGGCGTACATGGTGTTGTTTCACTGACTCATGCGCTGACCATTCGTACTACAGGTTATGGTATGGATATTGCACCCATAATGGAAATGGCGCCTGTAACGCCTGAAGATTATGAGGAGTTGCGCAGCAATGTGCTGGCAAATCCGCTTATTGCCAATACATTAATTTCTAAAGGAAATGATACAACGGCGATTCTTGTAAACCTTGAGAATAATGATGCGCCAGATTTTCTCGGGCAGGTTAAAACGGCTATTGATGCAATCATCCGGGAAGAGGCGGCAGGCGGCCAGGTTTCAATAACAGGGGGACCGCTGGTTAAACTTGCAACGGTAGAAATTATTCTTAATGATCTTGTTACTTTCCCGCCGCTGATAACGCTGGTGATGATGGTTTTGTTATGGCTTTTGCTTCGTAACGTTGCCAGTATTTTTATCGCGTTGATAACAGTCATCATCTCTGTTACATGGACGGTTGCAACTATTACAGCACTAGGTTATTCGCTGAATATTATAACTGCACTGGTGCCGCCACTGTTGATGATTATAACGCTTTCGTATGCCATGTATGTTATCTCTGATTTCAGGCTGTCAGCACAAAGAAGACTCATGGGGGATGACAGAAATGCAGCTGATCAGCATAAAGGATGGTTACCGATTTTGCTTGCCGGTTTAACTACAGCAACTGGTTTTTCATCGTTGTATCTAAGTGACTTGATTGCAATACGTGAATTTGGTTTGTTTTCTGTCATCGGCGTAATCTATGCAACGATTCTTGCGCTGACCTTTACCCCGGCGCTGCTGGATTTACTGCAACGGCAGTCATTTTTGATGACAAAATTCCAGCCGGTAGTAAAAGTTACTCAATTTGATCATATTATTAATCGTGTTGCGCTGTTTGATGCAAAACATCGAATCTCTATATTTATTATTGCGGGTATGGTTTTTATAGCTGGTGTTGCCGCAATGCCGTATTTGCGAGTTGGTACCGAGCATATTACCAACTTTGATCCTGATTCAGAGGTAAGAAGATCGTTTGAACACGCTAATGACAAGCTGAATGGTATCAATCCATTTAATATTGTAGTGCAGTCGCAAATTCCGAATGCTTTCAAGGAGCCGGCAAATTTGAAAGCGATTGAATCGCTGCAACAGTGGCTTGAGTCACAGCCGGAAATCGGTGGCGTCACATCCCTGGTTAATTATATCAAGTTTGTTAACCGGGCATTCAATGACAATGATCCCGATTTTGACAAGATTCCGGATAGCAGGAAAACCATAGGACAGTTGCTTTTCTTTGCAGGAAGTGATGACACAGATCGACTGGTCGATCCAAGTTATCGGGCGATAAATATACTTATCCGTGCAAACGTAATTGACTCGGATAAAGTTTCAAGTCTGGTTACACGCATAAATACAAGACTCGAACAGCTGCCTGATCATATGGTTGCGAGGGCAACCGGAAATCCGGTTCTTATGAATCAGGTTATCCAGGATATTATGTGGGGCCAGGTTGAAAGCATCTTTTTAACACTGGCTATCGTCTATATCATTCTGTCCAGCCTTTTTCTGTCATTCAAGATTGGCCTGATAGCGCTTATCCCAAATATCCTGCCAGTTGTTGTTTATTTCGGCACATTGGCCATTACCGGCATCAGCCTTAATCCAGCTACCAGTCTGATTGCTCCAATGATAATAGGTGTCGCTGTTGATGATACGATTCATTACTTTGCGAATTTTAACAGGGTCGCAAAAATACATCATGATCCTGAAAAAGCAACAGTGATAACACTGGGCTTGACTGGCAGGCCGATGACTTACACCTCGTTAGTATTGTGTATAGGATTTCTGATATTAACTACCAGTGATTTACGTATGCAGGCGCAAGTCGGCGTCATGGCCAGTTTTTCTTTGTTAGTCGCCTGGATGTCAGATTTCTTTGTAACCCCCGCTTTATGCAGTCGAATGAGAATTGCTACGCTGTG
This sequence comes from Gammaproteobacteria bacterium, assembly GCA_022340645.1. GTDB lineage: Bacteria > Pseudomonadota > Gammaproteobacteria > SZUA-229 > SZUA-229. The sequence goes on along the minus strand of JAJDNP010000018.1, from coordinate 36,239 downwards.
GGACGTTTTAACGCTTGACCTTGGGGAAAGACCTCAGGATACCATTCCATTATTCAAGGGGCTTAGCGGATTTCAGGCCCGTGTTGTAGTCCGCCTGGCAAGTATCAGGGAAGTTGAATCAGGTAATCAGCTGATAGAATTTGGCCAGCCTGGAAAAGAAATGTATACGGTTATTGATGGCAGATTGGAGGCATCAATTGAGAATGAGGGCAAGAAGATTAAGCTGGGAGAATTTGGTCGAGGTGATACGTTCGGTGAAGCAGGATTGTTTTTTGCCACACGTACAGCCAATGTCGATGTTATTGAGGACGCCAGGCTGGTCTGCATTACACTTGAAAATCTTGAAGTTTTAAAACGGCGTTATCCAGGTATTGCAGCACAGCTATTTTCTAATTTAAATAAAATATTGAGCATGCGACTTGCGCATACCAATCAAAGACTGACATAGATAATGGTATAAGGTGCCGGAGTCAATGCCTTACTGACTCCGACACCTCAAAAGATATGTAAATCACCGCTGAAAATCTATTACTGGTATTTATTCGGCTACAGTAAAAAGCGCTTTCTCGCTCATCGAGCCCATATGGAAATCACCAAGCAGGATGTGTTCATTGGTGTCTCTTGCGTGTACCGTCCAGGAATAATCACCACCTTGTTCAAGTTTGCCGTCGGGTATTTTTATTTCAGGCGTGTCCAGTATTTTTGATTCATACACCATTTTTTCTGTCCATCTATCCCTGACAAATACCTGATAGAATTTTGCACCGGGTACCGGTTTCCACTTTAATCTAATGGGCAAGTTAAATTTCTTGTCATCACCTGATGGCTGCATTTCTGATACTATTCCGAGCCTTGTCATGATGACGTAGTCCCTGGCATGGTAGATGTTGCCATCCATGTTTTTGACATCAATCCTGTACCAGCCGGATGTGGCCAGGTCAGGAACGTCAATATCGAGAAGATATACCCTTTTGTCGTGTTTGTTTTTTCGATTTAATGTTCTGAATTTTGTTTTGTCCAGAGTTACCAGTAACTGATTATCAGGTGTGTATACACTCATTGTTTCTATCTGTTCGTATTTTTCCGAAGAAAACAGCATCTTGAAATAGTTTGGCCGTTCCGGCCAGTTGCAAAGGTGAATATCAAAAAAGCCCATCTCGTTGGAGTGGGGATCTTCGGTGAGAACGACAGATTCCTCGGCTACACTGTTGTGTGCAAACATAGATAACGCCAGCACTGCTACAGATAAGTGTTTAATCATTTTCATTCTTGGCTCGCTGCACTAACAGGTTTGCCTGACGAAGGCGCAGGCTCAGGCTTTTTAGCATGCCCAGGCTAAGCTCAGGATAATTAATGATAAGACCCCTGAGACGGGATTTCTCAAGCACCAGCAGAATTGAATCTTCTATAACGTGTGCGCTGGCGGAGCGGGGAAGATCATCCAGCAGGTTCATTTCACCAAAACAGTCGCCTTCCCCCAGTTCGGCAACATACCGGGTATTTTTTTCATGGCTGTTTTTTTCCAGTGAAATGCCTATCCTGCCTTTTTGCACAATGTACATGCTGTCACCGTTTTCATCTATATCAAAAACACGTTCACCGGCAAAGTATGTTTCTTCTTCCAGCGACTGGGCCACAACTTTCAGGTTTTCTGTTTTGACCTGGTTAAAGGCCGGGGCATTTTTTAATATTAAGATTCTTTCAAACAGATCAGACATAAGTTTTATTATTCAATATAGCTGAGAAATGGTTTGCGCACTCGCTTAACCAGGGGTCCGATCGATTCTGAATCCAGGTGATTAGCGTACTTATATTATCAAACAGCATATTTTCATGTCTGTTTTTTTTGCCTGTATAGACTTCTTCAAACAATGGCAATATAAGGTCCGTGAGTTCCCTGTTGTTTAGCATGGTGAGTAACTCGCAGGCATTGGAAAACTGTCTACTGTCATTGCTGTTTAAGCCGGCGCGAATGACTGCGATATCCCCGTCATGATTAGAAGTCTGGATGGCAAACAATGAAAGATCAGTCGTATCGATGACGCGTTCTTCCAGGGCATGGCTTAATAGAGTTACTTCCGGTGAATCCTGCAGGCCGGAGTTTTTTAGATAAATGCTGGCCTGCCTTAATTTTCTTGCATCATTAGCCAGGGATAAACTGATAGCTAACATGGTGCCTGCATCAGCGCCTGCATTCATCAAATATTCAAGCATGGTTTTAATGGACCGTGGAGAACCGGCGTGCTTATCGACGAGCATGTTCTGAATATAGCCTATATCGTCAGTCTGTCCTGAGGCAAGAATCCTGATTGCCGTTCCTCTCACGTTAGGATGCTGGTCTTCAAGCGATGCTAGTAAAAGTTTCCTGACTTCGGTTTCAGGCAGCAAGTGTGATGTGTTTAGACAGGCATTCCTGATAGCCCAGTCGCTGCTGTTTGATAAAGACAGAATCTGATCTTTAATCTCATCATAGTGTGCCGGTGGCCAGCCTGATAAAATTTCAAGCGCAAGTTTGATGCGCTGTGTATCATCTTGCTGCAGCATTTGCATGAGCTTCTGCCATACTGTTTCGCGTAGTGGCGGCTGCAGGTACAGTGCTTTAAATTCCGGAACCAGGAGTTCAACAGCGGGCATATAGTTTTCTGCCTGCTTGCTGTTCAGTAAGCTGTTCCATTTATCAATTGCTATGTCAAAAAGCTCTGGAACCGGGTAATGCAGTACGCCGTATATGCCGGCAGACTTCATTCTTGAATGTTCATGACTTAACAGCGCCTTTACCCGGTGTTTTTCCCTGATATCTCTTGAATGAAAAAGCGCCTTGAATATGGTTGCATCCAGCTTTGTATCACCTGATCCTATTACCTGTACAAGGCACTTTCTTAGATCGGCAGACTGAATAGACTGCAATATTTTAATCATCTGGTCTTTGACAGCATTGCCGGTGTTTTTCATTCGCTGCGGAATAAGTATTGCTGCTCTATCAGGTGCGGATTTGCTTAATACGCGTGCATAGACAAGGCTGATTTCATCTTCATCACTTTTCAGTCCCTGTTCAATGTCCTTGATCGCATCATGCTGACTTCCGTGCAGAATATCATTAAGCTGATTGTCTGGAATAAATAAACGTTTTTTAAGATTGGATAATATTTCCTGGGCATAGGCCTGGTTCATTTCATTGTTGAAGATCAGATACGCTATGGAACAGATCAGTCCGATTATCAGAAAGTTATGGATGTTCTCGATACTTTGCGCGAGCATTAAAAAAACGCCGGCACAGGTGAGTCCTAATGGAATGACAAGAATGACCGAAATCGCCTGGGCACGACCCTGTAACCTGGCAGGTAATGAAGCATTGAATATATTTCGCACAGGGTTGGAGAAAGCCGGCATGAGTGTTTCTTTACTAAAGCTGCCAAAAATTGCTGAAGGCAGAGCAAAGCTAAACAGTAACAGGCAATAACTGAATATACTGGCAACAGGGAAAATGAGGTTGACTCGTTTTATGCCCTGGTCACGAATAAGACGGTTAGTTATAAATAATTGTAAGAGCAGGGCTATTGTACCGGTTGCCGCGGTCAACAGGCCAAAGAATGAACCGAGTGACTCTTCAGTTTTAAATTGCTCGGTATAGATATTGTTGACGGCATAGGCGAGTACATAGACTGATATCACCTTGAAAAACAGGCCGAATGAAGACATCCGTAACAGGCGTGATGTTTTCATTAGTTTCGTGCCCTGTGCAAGCTGGTCAATAGACTGTTTTAGTTTTGAGCTGCCCTTTCTGCCAGACCTGAAATAAGGGGAAACACCGATTTTGCTGTGCCAGGATGCAATCAGCAGGTAACTTATAATAAGCAGTGATATCCACAGCAGCATCATGTTTTTAACGCCCAGGATGGGTGATGTTGAGGCGAGTAAAATACCACCGGAAATCACGCCTGTCTGATGCCCCGCGAGGATGACTGGAGTAAGCCTTTTTGACTGGGTTTGTAGCAGATTCTGGTTTATATAAACTGCGCAGTGTATGAGTAACAGTTCTGATGCCACTTCATACAGCAGGAAGAAAGCAGGGTATACAAGAGTCGTTGTGCTAAAGGTAGCTGCGTACCAGTTTCCAAGCAGTGATAACGCCAGTACTATAAAAAGTATTTTATAAAACTTTTCAGAGGGTAAAAGGTCAACAAAGGCAGCATATAAAATGCTGATGGCACATAATAAAACGCTGTTAATAATGAACATCAGTGGTAAATATTCAATACCATAGCGTTTAAAGAACAGCGCTTCTGAAGCACTTCGACCCACTGCCATGCCAGTGCCAACGAAGAAAAAAAGAATCAGAAAATAGAAAACCTGCTGCTGCTCGCCATGCTTGATAAGTAATAAGCCTGATATTCGCTGTAACATGCCGAGGTTTTGTGTGCGTAAGTGAATTATTGATTACTCATATAATAAATTTAATAACAGGTAGAAAATAATACCAGATATTACTTTTTAGTTTTCCAGTATATGCATAGCGTTGCCTGTCGCCTGGGGATATTTCTGATTTAGCTGCTTTTCATGCTGCTATCAGAAAGCCAGATTATATCCGCAGTGTTCCCGCGAAATATTAAGGCCAGACTTCACGCGATCAGTGCATGTCAGACCGCAGTGGGTGATGACAAGGCAGCGCTGGGTCTTGGCGGTGTCGCATTAAAGGCCGGGGCAAAGAGTGCCATTGCGACTTATGGTACATTAATGAACAGACATCATCCTGATTGATCACGGATTTCATGCAAACCTGAAGAATTCGAACGTCTCTAAGGCAGAGGCATTTCGTGAAGCACAGCTTGCCATGATCAATATCCGTGGTTTAATCACCCGAGTTACTGGGCACCCTTTCTGCTCATTGGCAACTGGTTATAGTATCAGTCACAGTGAATTCTCAAATTGCATGAAATAATTTTTCGTTAATGCGAATGAGTAATGACTCATGATGTGCGATATAATTTTCTAGAATAAGGCCTTTCAGCCTGCATTTTAAACTAATCAATCTGTGTCCTTTTTATAGAGAGACTGTGAAATTTAGTGGGTATCTGAAATAATTACATTCTCTAGCTTTATAGCGGCACAAGAATGAACCAGGAAAACTCTTAATTAATTAAAGTTACCAATAATCACAAAACAGAAGCTCAGGAGTTAACTTGATAATCAAATTTTATGGTGTTCGTGGATCTATCCCGACTCCTGGCCCTGCAACGATCAAGTATGGCGGTAATACATCCTGTGTTTATGTTGAGCTGGATAATGGGCAGATTGTCATATTTGATGCAGGTACAGGTTTACGTTTATTAGGAAACGCGTTAATCAGGAACAGTAATCCAATTAATATCGTTCTGTCACATGGTCATTGGGACCATATACAAGGTTACCCTTTTTTTGCGCCTATTTATCAGCCGGATCGTGAGATTAACGTTTTTACTTATGTTAAATCCGGACATAAATTATTATGTTCATTATTTGAACAGATGGACGGCAGTAACTTTCCAGTCAAGGCAGAGGATCTTCCTTCTTATAGTCGTTGCGTTTTCAAGGGAACGGAAAGTGTGCTCTACGACAAGGGCGTTAAACTGGTAAAAAAACCGCTTAATCATCCCGGTGGCGGTTATGCCTACCGAATTGAAGAGCATGGCATTAGTGCAGCATATATTACAGACAACGAGCTTGAACCCCCTGGTAAGGTGCATACAACATATGATCAATGGGTAGAGTTTTGTCATGGCGTTGATGTTCTTATCCATGATGCGCAGTATACGCAAGAAGATATGCCGCATAAACATGGCTGGGGCCATTCACTGATTTCCCAGGTGCGCCAGCTGGCGGTAGATGCCGAAGTTGGTGCATTGGTTATGTTTCATCATGATCCGGATCGTACAGATAATGAGCTCGACGAAATTGCGCGCGAAAATGAAATTTTCTTCAGTGGTAAAAACGCTTCCATAAGGAGCTTATGTGCTTATGAAGGACTGGTAATTAAGCTGACTAAATCAGTTATCGGTGGGGAAACACTTTACGAGATTGTCTAGTTTATTAATATCCATAGCTGCGCTGTAAGGTTATGGTTGTTAAACATATCGATGGGTTAACAAGCAGGCATCTATCAGGCATCAATCAGTCCTTGACGTATGGCAAGGCGCGTTAACCCGGCAATATCATTAATGCACAGCTTGTTTCTCAGATGCGCGTAATGGTGGCCAACGGTTTTCGGGCTCAGGTTGAGCAAGTCAGCAATCTCGTTTATGGATTTGCTGTCTGCCAGCAGCAGAAAGACTTCAAACTCCCTGGGAGATAAAGCCGACAGTGGATCGCCATCTTCGGTATTCCTGGCTTTTACCAGGTAGGGCATCATTTCCTGTCCAACATATAATGATCCCGATGCAATTTGCCGAACAGCTTCGATCATCACCTGTGAAGCGCTGCGCTTGGTTATGTAACCGAGCACGCCAAGATCAAGTGCGCGTGTCAGGTAAACTTCATTTTCGTAAACACTGAAAATAAGGATTTTTGCAGCCCTGTCTCGCGCCAGAATTTTTCGGCTGGCTTCCAGGCCGTCAATACCCGGCATTGAAATATCCATCACCAGCACATCCGGCTGATGTTCAAAATATAACCTGCAGGCAGATTCACCGTCCTTTGCTTCCGCAACAACCGTAATGTCAGGTGTTGCCTCAAACAGCCGGCAGTAGCCTGCACGTACAACTTCATGGTCATCTGCCAGCAAAACATTTATCATTTAATTGTTCCAGAACGTTAGTAAAAACTATGCACTTTAGTGCAAGGCCTTAGCAATGACACATATCTGCAGACTTTAGATATGCCTGTTTTCAAAAACAGTAATTGATATTCTCGCAAAGGCGCAAAGTTTGCAAAGAAATTCGCCAGGATCTTTGATTTTTTTCTTCGCGAACTTTGCGCCTTTGCGAGATAGAATGAATTAAGGCAGTTAGTATGATTTTCAGTCATGAGAGCAACCTGTGGACTTTCGGTCCATAGTCGTTGAGTGTTCATGGGCAGATGCTGCTGGCATATTCGCCTTTGTTTTATCGCCGGTATTTTTCGGAATCTGAATTAAAATCCTGAAGCCGTTACCAGGAGACGTATCGTATGAAAAATGTCCATTTAATGCCTGTATACGTTCACGCATGCCGATCAGGCCGAGACCCATGTTGCAGTGATTGTCATACAGGTTTTTATTCATCCCCTTGCCATTATCACTGATCGTGAGATGCAGCTTATCCGTGTCGCTGTCCAGGTTAATATTGACTCGTGTTGCAGCAGCATGTTTTGCAATGTTTGTCAGACATTCCTGTACGATTCGAAAAATGGTTATCCTGGTGTGCTCCTGCAGACTGGCTAAGTCTCCTTTGATCTTATAACAACAGGCCAGTGCTGAATTACGTTTACACCAGCCGTCAATTTCCTCTTTTAAAGCTTCTTCCAGGCCAAGATTATCCAGCACGGACGGTCGAAGCCGGCGCATCATGGAATGAACGACATCATAAATATGCGCGGATACATTAAGTATGGCATCGGCACTGGCAATGATCCTTGTTTTGTCTTTTGGAGCGGAGTCTTTAATGGATTCCGCATCGGCCTGTATCGCGGTTAAACATTGCCCCAGCTCGTCATGAAGTTCGCGCGCAAGATATTTACGCTCTTCTTCCTGGACTTCATGTGACTTATGTATTAGCAACCTGTTTTCACTGAGCAGCTGCTGTGTTCTTTTTTCTTCCTGTAATAACTGCTGCGTTCTCCTGGAGACTTCGCTAACCATTTTATTAAAGGCCGTCGCGGTTTTACCTACCTCGTCATTGGTTTCGGTCGGCACGTACACAGAATAATCGCCTGCTTCAACACCGGCCGCAGCTATTGATAGCTGCCCCAGTCTTCGCGTCAGACCCAGGCCAATAATAATGGTAACGATAATGGTCAGAACAATTTCAGCGAATGCAATAGAGACGCCGCGATTGCGCGATTTGGATATAGCGTCGTCCATGAGTGCAAGAGAAAAACCCATTAATACCCGGCCCATGGGTTGTCCTGCAACCTGAATCTGCTGTGATATATCAAAAACACCATCATTAACCTGGGCCGGGTGAGTATCGATTTGCGGCCTGAGGTCAGGTGTTTTTGTGCCCAGTGCAATCACGCTGTTATCATCGCGATCAGTAATCACAATATAAGCCAGCTCTTTATAACTGATGATATTGCTGAGGTAATCTTTTAGCGTTGCGTAATCCACCGCCACCATGTAATTACCCGAGGTGTTGGCAATTTGCTGGATCATGCTGTTTGCGGTATCCCTGAGCCGGTCGGTGTGCGTGCTATGGATAATGGCAATGTTGTTCCACACCAGCAATGAAAGCATAATTATCTCAATGGTGACCACGCTGGCAATCAGCTGAAAGCGCAGAGAATGGAATAATGAGGAGGGTTCAGGCATGAGATGTCTAGTGTTCCAGCAGGTCTCTTATTTTTTCATAGTCTTCTGCGGAGGTATGTTTAAAACCCGAGAAATTGTTGTGGCTGAGTACTTTTTTGCCTTCTGCTGTGGTTCCCATGTGCAGCAGTAATTCGGCTATTTCGGCTGCACAGTCTTCGCTGATTCTCGGGCTGACACTGATTGGGATATGCGGTGTGCTTTGTGTTTTTGCGATGATGCGCATATTCTTTCTTACCGTGGCGCTGGCCGCTTCATACGGTGGCTGCATCAGCGCCGAGGCGTCGGTGACGCCATGGTATGAGGAAAGCAGGGAGGCGTCGTGCGAAGGTGTGCTGATCATGATTATGTCGACATCAGGGTCGATGCCGGCATCGGATAAATGTTTTTTGACCAGCAGGGTTGCCAGCCCCGTTGGGTGGACGGTTGCCAGCCGCTTGCCCACCAGGTCATGAATATCGTGTATATTGCTCTGGCGCGGTACGACAATAATGGCCGACATGCCTGGCGAATCGACGCCGGCAATTAAGCGGTAGCCGGCCTTGCTATGTGCCTGCGGATAAAAGTGGGGAGCGGTAAACAGGATATCGTAGCGCCGGTCTTCATGAGTGCGCCGTGCAAACTCGACAAAGTCAGGTGCGGTTTCAATACGAACATCGGCCTGCAGATGTTCGGACAGGTAATTTGCCAGTGGTGAAAACTGGATCACCAGCTGTTCGGTACTGACAAAGGGTAATATGCCAAAAATAATGGGGCTGGCCTGTTTGCAGGTTTGAGCATCATCAGCGACAGCGGTGTGTGTATAACACAACGCCAGTACGAAATAAAATAAAAGCCCGTTTTTCCTGAAAACGGGCAGTGAGCTGCGTAATCTTTGTAATGTTAAGCAAAGCAATATATAACCCCGTTGTAATCGCCCCTGGTGCATTATGCTGCACTCTGTAGAATGACGTTTCAGGCAGTTAAATATTCAAATAAAGAAAGACGGCTTTGAGCCGTCTTTCTTTATTGTATCCTTAGCAGCAGGTGAATTAATGAATATTGCCGCTAAAGAAGGTTGGTCCTGCACCAAATGGAGGCTGCACCAGGGTGACATCAGGGGTATTGTCTGGCTGTCCGATTTGCTCGCTTTCAGCCTGCGGAAGATTGCCTGGATTTTTTGAGTCCACGGTAACGACCCGACCCTGGCCAGCGCCGAATTGTGCCGCAGTAACAATGCCGTAGCCGTCTGTTGTCTGATCCGGAAGTGAATCCAGGTAACGGCGCAAAGCATGTACAGGGTGCAGGAAGCTATTAGGAGCAACCTGCTTGACAGCTGCACCGACAATAACACCCTCTGTGTTAACTGGATCAGCCAGCGTGATATCACTTGCGTAGTTATCGATATCATCCAACTGGAAGAACTTGAAGTTGGCGCCACCGCCGGTGCGACACACATCATCCAGCGGGTTGCCGTGTCCGTAACAGGAAGCGAATACGTATCGCTTGCCAAGGTCTAGTTTTTCACCACCAATCTTTGTTTCAACAATGCGACCGCTGGAGCTGCTGAAAGGACGGTTTTTCAGATCGATCGTCTGCTCCATATTGGCAAGACCGAGGTACCAGCCGCCTCTCTGCATGAACACATTACGATCAAATACAGCACCCAGAATCGTGTTCAGACTGTTCTGTATGCTTTGACCCGAGAAATCGGCAACATTGACTGCGGGTGCAATCGGGAACCAGGTATACAGATCACGTAAAGTGATAACACCGCAGGTTTCGCAATCAGGGTTCATGGGCAAAACTGCATTACCGAAACGGAAACCATTTGCCATAGATATATCTACACCATCTTCCCACCCCGGTGGCAGAGTCATACTACTATTATCCAGAACTGCCTGATTTGTAATAGCCAGGATGCCATCGGCGATAAAGTTGTTTAGCGTATCCTCGAGTACGTGATGTCTCAGCAACAGGGTATCGGTGTAACCAACCACGGTATCAAGATCTTCAGTCAGTTGTAGACCGGTGTTTGGTGGTGTAGCGCTGCCCGGATAAATGAAACCGCCCGGCTCAAACGAGTGGCGTATGACAGTGTCATCATCACCGGCGACAAAATCTTCTTCCATCGCTGCAACCAGCTGTAACATGTCCGGGTCTTCATCTACAGATTCATCAGCCGGGATGGCTTCCCAGTCGAAGTCAACAACTTTACCGCCAGCTATGTGCAGGTCAAGGCGGCCGACATACATATCGCGGTTGGTTTCGACGACAACGGCGGCGCCCCGGGCAAGACGGCTGATTTCATCACCTTTAAGAGGCTGTCCTGGTGTGGTGACGACAACGCCATCTCTGTCAGCAAGGTAAGCACCCAGTGTGACTTCATGGGTGTGAGCCGAATACATCACGTCGATATCTTTAAAGCTCTGTGCAAGCTTGATGTTTTGTGACAATCCGAGTTCTGACTGTACCACGATCAAATCAGCGTGCTCGACTTCTTTTACCTGCTGGATAATGCCGGGCAGTTCCTCAACACCCTGGGTGAAACGGATACCGATATTGAAGGTGTCAGCCTGTTGCGGAACGATCGAGGCGGTGATACCGATCACGGCGATCTTGACACCGTTACGATTTAGTATTTGATACGGAGGCAGAATACGCTGACCGTGCAGTGCTGTTGGCAGAGGCGCATCGTTGTAGATGTTGACGGCTGCAACAGGGAAATTAGCCTTGATCACGCCCTTACCAGCAGGTGTCGGGTAAGGTGAGGTCTCCGTATCAACTTCATCACAGGTATATCCACTTGCAGCATCGGTCAGGCCTTCGATGAGCGGGACGTCGTCACAGCTGATGTAGCCCGACATGACCCTGATATTGCCGGGTATGGTAGGCTTGGGACCAAAGCTTGTAAAATGATTACGGAACACGGCACCGCCGTAGCCAAAATCCCAGTTACCTGGCGTGAAAACATCGATACCAAAAGCATTCATCGGTATCAGCATGGCATCGCCAACGGTAAACATGGTTTCGGCACTGCCGTGTTCCAGGTCACCAACAGATAGCAGCACAGCTTCAGGATTATCAGTACGGATACCGTTAACGATGGTTTTCAGCCGCGCCAGGCCGCCGGCGCTGGCCGAGTTATACTCACTGCCATCGGGATTTTTCATGACCGCTGCATGCGATACCAGGGTGCCATGCAAGTCACCCATTTCGATCAGGGTGATGATATTGCTATTGTTACCATGCCCATGGTTGTTTTTAGCATATACCGGTGTGCTTATCGCGCCGATCACCAGCACGGCCGATAATAGCGTTTTACAGCCGGTAATGGCCTGTTTCTTATGTTTCATTTTATCCTCACATTATTTGATTTATTTGGGCCGGCGATATGCCAGCATCATCAATGTCGCTAATGATGAAGAGAAAGACTAAAGACACACGGCAACAGGGGATATAGGGAAATTTCCTATTGTGGCTGAGACAATAACTTATTAGAAAATAATGATTTACTACTTTAGGTGGCAAGGGCGCAACGGCCAGTGTTAACACGGGTATCCGCAAGATTGGTATTTACTACTATTCCCGGCCGGGGGCCGGTCCTAGTATTTTGCATCACGTTCCGGTAGAACCCGCGCCTCGCGGGGAAAGGGTTGTTATTAACCCGGCGACATACATTATCGCCGGGTTAATAGTTGTTGTTATTCCACTGACGCCGGTTAATGGCGTAGCTGTTTATTTTGCCGATAAAAGGCAGCAGCAGCATACCGCTTAACCACGATACCTGTTTGGGTGCATTGTAGCTGTGGATGCCGATGCGCATAGTTTCATGACCGCCGCGCGGCTGGTCGCGATAGGTGCCAAATAACCGGTCCCACCAGGGCAGGTTAAAACCGAAATTGCTATTGGCTTCATCGTCCTCGACCGAATGGTGCACACGGTGCATATCGGGTGTCACCACAAGCAGGCGCAGCCATTTATCAACAGCAAGGTTCAATTGTATGTTGCTGTGGTTGAACATGGCGGTTGCATTTAGCAGCACTTCAAACACCACCACAGCAACCAGCGGCGGTCCGAGTACAGTGATGGCGGCAAACTTGATTAACATGGAGAGAACAATTTCGACGGGATGAAAACGGGCCCCGGTGGTGACGTCAAAATCCGGGTCCGCATGATGTACCCGGTGCAATCGCCAGAGCGCAGGAATGGCATGCACCATGACGTGTTGCAGGTAGATAACAAAGTCCAGCGCCACTACCGAAACGATTACTGCAACCAGTAAAGGCACATCGTAATAATTTAATAATCCCCAGCCGTGATGACTGGCAAAAGCAGCGGCGCCAACGGCAGCAGCAGGGAACAGCAGCCGCAGGATCAGTGTATTTAGAAAAACCAGCCCCAGGTTATTTGTCCAGCGCACAACTTTGGAAACAGTGAGCGCGCGCCGTGGTGCAATCAGTTCCCAGGCAGCCATCACTGCGAACACACCGAGGAAAAAGCTCAGCCGAATGGTGGCCTCGTTGCTTAAAATATATTCATTGATATCCATTATATTATGGCTTGCATACTTATATCATAGACAGCAGGTGGCTGGGCATCCGTGCCGGTACAGGAAGAAATTCCTGAAAATATCATCGGCTTGATGAGAAATAGAACAGGATCCAGGTCACCCGGATCCTGCATATGATGTTACTGGCGCTGCTATTTATTACCGAACAGTTTTATCAGGTAAACCGTTAAACCAACCACCGCAAACATAATAATGTGTTCAGCATGGAGAAAACCATGAAGATTCTCATTGGCCATATGGCCAGGATGCGCCATTACGGAAGTTGAAACTGAAACCAGCAGCAGCGCTAACAAGTTATAGATTGAGAAAATTTTCATTATCTTACCTTTACCTTAATAAGTTCGTTTCCATCAGGGTCAGTTAAATGCACCGCGCAGGCAATACATGGATCGAAGCTATGAATTGTCCGCAGAATTTCCACCGGCTGCTGCGGATCATGCAACTCGTGATTATCCGCAAGTGCAGCTTCATAAGCGCCAGGCTGACCCTTGTCATCACGCGGGCCGGCATTCCAGGTGCTGGGCACCACGGCCTGATAGTTCTTTATAGTCTCATTTTCAATCACAATCCAGTGTGCCAGTGAACCACGGGGAGCTTCCATAAAACCAACGCCCTGTGCCTGTTTCGGCCATGATGCTGGTTCCCATAATACTTCGTTAAAGGTTCTGCTGTCACCAGCCTTGATATTGGCGATCAGGTCATCATACCAGCCCTGCATGGCGTCGGCAAAAATCTTGGTTTCCAGGGTGCGAGCCGCGGTGCGTCCCAGTGTGGAGAATAATGCTGTTACTGGAATGTCCAGTTTGTTCAGCGTCATGCCGACCAGTTCTTTGGTCTGGTCATGGCCGCTAGCATATAACATCAACACTCGTGACAGTGGTCCGACCTCCATGGCATTGCCTTTCCAGCGGGGAGACTTGAGCCATGAATAGGACTGGTCTACATCGAGATGCTGATAGGGCGGTTTAGGACCGGTGTAATTCAGCCTGGTCTCACCCTTGTATGGATGCAGGCCCGCGCTTTTACCATTTTCATAGTCGTACCATGAGTGTGCCACGTATTCCTGGATTTCTTCGGCGGCATTCATATCAACATCATGAATGGTGCTGAGATCCCGGTTCAAAATCGCCCCGGGCGGAATCATGTAACCGGCGACGTCATCCATCCCGTTAGACGGGAAGTCGCCATAGGTCAGGAAGTTGCCGAGGCCCTCGCCGCGGCTGCCCCAGTCCTTGTAGAAACTGGCGATTGCCAGGGTATCAGGCACATAAACCTGGTCGACGAAAGTCTTCATCTGGTTGATGATGTCCTGTACCTGTGACAGTTTTTTTGAATTGAGCGCTGAATCCGAATTCAGGTCAATGGCGCAGGGTACGCCGCCGACCACGAAATTAGGATGCGGGTTTTTGCCGCCGAAAATGGTGTGCAAACGCGCCACATCACGCTGCCATGCAAGTGCTTCCAGGTAATGCGAAACCGCCATCAGGTTGGCTTCCGGCGGCAGCTTGTAGGCAGGGTGCCCCCAGTAGGCCTTGGCAAAAATACCCAGCTGGCCAGAATCAACAAAGCCCTTCAGTTTTGCCTTCATGTCCGCGAAGTAACCGGGCGATGATTTTGGATAGTCGCTTATTGACTGGGCGAGATCCGAAGTAGCCTTGGGATCGGCACTCAGCGCAGACACCACGTCAACCCAGTCCAGCGCATGCAGATGGTAGAAGTGCATAACATGGTCGTGAATGTACTGTGCGCCGTTCATCAGGTTGCGGATCAGGTCGGCATTCTTTGGTATTTTGTAGTCAAGCGCATTTTCAACCGCACGTATTGAGGCGAGGCCATGCACCAGGGTGCAGACACCGCAGATACGTTGTGCAAACGCCCAGGCATCTCGCGGATCGCGGCCTTTAAGAATGATTTCTATGCCGCGCACCATGGTCCCGGAAGAATAGGCGCTTTCAATTTTGTTGCCATTCATCTGGGCTTCAATTCGCAGATGACCTTCGATTCGGGTAATCGGATCAACTACGACTCTTTCATTTACACCGGATTCGCTCATTTTAATATCTCTCTATATGTGTTCTGCTTAATATGATCGCTTATGATTGCCGTTTATGATTTGCACTCATGATTTCAAATAGTTTGACAGCGTCTCATACTGCCATTCACTTTCTGTATGGGTTCCCTGCTGGGTTGATTCATTGTCGATGAGCATGCTGGTTTGTGCCATTCTGCTGCTCATCGCTGCCTGCCAGGCCGGGCTGGCTGAAATCGACTGTTGAAGCGGTGTAAGCGCAGCGATTGTGGCGCGTGCCACAAAATAACCCGCCTGCTCGGCCC
This sequence comes from Gammaproteobacteria bacterium, assembly GCA_022340645.1. Classification (GTDB taxonomy): domain Bacteria; phylum Pseudomonadota; class Gammaproteobacteria; order SZUA-229; family SZUA-229. The sequence goes on along the minus strand of JAJDNP010000018.1, from coordinate 20,877 downwards.
AGTTACATTCCGCGCCACAGCGTACATGGCTGTCATTGGTTGCCGCTTTGGCTAATTTCAGGGCGTTTGCTATATCACCCGCAGAAGCATTGCTGTCGGCGGCGACAGCAATAGCCTGGTTTAGCCGTTTATCGTCACTTAATGAAAGTACATGTTCGACAAACATGGCTGCTACAACTCTCTGCTGGACAGCATCAAGGTTCTGCAGCGCTTTTTTAAATTCTATGTCATTAGTTATTTGACTCATTTTTTTCACCGTGATTAGTCTGCCAGATGTTCTGCAAGCGTTTCAGTCAGGCTCATTAACGGGATGTCCACGTTATATTCTTCAAGCCCTTCTTCCAGGTATATGCGACAGTTTGAACAGGCGCTGACAATGGCATCGGGTTTTATTTCATCAAGCTGGTCTTTCTTGCGCTGGAATACTTTAAGGCGAACTTCATCCGCACGCTCATTGGTGCTGACACCGCCGCCCGCTCCGCAGCACCAGTTCATTTTTCCGGTATCGGGCATTTCAACAAAGTTATCCGAGAACATATTGATGAGATTGCGAGGCTGCTCAATCACGCCGCCACGACGTGAGATCTGGCATGGGTCGTGATAGGTGAGGCGTTGCGATTCCTTGCCGGTAATTTTCAGGCGGCCATTCTGGCGGAATTCATCAAGCACTTCGGTAATGTGCCTGACCTTGAAGTTAAACGGCTTGCCTACGAGGTTCGGGCCTTCCCAGCGAATCGCCATGTAGGCATGGCCGCATTCAGGACTGATAACCGTTTTCACCTGCAGTTTTTCAGCTGCATCGACGATCCGCTGTACCAGTTCGGCGGCAATATCTGAAACGCCGATCTGGATGCCGCTGTTGGTTGCTTCAAACGCTTCACTGGAAATTGTCCAGCTGACATCGGCCTTTTTGAATATTTTTGCCACGGCGCCGATGAATTCAGGGAAGTTCATGATTTCCATTGACGACAGCAGCACCATGTATTCCGCACCGACAACATCGACGGGAACTGATAGCCCGGTGTCTTTTTCGACGTGCCTGATCTGTGCCTCTAAAGCCGGCAGTTTTACGCCCATGGGGCTGCCAATGGTGACTGCGCGTTTGCTGGCGCCGATCAGGCCTTCAGGCGCATGGCCAGCCGCCGCCATGCCCTCACGGGTCTTGCGGATCATTAATGCAATATCATTACCGACCGGGCATACCATGGAGCAGCGCCCGCACAGCGTGCAGTTGTCATAAACCAGCGTTTCCCATTCGGTGAGGAACTGATCGTCAACTTTTTTAGTGAGGCCTAGCATCTTTCCGATACGGCCAAACAGGGTGTATTCCGATTTCCAGATGCGGCGTAATGGCTCCGTTTTATTAATCGGGGTTGTTTCCGGCGCCCCGGTTTCTGTATAAAACAGGCAGGCTTCGGCGCAGACGCCGCAATGCACGCAACTGCTGAAAAATGCCGCGACAGATGAATCGACCTGTTCTTTTAGCGCATTAATGCCTTTTTCAAGAGAAGCACTCATGATTTAACCCCCCGGTATCCTGAAATAGCCCCGCCGTACCAGCGTGACAGCACAAAAGTAAAGCTATGCATCAGCTTGGTAAAAGGTAATACAATGATAAGCAGTTCCACGCTGAGGATATGCATAGCGATCAACGTCGGCGAAGTAAGCCACATACGGTGAAATGCGATATAACCGGTAATAAATGGCAGGAAAGTAACGAGCCAGACCAGGTAATCTTCGCCTGTGGTCAGAAATCTCAGCACCGTGTTGCTCATGCGATGCGCAAGGATAACGAGCAGGGCGATGATGCTGACTACGGTGAATGCGTCAACCACGGGGCTCGGCAGGGATGGCCAGCTAATACCAATGACGTCTTTAAACATCAATATATGCGGCGCATAGAAAAAAATGGTAACAAACAGGCCGAGATGAAAAATGTAACCGGCAGTAAAGGTATATGCCGAGCGCTGAAAGGTCGCTTTATCGGGCACGGATCTTGTCAGCACGGTACGCAGGCCGCTGCTCATTTCCGAGCCTTTCGCTTCAGCCAAATTTGCTTTGCGCCCTAATAATAGAATTTCGGCAATTCTAATGAAAACACCGGCAATGAAGATAATAGTTGCAATCTGAAACCCGGGGCCGCGTACCCAGCTCAGAAATTCAATTTCACTCATTATATTTTCCTCATTTTCATTTTCTCTTAATTGGGCTCTCTATTATTGTTTCTCTATAACTGGGTTTCTATTTGCTGAGATCATCGATGCCGGTTTTACTATGCGAGGCAACAGCCTTGTTTTTTCTGCTCCTGTTAATTGCACCTATAGCGACACCGGCCGCCGCAGCGCCGGCTGCCGTATAAATAACTGTCTTTGTAATGTTTTCGGTCGGCATAGAAATCGACTTGTAAAAACCGCCGCCATCCCAGAAATCAGGCTCGGAGCAACCAAGACAGGGATGGCCGGATTCGATCGGGAAGCTGGTACCGTTATTCCACTTGGTGGTGGCGCAGGCGTTGTATGTGGTCGGACCTTTGCAGCCAAGTTTGTATAAACACCAGCCTTTCTTTGCGCCTTCATCATCGAAGGTTTCTGCAAACAGGCCCTTGTCATAAAACGGCCGGCGATAGCAGCGGTCATGGATGCTCTTGCCATAAAATGCCATTGGGCGACCGATATCGTCAAGTTCGGGCAAACTGCCGAAAGTCAGGAACTGGGTAAGCACACCGGTGATGACAACGGGAATCGGCGGGCAGCCGGGAACATTAATGATCGGTTTGTCCTTGATAATATCAGTCACTGATACGGCGCCGGTTGGATTAGGATTGGCGTGTGGAATACCACCATATGACGCGCAGGTGCCGACGGCAATAATGGCTGCAGCACCTGCAGCAGTTTCCATCAACATGTCAACATTACTGATGCCGGCTATGGTTGAGTAACCGGGATTGTCCAACGGAATAGAGCCATCGACGATCAGCAGGTATTTACCGAAATTTTCCTTCATCGCCGCTTCACGTGCAGCTTCTGCCGCAGTGCCAGAGGCTGCCTGCAAGGTATGGTGATAATCAAGCGAGATCGTGTTGAAGATCAGGTTTTCAATGGTTGCAGCGTGCGAGCGTGTCAGTGACTCGGTACAGCCGGTGCATTCCTGAAACGATAACCAGATGACAGATGGTCTTCTTGCCTGCTCTAAAGCGCGGGCGATTTTAGGTATCATCGCCGGTGACATGGCCATCATCGATGCCGTCGCTGCACAGAACTTCAGAAAGCTGCGACGTGAAATTCCCTGGCTACGTAAGGTTTCGCCCAATGTTCTCTCATCATGGGTTTTTTCATCACGTGTCATTTCTTCCAGAGTTTTATCTTCGTTGTTGTTCATGCTGATTTCTCCGACGGTGATTCATTGATTTTCTGCTCGTCTGCCAGGTATAGGGCAAGACGGCTATAAGCAGCCATCATATCCTCTGTCTGTGAACAAAGAATTTCCGGCATCGTTGTAACTTCAATAAAACGGCTGATGATGTCTTTCTCATCATTGTAATGGGTGACAATCCATACGCCCGTGTACTGCGTTTCGAAAATTTCACTTTGACCCAGGGCATATAGCTGGGCCTGGACCTCGCCGCGCCCCAGAATTTGCAGAATTTTGTCTTCTTCGCCGGGCGCCAGCGGAATGCTGCGCAAATCTATAATGCTGGTTTTGCCGGTTTCTATCAGGCTGTCCAGTGCATGTTTCACTTCGTGTAACAGGGGCGACACATTTTGTGTCAACTCATCACCATAGTGTATATTGAAATGTGCTGTTGCCGAAGTGTTCATGATATTCCCTTCATACCTGAAACCGGTAATGCTTCACTAATTTCTTCAGCATACGGATTGAGCGCAGAATTGTCTTGATCTGCATTAATTTTATGCCATTGTTTTATTAAATTTACGGCTTCATTAACCGCCTGCCCCAACGCGTTCTGTACACAGGGTGTTGGAGACATGCCCCAGTCTATCGTTTCCGGCTGGATACCGATTAATGCGCGATTTTCCGGAAGATGTTCGGTCAGACGGGCTATATCCATCAAGTCCAGCAGGCCAACTTCGTGCGCGCTGCGTTTGCAGCTGCCAAGAAACTCGTCCATATCACTGCCAACATAGGTGTTTACCGTACCGGCAGGCCGGCTTAATTGTGCGGCATCAAATATGATCAGGTTGTCGCAATTTTCTATCCAGCTTGCTAAAGTGAAGCTGAGCGTGCCGCCGTCGAGGAAAGTTAAATATGGTATATCAGGCCCTATATCAGGATAGGCTGATTGAAGCAGATGCAGCGCATGGATTCCCGCGCCTTCATCCGTAAGTAAGGGATTGCCGATTCCAAGTATTAGAGTTTCATGATTCATCTAGGATCCGCCAAGTTACTGTAACTTATTATTCAGATTATCGTGCTACTATTGTTGATATATGTCAAATCATTAAAGAATTTTGTAATGTTATATGTATAATGAATGTTGATGTATCAGTGATTTCCCTAAAAAAAACGTTTTACAGGAATTTATAAATGTGTCTTGGTATCCCGATGCAAATTAAATCAATTGACGGCTTTATGGCGCGCTGTGAAGCCAAGGGCGTAGAGCGCGATGTCAGCCTGTTCATGATGCAGGAGGACGAGCTCAAGGTCGATGATTATGTGGTGGTGCATGTTGGCTATGCCATCCAGAGGCTTACGCCGCAGGAGGCGCAGACAGCCTGGGAAATCTATGACCAGATGCTGGCTGACGATCCGCAAACACGGCCTGAAGCAGGATAGGCACCATGCATGAGCTTGCTATCTGCCAGTCATTAATAGACCAGGTTGAAGCAATCGCCCTGGAACGCAATGCACGGTGTGTAACTTCAATTGTAATTGGCATTGGGCCGTTATCCGGTGTAGAAGCCCAGTTATTAAAAAATGCCTATCCGGTTGCCAGCGCAGGAACGATTGCTGAAGACGCTGAACTTGTTATCGAACTTTTGCCGATTAAAGTGAGCTGTACGCAATGCGGCAGCGAGTCGGAAGCGTTGCCTAACAAGTTAATTTGCAAACAATGCGGTGACTGGCGGACTACACTGGTAAGTGGCGATGAGTTAATGCTGCTTAGTATAGAGCTGGAGAAAGGCAAGGAGCCAGCTGCTGAGGCGATGCATTAGAGTTTTAAGTTCCAAGTTTCAAGTTATAGGAAAAAACTTACCACTTATAACTTATAACTCGTAGTATTATAATTTTATGTGTTTCTTTGTTAGTTGTTTGCAGCGAAGAAACGATTAATAAACGGAGAATGACATGTGTGATACCTGCGGCTGCAATGTTACCCACGGCAACGAAGGCCTGATCAGGCCGGGCGGCAAGCTACATAAAACTGAAAGCGGCAAAGAAGCGGTTAGCGTATTGCACAGCCTGCTGCATGAAAATGATCATACCGCTAAACACAATCGTGATCATTTTGATCAGCACAACGTGCTGGCGATCAATATTATGTCGTCGCCCGGAGCAGGTAAAACTTCACTGCTTGAAGCAACCATCCAGCAACTGGCTGAAACAGGCAGTGGCGCTACTCTTCGCATCGCGGTTATCGAAGGCGATCTCGAAACCGAAAATGATGCGGAGCGTATTCGTAAACATGGCGTCAGGGCGGTGCAGATTGCCACCGGCAGCGCCTGCCACCTGGATGCGCATATGGTTCACCAGGCATTGCATAATCTCGATCTTGCAGAATTCGATATCGTGTTTATCGAGAATGTCGGCAACCTGGTTTGCCCGGCCAGTTTCGATCTTGGCCAGCATCTGGATGTGACCTTGCTGTCGGTGCCGGAAGGCGATGATAAGCCGGCGAAATATCCTGTTATGTTCCGCAAGGCAGACCTGGTAATGATTAGCAAATGCGATTTGCTGCCGGTACTTGATGACTTTAAAGTGGAAAAAGCAAGATCTTATTTACGCGATATCGCCAGCACTGCACCGGTGATGGAGCTTTCATCCAAAGATAAATCCGGTATGCAGCAGTGGATTGACTGGGTCAGGCAGCAGATAGCAGCACGCATTCGCTTTCTTGAAGACCACCCGGTACAGACAGCCCATGCCCATCATCACCACCATCATCAACACCAGCACGTTCATAACGAGTAATGACGATAAACGCTAAACAGTGGCTTGAGCGTATTCATGAGCTGCCTTACAGGGGAAAGGTGAAAATCATGAATGTCTGCGGCGGCCATGAGCGTTCTATTACCATGGCCGGCTTGCGCAAAGCACTGCCGGATTACATTGAACTGGTTCCCGGCCCGGGCTGTCCGGTTTGTATCTGCCCGGAAGAAGACGTGTTCGAGGCGATTCAACTGGCGCTGCATGAAGATATTATCCTGGTGGCCTTTGGCGATATGCTGCGCGTCCCGGTGAATGTTGCCAAAACCCAGGCGCGAACCTTGGAACAGGCCAAAGCTTTGGGCGCTGATATCCGCCCCATAGCTTCGCCCACCGAAGCCGTCAGTATTGCCCGTGCCAATCCCGGTAAAGCTGTGGTATTTTTTGCTGCCGGTTTCGAAACCACGACGGCACCCGTGGCTGCGATGATGGTTGAAGGCGTGCCCGAAAATTTATCGCTATTATTATCGGGGCGTTTGACCTGGCCGGCAGTCGCCATGCTGCTGCAATCAGGCACTCCCGGTTTCGACGTGTTAATTGCACCTGGCCATGTATCTACCGTCATGGGGCCGGAGGAATGGGAGTTCGTTGTAGACAGGCACCATATCCCGGCAGCGGTGGCAGGGTTCCAGCCGGACAGCCTGTTGGCGGCGATGTATTCCTGCCTGCGCCAGCTTGATGAAGGACGTTACTTCCTGGACAACTGTTATCCCCAGGTGGTGAAACCGGGCGGTAACAAAACCGCGCAGGCACATCTTGCGAAGGCGATGAATGTTTATGATGCCAACTGGCGGGGTATCGGCATTATTCCATCATCCGGTTACCGGCTTGATGCAGCTTACAGCAGTCATGATGCCCGGAAACTGTTTCCCTCGTACGCCGACGATGCACGCAAGCGCGCCGGCCAGATGCCGCCGGGTTGTGACTGCGCGCAGGTCGTACTCGGCAAAATCTACCCCAACGAATGCAAACTGTTCGGCACGGCCTGTATACCCCGAAATCCCATTGGTCCCTGCATGGTTTCCGACGAAGGCGCCTGCCGAATCTGGTGGGCAGGCGGCATGCGCGAAGCGGTAAGCAAAGATGCTAAACAGAAAGCCGTCGGATAAAAGAGCTAGTACCAGTCTGTAGAAGATGAATTTTCTTTACCACCAGAGGTGTAACTGCATAGAGAAAAGCTTTTTATTCTTCCGCAAATGAACGCGAATAAACGCAAATTTATATAGATGTAAAAGCAAATACCTGTATCCGACTGTTATCCTGAGCGATAGCGAAGCATCTTACAAATCAATACTATATGATGCGATACTCTTAAGATTCTTCAGTGTCGTTCAGAACGACATAAAAAAATTTAAAACATATTTGCGTTTATTCGCGTTCATTTGCGGAAATAGTTTTTCTCTGTGGTGATTAAATATAGAAGCATTGCAAACGTGACTAATCGTAAAGAAATTGTGCAGGAGTCCAGTACGGCGGTTTCTGCAAGAAAAATCGTATTGTCCGGCCAGGTGCAGGGCGTCGGTTTTCGGCCATTTATTTACCGGCTTGCGGTAACACACGATCTGGTTGGCTGGGTAAAAAACTGCGTCGGCCTGGTAGAAATACATGTTCAGGGACAGCCGCAAAATGTAGCGTCTTTCCTGGCAGACGTCTACGACAAAAAACCACCCCTGGCAAAACCCGAGCTTGAATCGGACTCCCCTGCAGCGCTCGAAAAGTTTACGGCATTCAGCATTCTGCAAAGCCAGGATGAGGGAAAGGTACGCATCAGTGTGCCGGTGGATCTTTTCCTGTGTAATGACTGCCTGGCTGAATTGAACGATCCGGCTGACCGGCGATACCAGTACCCTTTCATCAACTGTACCCAGTGCGGGCCGCGTTACACGCTGATACGATCTTTGCCCTATGACCGGCCAAATACCTCGATGGCGGAATTTAAGTTATGTCCATGCTGTCTTGCAGAATACAGTGACCCTGAGAACCGGCGTTTTCATGCCGAACCGGTCGCTTGTCCACAGTGCGGCCCATCACTTACTTTTAAACATGAAACGTTTGCCACAAGTGATAATGAAGCGGCGTTACAAAAAACGGTAGAGCTGCTGCGTGATGGCAAAGTCATTGCAGTTAAAGGCATCGGCGGTTACCACCTCATGTGTGACGCAGTGAACTCTTTAGCCGTCAGCCGCCTGCGTGACAATAAACCAAGACCCCGCAAACCGCTGGCCATAATGTTCCCGGCCCCGCAAGACAATCCATTCAAAGTAGCAGAGCGTTTTGTAACATTAACCGAAAACGATAAAGCCATTTTGTCACAACCGGCCAGGCCGATACTGCTGGTGACAAAAAAACAGCAGGCAGATATTTCTGAAAAGATCGCACCGGGATTGAAGGAAGTCGGCATGATGCTGCCGTACAGCCCGTTGCATCATTTGCTGCTTGATAACTACGGCGGACCGCTGGTAGCTACATCGGCGAATATCAGCGGTGAACCGGTGTTAATTGATAAACTGCAGGTTGAAACGCGCCTGTCTCATGTGGCCGACGCCTTTTTGCACCATAATCGGACAATAGTGCGGCCTGCGGATGATCCGGTATACCGCACCATTGCCGGTAAGCCCAGGCCAATACGCACCGGCCGCGGTATTGCACCGCTAGAGCTGATGCTGCCGTTTGAACTGGATAAACCGGTACTCGCGGTTGGCGCGCAAATGAAGAACACGGTGACGCTGGCATGGGGGAATCGTGCCATTGTTTCTCCGCATATAGGCGAGATGAATACCGTGCGCAGTTTCGAAGTTTTTGAAAATATGATTAACGATCTGCAGCAACTGTATCAGGTAAGGGCTGAAGCCATCGTTTGCGATGCGCATCCCGGCTATACCACTACACGCTGGGCAAACAAACAGGAGCTGCCGGTGTACAGCGTGTACCATCACCGGGCACATGCCTCGGCCGCGTATTACGAGTGCGCCACCGACGATGATGTTATGGCGTTTACCTGGGACGGTGTCGGTTATGGCGAAGATGGTACACTCTGGGGTGGCGAAACGTTTCTCGGCAATCCAGGGCATTGGCAGCGTCTTGCCAGCATGCGGTCATTTAATCTGCCAGGTGGTGACAAGGCGGGTCGGGAGCCCTGGCGAAGTGCAGCAGCATGCTGCTGGGAACTGGGGCTGAATTTCGAAAATATTCCGGAAAAAGACCCGATGCGGCATTCGATGTTAAGGCAGGCATGGCAGCGAAAAATCAATGCGCCGCAATCCAGTTCGGTGGGCCGCCTGTTTGATGCGGCGGCAGCACTGACGGGCTTACGTTCCATGGCAAGTTTCGAGGGCCAGGGCCCGATGGAACTGGAAGCGCTATGTGATCGCTTGCATCATAAACCCGGTCATTATATAGAGCTGGATTTAGCAGTAAGTAATAACATATTGATTTCAGACTGGAAGTCATTGATTCCCGTAATGTTAGATTCTACTTTAAGTGTCGCAGAGCGTGCCGCAATATTTCATGGTTCACTGGCGAATGTTATCCTGCGACAGGCAAAAATAATTCGTCAACATCACGCTGTGAATACGGTTTGCTTTTGCGGTGGTGTCTTTCAAAATAGTGTATTAACTGAACAGGCCATGGTTTTATTGTCAGACGACGGTTTTAATGTTTGCCTGCCCGAGTTGATACCGGTCAATGATGCAGGCATCAGTTTCGGCCAGGTTATAGAATATGGTTTTAAAAGATAAGTGTGAACCACAGAGGCTCCGGGACGCAGAGAAAAACTTATTATTTTCTTCCGCAAATGAACGCGAATAAACGCAAATTCATAGAAATGTAAAAACAAAAACTATGATCAGTTACCATCCAGAGCATAAACAAAGGATCTAATACAAATACGATGATGCGCTACTCTCAAATATCTTCACTTCGGTTCAGGATGACAAAAAGTACATTTGCGTTTATTCGCGTTCCTTTGCGGAGAACGATTTTGCTCTGCGCCTCTGCGGTTAAATAATTAAAGGTAAAACAATGCAAGACACTCATATTTCACTGGCACATGGTAATGGCGGCAGATACATGCGCGAGCTCATTGACGAGATATTTGCATGTTATCTTGTTAATCCCGATCTGGATGTCCATGCCGATGCTGTGCCGATAACCGTCGATGGTGAGGTTTTGTTTACTACCGATGGCTTTACCGTGCAGCCGCTGGAGTTCCCCGGCGGTAATATTGGCTCGCTGGCGGTGCACGGCACCTGCAATGACCTGGCAGTGGCTGGCGCCATACCGAAATATTTAAGCCTGAATGCTTTCATCGAAGAAGGCATGGAAATTCAAACACTGGAGCGCATTATAAAATCACTGGCAGAAACCGCTGCTGAAATCGGTGTCAATGTGGTATGCGGCGACACCAAGGTTTTGCGCCGTGGCGAGGGCGGTGGATTGTACCTGGCAACCACGGGCGTCGGTATTCGCCAGGGTCACGTAATGTCAATGAACAATATCAGGCATGGTGACGTTATCATTGTCAGTGGACCGGTTGGTGATCATGGCATCGCCGTCATGCTGGCACGCGAACAATTCGGCCTTCGTGGCGATATCCAGTCTGACGCCGCCAGTGTTCTCAAGCTGACCACGGCAGCATTGAAGTTCAAAGGCCTGCGTTTTATGCGGGACCCCACCCGCGGCGGTATTGCGACTGTCTGTGCAGAGCTGCAGCGGGCAACCGGTATGGGGGTGCGTCTGCAGCAGGAAAACCTGCCGGTGCGTGACCCGGTACAGTCTGTGTGTGACATGCTGGGCTATGATCCCATGTATCTCGCCTGTGAAGGCCGCGTGGTTGCCATCGTGGAACCTTCCGAGGCCAGGAATTTGCTGGAAACATGGCAATCTTTTGAGGAAGGTCAACAAGCAGCCATCATCGGTGATATAGATTCAGCGATACCGCAGGTAATAATGCATACCGAGATTGGTGGTGAGCGTATACTTGAGGAGCTAGAAGACGATCCGTTGCCGCGTATCTGCTAATTGCTATTGCATCAATAACGAAGGATCTGGCGTGTATTTTTTTACAGGTCGGGTTAGCGAAGCATAACCCGACCTGTAGCTGTGTAGTAGAGTAGTTTTATCTGCTTTTTTTCGAACTATATGATAAGAAAGAATCTCAGCCTGAGTTTAATACTATTACTGTTGCTGCTGCTGCCTTCAGCTGTTTCCGCTGCACAATTTCACATTTCGCACAATGACCCGATAGCGCCTGTCATACTCGGCGTAACCGGTATTCTTTTTGTTGCACTAATTGGCCGTTTCTCTGCGCGTAAGCTTGGCTTCCCTTCGGTTATTGGCGAATTGATCATGGGGATCGCTGTCGGCAATCTTGCGTTTTATTTGCAGTTTGATCTCATTACCGTATTGCGTGAAGGACCGGCAATATTTTCAACCATAGAATACATGCTCAAGGGCGAAAATCTTGAGCTGGCCTGTCTCAATGCCGTGGGGGCCGAAGGTACCTGGCGCATCCTGCATATATTACGCGGTGAGCATGGCGGTGAAATATTACAGGTCGCGCATACTGTAGACGTGTTTTCGCGCTACGGTATTATCTTCCTGCTGTTCCTGGTCGGTATCGAAACCAGTGTTGATGAAATGCGCAAGGTTGGGCCCGATTCCAGCCGTGTTGCCGTCATCGGTGTGCTGCTGCCTTTTCTGTTCGGCATGCTGGCATCCAGTATGCTAATCGAAGATGCCGACCTGAATACCAGTATGTTCCTGGGAGCGACGCTGGCCGCGACCAGCGTTGGCATCACTGCGATGGTACTGCAGGAAATGAAAATGGAGAAAACAGAAATAGCGCATATCATACTCGGTGCGGCCGTTATCGACGATGTCCTTGGTCTGTTAATGCTGGCGATCGTTAGCGGAATTGTCATCACGGGCAGTATTGACCTGATTCACATTTCGTTAACGGTTATAACTGCAACCATATTTTTAGTAGCAACAATAATTATCGGTCCCTATATCATACGCTTGTTTGTCAGGATGTTTTGCCGTCTCGATATTGTCGAAGCCAAGATGTTTGTTTCCTACCTGTTTGTTATGTTGATGGCATGGATGGCAAACCTGTCCGGCCTGGCAACGATTGTCGGCGCATTTGCTGCCGGTTTAATCCTGCAGGATGCCTACTTTGAGAGCTGGGATAATGATCGCAAGTGCCCGGTAACAATAAAAGACCTGATCATGCCGCTGGAAGTTATTCTGGTTCCCATCTTCTTCGTACTCATGGGGCTGCAGGTAAAGCTTGAAACTTTCCTGCAGCAGGATGTGATGTTACTTGCGGCAGGGCTGCTGGTGGCGGCTGTTGCCGGTAAGCTGCTTTCGGGGTTTGGCGCCTTAAGTGTAAAAAATCATTTTGCCATTGGTATCGGTATGATGCCGCGCGGTGAAGTCGGACTTATTTTTGCCGCCATCGGAAAAAGCCTGGGGGTGCTGAATGACGCGCTTTTTTCCGCCGTTGTGCTTATGGTGATAGTGACGACTTTACTGGCCCCGCCGCTGTTCAAGGATTGCCTGAAACGGTGTCAATAACAGCTTAAAAAGCCGAACCGAGATATAACGATTGTCTCTTCTAACCAGTGAACTTCGAGACTGTACCGTAGCATGCAGCCAGGTTTGAACCGCATCGATCGTGTTTTTAATCTATAAATAGTGTATCGAAGCCCGCACCGGCTTTGTCCCATTGTTAAATGATTCCGTAAGTTGAATCAGCCCGGATATTTCATAGGAATGCAGATTTTTCCAAAAACTGCATAACGATACCGGGTACCTAGTGTACTTTTCTAATATACGAATATTTCTTATGATTATCATAATGATAAGTGCCATTTGCAGCGTTCCTGTGAAATATCCGGGTTAGAGATAGTTTAGCCAGAACATGGCAGGAGAGGCTCGTAAACAGTCAGCTTACGTCAAGCTAACCAGGTCAAGCGTGCTAGTGCTGTATAATATCGGCGAGCAGAAAAAATCCAAGAATGACCGCTATCCAGAACACCATGCTGCCAGTTGGCCAGCTGGTTGCAAGGTGCAGCCTGCCAAGGTATGAGCTCGCCACGGTTTTCGTGATCTCACTTAATGAAGTTTTCAGTGAATTACTGGTATCGATATGGACTCGATGTAAATTATTGTATACCCAGCCAGCTGTGTCGGGTAAAAGTTTGCGGTATAGCCATTCTACATCGAGGTTGATTGCGTGCAGCTCGGGCGGATAGAGACCCTGCCTGTTCAGCCAGACAAACGCCAGCGCGGAGAAAAACAGCAACTGCATTTGAGACAGTACATGGCTGATATCATAGGGCCAGTAGGTAACTGCCCACGGCAGCAGGTTATATAGATATTGTGGCTGCGATCCAATAAAGATACACAGTGCGGCGGAAAGCCCCATAGCTAGTAGCATGTTGAGCGGGGCTTCCTGTGTTCGAATACCCGAGTCTTTGGCAAAGAACGCAAAGTACGGGATTTTAATACCGGCATGATGGAACACGCCGGCAGAGGCGAACAGCAGCATCAGCCAGAGATAATCATAACCCTGCTGGATCATTGCCGTCATCACCAGGGATTTGCTGACGAAACCGCTGAACAGCGGGAAAGCAGAGATTGAACAGGCGCCAACGATACACAGCGTTGCCGTTTTCGGCATTGACTTGTATAAACCGCCGAGGTCTGAACCGTTGATATTGCCCGTGCGGTAAAGTACCGCGCCCATGCTCATAAATAACAGGCCCTTGAAAAGTACATCGTTGAAAGCATGTGCCACCGCGCCATTAAGTGCCAACGCGGTGCCAACACCAATTCCGCAGACCATGAAGCCGAGCTGGTTTATCATGCTGTATGCAAGCACGCGGCGCAGGTCATTCTCGATAACGGCAAAGAAGATCGGGAAACAGGCCATTACCGCACCGATGTAAACCATGATTTCCGTACCGGGAAAACCCCTTGCCAGGGCATACACGGCAACCTTGGTGGTGAAAGCTGAGAGGAAAACAGTCCCGCTAGCAGTCGCTTCCGGGTAGGCATCGGTGAGCCAGTTATGCAGCAATGGAAAAGCGCACTTGATGCCGAACGCGAGAAAGATCAGCCAGCCGCTGACGCCATACAGGCCTATATAATCGAAAGACAGCGAACCGGTTTTGAAATAATGCAGCAGTGCGCCAGCCAGCAGCAGCATCCCGGAAGCAACCTGGATCACCAGGTAGCGTAAACCGGAACGAATCGCACGTTCAGAGCGACGAGCCCAAACCAGAAAAACTGATGAAACGGCGAGCAGTTCCCAGAATATAAAAAGGCTGACGAGGTCGCCGGCGAATACCGCGCCCAAAGCACTGCCGGCATATAACATGCCGGCAACATTCTGCGTTGTATCGCGTACATGCCAGGCAAAGATGACGGAAATAAACGCGGCTATATGAAACAGGTAACCAAACAACAGGCTGAGGCGGTCTGTCCGCATCAGCTGCAGGTCAAATTCCATAATACTGAAATGTGTGATGACGCCGGGTGGAACATCTAACCAGAGATGCAGTCCGCCAAGCACAGGCGCGGCAAGTAAAATCAGATTACGCAAACTGCCGCGCGTTATCGCTGCCAGTAATGCGGCAAGGAAAAAGGGAACAAACGGTGGAAGTTCAGTCATCCACATGGTAATAGTCTTGCTTGCGCCTGAGGACCTTGCGCAGCTGTTTGGCAATAAGCACCAGAGATACGCAGGCGACGAAGCCGAAGATGGCGTAAAAACCGGTGGCTTCTTCCCATTTGTATGACACATGCCGGTGCAGGAAAAAATCGAGTATGAACAGCGATATGCAAATAACATACAGTGCATTTAACAGCCGCGATACATTACGCGGTTTATCAAACAGGTGCTGTTTTTGTTCTGGTACCGCCATGCTAATTATTTCCCGCCGAATGCAATGCCAGTTCGTAGAAAGGGTCAGGATAGAAAAACAGCAATAAACAGGCAAGTGATGTTACTGTCATTGCCAGCAGGCAGCTCGCTGGTGCTTCCGTTATCTGCGTGTATGTTGTGCCATCTTTGGCCTTGCCGAAAAAACCCCTGACGGGGACAGGTAGCAGGTAGGCAATGTTCAGCAGGGAACTGGCAAGCAGCACGGTAAGCAGCAGCCACTGGCCGGTTTCGACGATGCCCATGGCCAGGTACCACTTGCTCCACATACCGCCAAATGGCGGCAAGCCGATGATGCTGAAACTGCCGATAAGAAAAGCGCCAAAGGTAAGCGGCATGGCGCGGCCAAGTCCGCCCATATCAGTTATCTCCGTTTTTCCGGCAGCGACGAGAATAGCGCCGGCGGCAAAAAACAGGGTAATCTTGGCAAATGCATGCATGGAAATATGCAGGGCGCTGCCCAGTAAACTGTTGTTGGTTGCCAGCAGTGCACCGAGTACGATATAGCCAAGCTGGCTGATGGTAGAATAGGCCAGGCGCAACTTGAGATTATCCTGGCTCATGGCGACCAGCGATGCCAGCAGGATGGTGGCACCGGCGAACCAGATCAGCCAGTCATTTGCCCCTGAACGGGTGATAAAATCGGTACCAAAGATATAGATCGTAACTTTTAATACCGTAAACACACCTGCTTTTACTACGGCCACGGCATGCAGCAATGCACTTACCGGCGTTGGTGCCACCATGGCTGCTGGCAGCCAGCGGTGAAATGGCATCACGGCTGCCTTGCCAATACCAAATATGTACAGAGCATAGAGCAGGCCCGCCCAGGCCGGATCAAGTTTTTCTGCGAGGATGCCGCCTTCACGAAAATCCAGGCTGCCGGTCAATGAATAGGTGATAATAATAGCGAGTAACAGCAGGCCTATGGAGGTAGCCAGCAGGATGCCGATATAAGTACGTGCACCGCGCCGTGCTTTGTCTGTGCCTGCGTGTGCCACCAGCGGGTAGGTGGCAATAGTCAGCATCTCATACCACAGGAACAGCGTCAGCATGTTGCCGGCAAAAGCAACACCAAGCGTACAGCCAATGGCGATAGCGAACATGGTATAGAACCGTGTCTGGTGCTGTTCGTCATGAGCACGCATGTAACCAATGGAATAAATCGAGGTGATGAGCCATAACATGGCGGCAACCAGTGCGAATAACAGGCCCAGTGATTCAGCCTCGAAGCGTATTGAAAGTCCGGGCAATGGCTCGGCAATTTCCACAGCCAGCAACTCCCCACTGGTAAACCGCCGATAAATCGCTAACACGATACAGCATACAGTGGCTGCCGTTATCAATGTCACTGTCTCCCTCAGGTTGTGCCGTTTTCTGCACAGCGCGATGCCCGTCGCGCCAATAAACGGCAGAAATACGGCAAACAAGAGTAACTGTTGAGCATTCATCTTAGTCAGTGATGTCGAGAAGTTTTACCGATATATCAGCGATGTTTAACGTCAGCTCTGTGTTGATACCAAAATAAATATTGGCTAAAACGAGCGACCACATTGGCACCAGCAAGGCATACGGCGCTTCCTTGACCGATAAGCCCGTATCCGTTGCCGGCCGTAAATACATGACTTCTACGATCCTCCAGATGTAGACAACACTCAGCAGGGATCCCGACAGTACTACCAGCGCGATCAGCCATGAATGCTGTTCAAGTGCAGCGAGTACAAAATACCACTTGCTGATAAAACCGGCAGTACCCGGTATGCCGATGACGCTCAAACCGGCAATGAACATGGCTGCAAATGTCCAGGGCATCTGCCGCCCCATGCCATCGATTTTTTCAAAACGGCTTGAGCCTGCCCGGTAGACTACGGCGCCTGCTGCCATGAACAGTGCAGCTTTCATGAGTGCGTGATTGAATACATGTATCAGGGTAGCCGTCACTCCCATATTTGACGCCATCCCTATACCCAGCACCATGTAACTCACCTGCGCAATGCTGGAGTAGGCAAGCAGGCGTTTGATGTCACGCTGATATATGGCGGTAACTGATGCCAGGATTACACCGAAAATGCCTAGCAGCAATAATATGTCTTCCGTTGGCTCGATCATGAGAATATCGCTGGAGAACACGGAAAATAGCAGGCGTAACATGACATACACGGCGACTTTTGTTGAAGTGGCAGAGAGAAATACGCTGATGGCGGAAGGTGCGTATTTGTACGCATTGGGCAGCCACAGGTGCAATGGGAATAATGCGAGTTTCAGCGCTATACCGACAGAAATAAAAGCAAAGCCGGTATGTATCGTGCGATGGTCGAGTATTGGCTGCAGCCGCAAGTGAAGGTCCTGCATGTTTAGCGTTCCTGTCTCGGCATAGACAAGACCGATACCGATCAGCACGAAGGTCGCACCGATCGAGCCCATAATGAGGTACTGATAGGCTGATGTCAGTGCGCGCCGCTGTTCACCCATTGCTATCAGCACGTAAGTAGACAGTGAAGATATTTCAAGAAAGACGAACAGGTTAAATATGTCACCTGTTTGCGTGATTCCCAGCAGGCCGACAATACATAAAAGAAAGGCGGAATAGAATAGCGGCACCTGGTGCCGGGGAATTTCCTTTTCGACCGTGAGTAATGCGTATGGCATTGTAATCGCGGCAATGCCCGCCACTATCAGGGCGACGAGCGCGTTCATGGCATCGATACGGTATTCGATGCCCCAGGGTGGCGCCCAGCCGCCAAGCTCATAGCTGATAATGCTGCCGTCCATCACTGTAAATAATTGCCAGCCGGCTATTACAAAACATAGCCAGGTGACAGCCAGTGCCAGCAGCCATGGCGGTCTTAGGCCAGGCAGGATAGCCGCAACTGGTGCCGCTAATAATGGTATCACCACCAGCAGCAGGCTCAGGTTCTGTTCAATCACGGTATCATGTCCTGCTCTTGAATTTCATCTTCTTCGATGGTGCCGTATGCTTCTTTTATGCGTACGACAAGAGCAAGACCAAGGGCGGTCGTTGATACGCCGACCACGATCGCTGTCAGTATGAGGACATGGGGCAGCGGGTTAGCGTACCTTGTAAAACCTTCAGCGACAATTGGCGTGGTGCCGTTATCAACATAACCGATGCTGATATAAAGTAAAAAAACAGAAGTCTGGAATATATTAAGTCCCGCAATTTTCTTAATCAGGTTGCCGTGGTTGATTACAGTATAGAACCCGGCCATCATTAACAGGATGACAATCCAGTAATTATAGTGACTGATGAAGACATCAATCATGATGATCCTCCCATGGCCGCCGTCTATTCGCAAAAGTATAAAAGATGATCAGCATGACGGCACTGACGGTAATGCCAACGCTCAGTTCTATTATTAAAATACCAAGCTGCTGGCCGGCAGCTTTGCTGGAAAGCAGCAGGCCATAATCGAGGAAATTACCACCCATCAGCAAGGTGGCGACACCCGTTCCGGCATAGGTCAGCACGCCGCTACTGGCGAGTACACGCAAGACTTTTAGCGGTAATACCTTCTCTGTTGTTTCCATGCCAAATACCAGGGCATAAAAAATAAACGCCACGCTTAATATGACGCCAGCCTGGAAGCCGCCACCAGGGCCATATTCGCCGTGAAAAAGCACGTAAAACGCAAACAGCGCGATGACCGGGAACAGGTACTTGGCGATGACTCTCAGGATAAGATCATGTTTCATTACCTGTTCTCTTTGTTGTTCCTGCCGTTGAATCGGCCGCCAATCAGCAGCATAACGCCAATACCTGCAGTGAAAATAACGGTGACTTCACCCAGGGTGTCATAGCCGCGGTAACTGGCGAGTACCGCGGTGACAACATTAGGCGCGCCTGTTTCCGCTACGCTGTTTTCAATATAGCGGGGTTTGATATGCTGCTGAGCAGGAGAGCAGGGATCGCCGAATGATGGCATGTCATAGGTACCGTAAACCAGGGCGCTACCGGTGATTAATACAACCAGCAGCGGGAGCCTGGCGCGGTGCACGGGTTTCTTCTCCCTGTGTTTTTTAGTTAACGCAAGCGTGGTCAGCATTAGCACGGTAGATATACCGGTGCCCACGGCGGCCTCTGTAAACGCAACGTCTGCAGCGTCCATGACAACAAACAGTGCTGCGGAATGTAAACTGAAAATGCCGAACAGCATTATTATCACGAACAGATTGTGCGTTTTGATAATAGCAATGGCGCAAATTGCCAGGAATGCCATCAGCGCTATGTCAATCATCGTGTCAATCATAGCGTGCTAGTCATCATCTTTATCAAGCTGAGGTTTGAGACCGCCGAGAAAGGCAGCGTCTGCCAGGGCATGAGACGAGGTAGGGCTGCTGAAAAACATAAGTATAAAAATCAGGCAGAGTTTTATACTGGCTATGCTCATACCGGTTTGCATAACCAGCCCTATAAGGAACAGCGAGGCGCATAATGTATCCGTGATGCCTACGGCATGCAGCCTTGAATAAAAATCGGGGAAGCGGTGAATGCCTATGCCGCCGGCGACGCCAAGCAGGGCGCCTGCGATAATAAAAATCCAGCTGATGATTTCAACCAGGATCATTTTGAATGCTCATCTTTTCCAGCAGTATAAAAATTCCCCTGGGAAATAAATTTCAACACGGCGACGACCCCTATAAAGTTGATCAAGGCGTACATCAGGGCGATATCAATCATGTCAGTACGTTCTGAAACAACAGCAACAACCGCAATCAGTAACGAGGTTTTCGTGCCAACCATGTTGACCGCAAGAATCCGATCATAAATTGTAGGCCCTAACAGTGCGCGCGCCAGTCCAAGCAGTATTGTTACCAGGATAGCTAAAGCAGCAACTGTAAATATCACGTTTACTCGTCCTTATAATCTTCAGGAACAAGACTGGCCATACGGCCGCTGCACAGGTCTTTCATGGCCTCCTTGCTTAGTGAGTGAACGGTGATGGATTCTTTATTAAGGTTTACACTGACAGTGCCTGGAGTCAAGGTGATGGCATTGGCATAGATTACACAGGAAAGGTCCGTTTTAAGTGTCTGCGGCAGCTCGAACATCTGCGGGCTGATGCTTTTTCCGGGGGTGAAAATGCGCCTGACAACATCGATATTGGCAATCACCACCTCGCGTGACAGGTACAGCCAGAAGCGCAGCAGCGGAACGTTAACGTGAGCGGGGAATTTCTCACGGTCAATGACATCCATGCGGTGTGCGATATAGAGGACAGCAAGTATCGATGCGAGACCCAGGCACAGCATGAATACAGTGAATTTGCCTGACATCCCCAGCCATAGTGCCAGTAATATAACGCCGAGGCTGAATGAATGTTTAACAGGGTAGTTCATTGTTTTCTCATTTGCTCATGCCGGCACGGGCGTTAATAACAGTATTATCATATTCGACATGCTGGTGGTTTTCAAACTATTAGCAAATGTGCGACTGGAGTTCAGGCCAGTAAATCAAGATAATTACCAGGTTAGCATGATGCCGGCCTACGGTAAGGCCTGCTTCCCTGGACTGGTCGGGTCAGCGTAAAATGATCAGGCAGTGGCAGTTAAGGGCAGCCATGAGCCATTATATTGACTGCACCTAAGCCGTACAGCGGCACAATATGGTAGTGTGTTAACAACCCCGGGCGTTAACAAAATGAAATGTAATTAATCAAGCTATCTTTACTTTAAGCTGCGTATCAGCGGGTAAAGATGTTCCGTTTCGTCAAGAATGCGTTTTAATACAATATCAAACAGCTCAT